>NHGO01000015.1 GCA_002172295.1 Gammaproteobacteria bacterium TMED139 | reverse complement strand
TTGTTTCTCTTTTTTGATGAAATATTTACCCTAACTGTTATCGAGCCTCATGCGGCTACAGGCCAGGGGTTAACCACGTTATCGACTGGNGTGTTAATGATATCGCTATCGTTGCTTATCATCGCTGCTGTGGATGTACCTTATCAGGTGATTTCTTTTAAGAATAAGTTAAAGATGTCGATTCAAGAAATAAAGGATGAGTATAAAGACACCGAGGGTAGGCCAGAGGTAAAACAGAGAATTCGCGAGAAGCAGAGAGAGGTGGCCATGGCGGCTACCTTGGATGCGGTTAGTGAGGCTGATGTTATTGTTACAAACCCAAGCCATTTTGCCGTAGCCCTCTCATATGCAGTGGGAACTGATGAAGCCCCTAAAGTCGTAGCCAAGGGTGCTGACTTCATGGCTAGGAAAATAAGGGAAAAAGGCGAAGAGTCCGGTATTCATATATTTGAGGAGCCACAGTTAGCAAGGGCCCTATTCTTTACAACTGAGGTAGACCATGATATCCCGAGACTTTTGTTTGAAGCGGTTGCTGAGGTAATAGCCTATGTGTTCCAGCTAAATGCCTTTACAAAAGGTGGTGAAAGGGCAAAGAAGCCACGCCTTAAAATTCCGGCTCAAATGAAGTTTGATGAAAGTGGTAATAAAATAGAACCGTAAGGAGTTCTGGGTGACAAAAAAGAAATCACAGGTAAAAGCTAAATCTCCTGCTGCTCGGAAGATTACCAAGAAGGGTTCTACTCAGCCGTTGCAAACCAAAAAATCAGATGATCAAACTAACATGAAACCTAAAAAACCTGATTCAATTCAAGAAATTAAAAGTCATACAAAGGTTGCAAAAAAGACCTCAAATGTGAAGAAAAAAACTTCAATGGCTAGTAAGGCTGAGATTAAAGAGGAGGCAACTCAAACTCAAAGAAAACAGGTTAAACCGGTTGAGCTAGAGGTTGCTGGTGCGTTCGTCTTATGCGAGCGACATAAGCATACGCTAAATGAAGTCATTTTGTGTCTAGAATCCGAGACTCCGTTTTGCTTCCTGCAATCCGAGGTAGCATCGTACCTTGAATACTACAAGGAGGTGATAATTGATTGCTTGAAAAGCAAGGAGTTAGGGCTTTTGTTTTTTGACCCCAAATTTGGAGATGATTTGTCGGTGATATTAAACAAAGAGTTNGAAAATATCGATATGGCGCTCATTGGGTCGAGTAAGGTTAGTGGGACTAGGAAAATATTAGTTGTTGACAATGAAAGCTTTGCTAAAAATCTTGACTGGGAATTAATTGATTCACTTAGACTGGAGTTAAAGGCTGCCAATCTTGGCGCGTTTAGCATCGATCCGCGTTCTGAAAAAAATGCGCGTGACCCAAATGTAAGTAGCGTTGTCTCCTCATTTCAAAGTTTTGAATTGCCAAAAGTTAACAGAAAGGAATTGAAAATCTTAAAAGAATACATTTCTGCACATCCTGAGACATCAGAATTGGCTGACAAGCTTCTTAAAACCAGCCCTGAAAAAGACGTGAAGGGGCAGGTTTCTTCAGAAGCTGACCAAAACAGTATTTTACAAAAACTGGGGAATTTGATTACTCGTAAATAGTACGAGAATCCGGCTAGATTCTCCCCGTATGTGCCGCACAACCAGCCATTTTAAATTTCCTACAGCTCTCTTTTTTTTCAGTCTGGTCATTTATACTGATCAGATGAACAGACAAATCTTTGTTCTGTCAGGTGGTCTTTTGGTTCAAAGTAATTTATGGTAATTGGTTATCGAATTATAAAATAGATGGCTTAAACATGAGGTGTACCTGTGGTGAAAGAACCTAGCTTTCGAGAAAGCGTCGACATAATGTATAACCGAGCGGTTGAATGTATTGAACTACCTCCAGGGTTAAAAGAACAAATTAGAACATGCAATGCGACCTATACAACAAGGTTTTGTGTGAGGTTGCGTGGTGAAATACGGACGTTCATTGGCTATCGAGCTGTGCATTCTGACCATATGGAGCCAGTCAAAGGGGGGATTAGGTTTGCGAGTTCTGTGAATCAAGATGAAGTAGAGGCGTTGGCCGCACTGATGACGTATAAGTGTGCGTTAGTTGACGTGCCCTTTGGTGGATCAAAGGGAGGGTTATGTATTGATCCCAGAGAATTTGATGAGCATGAGTTGGAACTGATTACGCGAAGATTTGCATCTGAGCTCATCAAGAGAGATTTGATTAATCCNAGNCANAATGTGCCNGCACCTGATATGGGCACNGGTGAGCGAGAAATGGCTTGGATAGCCGATCAATATACTCAAATAAATACAACTGATATTGATGCAAAGGCNTGTGTAACAGGCAANCCAATAAACGTTGGAGGAATTGCTGGACGAGTTGAAGCNACAGGTAGGGGGGTTGAATACGCTCTGCGTGAATTTTTTAGAGAACCTCANGATGTNGTANAGNCAGGCCTCACGGGTTCNCTCGAAGGTAAAAAAGTTATTATTCANGGGCTCGGGAANGTTGGTTACCATGCTGCAAAATTTCTCAGTGAAGAGGATGGCTCATTAATTACAGGTGTTATTGAGAGAGATGGAGCGATCTATAATGCTAACGGTTTAGAGATTGAAGCGGTCAGAAACTGGATAATGGAGAGCGGAGGGGTTGCAGGCTTCCCTGATGCTGAATACCAAGAGAATGGTGCGGTTTTACTCGAAAAAGAATGCGATATATTAATACCTGCCGCCTTGGAGGGCGTAATAAATATTGCTAATGCGTCAAATGTCAAAGCGCCGTTAATTATTGAGGCGGCTAATGGCCCAATAACAGCAGGCGCAGATGAAATTTTAAGGAATAAGGGNTGTGTCATTATTCCAGACATGTATGCAAATGCAGGTGGCGTAACCGTGTCGTACTTTGAGTGGGTCAAAAATCTTAGTCACATGCGTTTTGGTCGCATGCAAAGACGCGAGCAGGAAGCCCGCAATGAGTTGGTGATCAGAGAGCTTGAGACTATCTCTCAGGTGCTCGGAGACAAATGGGATATGTCGTCGAATTTCAAAGAAAAATACACACAAGGTGCAGGTGAACTTGAATTGGTGAGATCGGGCCTTGATGACACAATGCGCGGAGCGCTTCAATCAATGCGTGCTCTTTGGCATGAACAAGAGAATGTGTCTGATTTACGCACAGCCGCCTATTTGGTAGCAATAGAGAAAGTTGCGGCTTCATACAAGGCTAAAGGTTTGTGAGTTTTTGTTGAGAGTCGATTGTTCTTGGGGGAAGAAAAATCAAGATGGCGCTGTTTGATTATAAGAATAGTCAATTTGAGATCTCTGATGAGATTAAAGTTGCGCATAGGAATTATTGGCAGAAGTTGGCGAGCCCGGGTTCCTGGTGGAGCGGTACGGAGCGAGTGTCGATTGCAAAGGCGACTCGTGGCGCTTTTAGTTGCGCGTTTTGCAAAGAGCGCAAAATGGCGCTCTCTCCTTACAATCTGCAAGGTTCGCATGATCCTGTTGATGGGCTTTCGCAGACTGTCATAGATGCCGTTCATCGAGTAGTTACGGATCAAAGCCGAATAACTCAGACCTATATAAATGAGAATGAGTTGAAGGGACTATCTAAGCCTGCATATGTTGAGCTCGTGGGCGTTGTGGTTGCGGTTTTCAGTATTGATGAATTTCATAGGTCTCTCGATGTTGAATTAGAAACCCTTCCGAGCCCTTTTCGCGGTGAACCCACGGGATACAAGCCAGCTAAAACGGGCAACGATATCGGTTTTGTCCCGACCATTCCATATGATGGCGCAATTGGAAATGAAAGAGACTTATGGTCTAAAGGCTTCGGTGCAAATGTTGTTCGAGCATTAAGTTTAGTGCCCGATGCGCTGCGGGACTGGAAGGAGTTGGCCGCGGCTCAGTATATACCTCTAGAAAAGATGCGAGATTACTACCAGGGTGACGCGCGTGCTCTAAATCGACTTCAAATGGAATTGGTTGCCGGGAGAGTTTCTTCGATCAACGAATGCTTTTACTGAACTAATGCACATGCATCGATGCTCCGTGGGAGCGCGAATGGTTCAGGGGTAGAAGTTGATATTCAAGGAATTAACGGGAATGTTGACGCTGCAGCTCTTGGAATAGAATTTGGCGTCTCTCTCATGCGCTTTGCGGAAGCCATAGTCTCACGCGATACACAGTCATTGAAAACTAGTCGGAATAATCTTTTAGATATTGCTGGGCCGAAAGTTGTTGTCGAGGCTGCAGCAGTAGCTGCGAATTTTCAACGTATGGTGCGAATAGCTGATTCGATTGGAATTCCAATTGATGAAATTTCGTCAGAAGTAGGAACTAAAGTTCGTGAAGAACTTGATTTAGCGAAGTTTGCATCAGCGAGGCATACTTCAGATCATTACAAAGATAGTTTGNTTAAATAGTCGATTTAAAGGCTTAGGTATGACGGATGTTTGACTGGAAAATAATTCTTCCTGAGGTTATTGATAACAAATTTAGAGGGCAAAAAGTTGCTTATTACTTTTTCATTTCTTTCACCTGTCTCATGACATGGAGAAGTTTCGTACACATGTTTTTTTTTGAACATGGTCTGTACGAAATAGCCAACTACATCCGATTGGAAGGCGATCCTGATCCGAGTCCTTTAATCCACATGCTTTTTTCAATTTGGGGAATGTCACAACTAATTTTTTGTACTGTTTGTTGGGGTTGTATAGCCAAGATTCGCTCACTAATTCCTGCGCTTTATATTCTTTGGCTTGCTGAATGGACAATAAGAGTTTTTTACTACCCCTTGGTTTTTGCAACGTTGAGCGAAGATGTTTATCGCACTGCAATTCCACCGGGGGCTCTTTACGCTCCCTTTCTAGCTGTTGTATTGATGATTTTTCTGCTTCTTTCAATCATAAAACCTAAATCAACCAAAACGGGAGAATGAAAAGTGGTTGCTACTGATAAGTCGGTGATTATCACATTGGCGGTGCCGGTGTTTTTGATTTTAATTTTGATCGAGTATGCCTATGGTTTGCGCGTGGGCAAAAACAACTACAGAATTAGTGATACCTTCACAAGCTTAGGACTTGGTCTGATCAGTAGGTTCCCCCCCATGTTGAACCTTGGTTTTCAAGGTGTTGTATTTGCTTATGTGGGCTCTCAACTTAATCTTAATCTGCTATCAACAAAAAGTGTCTGGACGTGGCTTATAGCCTTTGTTTCTTATGATTTCTTATACTACTGGATGCACCGAATGCATCATGAAATAAAAGTACTATGGGCAACTCATTCTGTTCATCATCATGGGGAAGAGTTCAANCTTTCCACAGCGCTCAGACAAACAAGCACTGGTTGGCTTTGGAAGTGGGTATTTTATTTACCTATTATCCTGATTGGGGTCCCTGCACAGGTGTTTGTGACGGTCGCGGGTATAAATTTGGTGTATCAATTCTGGGTACACACCAAGCATATCGGACATCTTGGAATATTTGAAAAGGTGTTCGTTACTCCTATGAATCATGGTATCCATCATGCTAAAAATCCGGAGTATATAGATGCTAATTACGGTGGGGTGTTCATTTTTTGGGATCGAATTTTCGGGACGTATATTGCCGAAAAATCAAGCATCAAACCAGTTTATGGCACAGTGAAACCTCTGAGGAGTTGGAACCCTATTTGGGCAAATTTTCAGATTTTTTATCAAATGTTTGAGGATACTATTCATACGAAAAGATTAAGTGACAAGTTGAAGATTTGGTATGGGCCTACTAATTGGCGACCAGACGATGTGATCGAAAGAAATCCTNGTTCAGGAAATTTGGTATTTGATGATAAGTTTNATCCTCAGTTAAGCGTCCACCAAAGAGTATATGCTGTTGCTCAGTTATTTTCCGTTGTGATTTTTGCAGGGATACTAGCCAGTACTATTTCGCTGCAAACTTATCAAGAGACTGCGACATTTGGTGTAATTCTTATCTTGGCCGTCCTTCTGACATCCTTGATTCTTGAGAACAAAAGTTATGCCTTTCATTCACAGCTGGTGATTTCTTCTGTTTTGATTCTATTGATATATCATGGACATGTAGCGAGCGAAGAGCTACTAGCTACTCAATTTTTAGAACTTCACGCCATGGCTAACTTAACATTTATTATTGTCATTATGATTGCGAAAAGGTTTGGTATAAATGGCAAGTACGATAAGGCTTTACAGCAAGACTAACTCTCTTTGTTGGCACGAATTGAATGCAGAGTACCTTAAAAAGCAATTTTGATGTAGCCATTTGTGGGGCAGGTCCGGGCGGTGCTGCATTNGCAAGTATCCTTGCTGGCAGGGGCATCAGTACAGCACTGATTGAGAGGCAGTCTGAATTCTCTAATGAGTTTAGAGGCGAAGGCATAATGCCGAGTGGGTATAAAGCCCTGAAGGCTATTGGATTCGATCTAGATAAAGTCATATTACCCTTGCAAAAAAATGTAAGAGCTAAGGTTTATAACCAGGGGAAATCCTTGGTGGACTTTGAGTTTCCTTTCANTACAAATGGTGGTCTCAGGTGGGTGTCCCAGCCCGCGTTACTGGAGCATATTGTCCAGCATAGCTTGGCCAAAGGGGGGCTTACTTTTTTTCGGGGGAGTCATGTATTCGACGTTCTTCGAGAAAAAAATAGAGTCTCTGGCTTGAGAGTTTCTCAGAAAGGGAAAAAGCTTGATATCAAAGCCAGGGTTATCATTGGGTTCGATGGAAGAGGGTCCATCCTTAGGAGAAAACTTAAGTTTGAGGTTTTAGACTTTGAGCAAATGATTGACGTCATCTGGTTTAAAGTGCCATATCCGCATGAGTTCTTAGATAGTGGGACAGCGTTGGTTAATTTTGTAAAGAAAGGCTTCATGATCTGTCCAGCTTGTTATAACGATGAACTCCAAGTCGGTTGGATTATTGCGAAAAATTCTTACGGAGAAATCAAAAAGCTTGGAGAAGATGCCTGGATTTCTGAGATACAAAAACAATGCCCAAAAGAGCTTGCAGATCATTTAGAGAGGAACAGGGATAATATTTCAGATAAATTTGTTCTGAATGTTGAGCTTAGCCGGTGCACTACTTGGAGTAAAAGTGGGGTTCTTTTGTTGGGTGATGCTGCACACACTATGAATCCGGTCGGAGCACAAGGGATAAATATTGCACTTAGAGATGCGGTTGTGGCAGCGAATCATCTTGTCCCCGTTTTTTCGGGTGAGCCAACTGATCGGAGTTTGGATGTGGCCTTTGGAGAGATAGAGAGAGAAAGGTTACGCGAGGTTGAAATAATTCAAGATTTTCAGAGAAGGCCTCCGACCTTGCTTCATAGGCAGAACTCACTGATTCTCTTTTTGATTCAGAATTTATCTCGCTTAAGCCGCTTAAAGTTCTTTAGGAAAAGAGTTTTGGAACTTGCTGACAAGCTGGCCTATGGAGTTACAAACGTGGAACTCAAGGTTTGATCTAATGGATGAAAGGATTATAAAAAGTCAGAAGTGTATTAATGAGGGAGCAGCATTTTTGGCTGGTATAGAGCCTAGATTTGAACGCGCACTCAAGGTCACTGGAGAACTACCACTGCGATTAAAGCCGGAGGGTTTTGAGAGGCTCTTAGGTGCGATTGTAAGTCAGCAGGTTAGTGTGGCAGCTGCTAATGCTATATGGAAACGCCTTGTTAAAGCTAATCTGAATGGGCCGCGCAAAATTATGAAGGCAAGTGATAATGAGCTACGCGCAGTAGGAATGAGCCGCCAGAAAGTAAGATATGCCCGAGCGCTAGCTGAGGCGAGGATCAATTTTAAATCGCTCAGGTCTTTGTCAACGACGGAAGTTGTCAATCGATTAACTCAAGTGTCTGGTATTGGGATATGGACGGCAGAGATATACACAATGTTTAGTTTGGGTCGAGCCGATGTGTTTGCGGCGGGTGATCTCGCTTTGCAGGAATCAGGAAGATTATTATTTGGCTTGAAAGAAAGACCAACCGAGAAGGAAATTCGACAGATGGCGGAAAGCTGGTCTCCTTGGCGAGCGGTAGCGGCTCGTTTGCTTTGGGCCTACTATGCGCATGCAAAGAATCGGGAGGGGGTTGGGTAATATCTTGTAGGAAAATGAACAGAGGGCAACTACAAAGCCCTCTGTTCTTGACTACTTAATTGGGCGATTTGATTTCCCAGTAACTAACCTTGACATGCTTGGATAGTATGTCGATATCCCAGATAACAAAGTTCACCGCACCAGTGTTCACTGCATCTGTAAAATACGTCCTCAAAGTAGAGCTATCTCTTACAAATGTTCCTCGATGCGGAGTAGTTATCAGCGTGCCATCAGTTAAAAACGTTCTAGCTTCTCCGCTTAGTACACCTCTTGTCCTGTCGCCGTCAACAGATTCCAATACATGTGTGCAAAAAACTGAGCCATAGCCTTCTACTTGGCCCTCAAAGTCGAAAGAAGCACAATCTGATTCAATCGTCATTCTGCTAATTTTTAGTTCACCAGTACCATCCGGATTGTTTAGATCCATTTTCTTCTCCTGTTTGTTTTCTTGTGAGAAGTCATCGCACATGACTCTCATCTAAATTTAATCAATGAGCGATTCGTTCGCCACTACCATGTTGCCATTTGTACGGCGATAAAGTCGTTCATTACTTCCCTAATTTCGCTAACCTCTGAAAAGAACTCGACGGTTGCATCGGTGCTGCATGCGGTGCCATCAAGAAGATCTTCAGCGGATGCAGCTGTTTGAACGACTGCATGAGTAAAACCTGTTTCTCCACTACCAAAAAGACTAAAAAGTGCATGGTGGACAGAATCATCACACCCTTCCCAAAGTTCGGTTAAGGCTTCTGTATAACTTGCGACGTTTTGGGGTTCGACTCTAAAATTGATGAATCGCTTAAATTGATTAGGATTTGAAGCCATGCTTGAATTGCTAGTACTGAGGCCAGTTGCAGAGAAAATCACGTTTGATTCAATGGTAGCTACTTTTGCAAGAGAGGCTTGGAAGGCGGCCCATTGGGCTGAAGTAGCATTTCTCGCTGTATCGCGCTGCATGGATTCAAAGTCGGGCCATATCACCGCTATATTATGGGTTGTTTTGGTAAGTCCATTTGCAAGATTTTGTCGAAGTGCTACTGAGGCAGATCCAGAGGATCCTTCACTTGAGTTCATGTATGAGTTCATAGCAAATAAAAAAGCTGGTGCGTCACTTACATTCACATCATAGTTGAAACCCACTTGTGCGTTCAAAGTCGTCGCCTGACAAGTCAAAGCGAAAAAAATAGTCAAAATCACTCTTTTTAGCATCTTTTGTTCCCCTAGTTAGGTATAAAATTACAAACTATTCTCAAAATGAGAAATCACAACCTACGCCCAAAATATTACATTTATGTGACAGATTAATTTATAGACTAGGTATTCTGTTAACTAAAAAGGGCGACAAGGATTCAGTCAAAATGAGTGAATATTTTGAAAAAACCTCGAAAGCTCGTCATGAGCAGTTAATGATGAAGGCGCTAGAGCAAGCGCATTTAGCGAAAACTAAAAATGAGGTGCCTGTGGGCGCGGTATTAGTGGATTGTGACACAGGGGAGCTCATTGCCGAGGGGCACAATCAACCTATAGCGAATAACGACCCAACCGCCCATGCGGAAATTGTGGTTCTTCGAAGAGCAGCGCAAATTAGGGAGAACTACCGTCTCCCGCGGACAGCCATTTATGTTACCCTTGAGTCTTGTACAATGTGCATCGGTGCAATGCAACATGCGCGTGTAGATTCGCTTATTTTTGGAGCAAAGGAAACCAAAGCTGGAGCACTGGTGAGCCATCTAAGACTAGCCGATGAGCCTTTTTATAATCACCATGTGAGTGTGTTGGGAGGCATCCTAGAAAAGCAATGCGCAACTTTATTAACTGAATTTTTTCGTGAGAAGAGAAAATAAGTCATCGGGCTTTTTAAACATAAAAACGCCGGTGAAATTTAGGCTGATTTTCAACTTCGTTGGCAGTCACAATCTACTTTCTGGATAATTTATCGATGGAATCGATTTATGGGGCCACGGCTCTCTCAGCTTTTAAATCTTCAAAATTACTCGGCACATTAAAAATATCCCACCCAGCGGTGTGTTCGCTTAGTGCCCAATTTGTGCATCTTCTGGACTGTGATTCTGATTTTTTAGCTTCTGAATCTAAGCTTTTGAATTCGCTTTTATCTTATGGAGAGAGTTATGTGAATTCGGCTGGTAGGAAAGAAAAGATCATAAAAAGATTAGTCGTGCCTAGAGAAGGAACGGTATCACCTTGGTCGAGTAAAGCTACGGACATACTCCATAATTGCGGCTTGTCAAATATCTCTCGCATTGAGAGGGGGATTTTATTCTATATCGGACTGACAGAAGATCCGTTGAAACATACTGTCAAAGATATAGATCAGTATTTGCATGACCGGATGACTCAAATCGTCTTAAATGAAATTCCCGAAGCGGAAATGCTCTTTTTGTCAGCCAACCCGAAGCCAGTTCGGTCTATAGATATTACAAAAGAAAAGAATGCTCTTGAAAAGTCTAACAGGCTAATGGGTCTTGCTTTGGCAAAAGACGAAATTGACTACTTGTATGATCAATTCAAAGCTTTGGGTCGTAACCCCAATGACGTAGAGCTTATGATGTTTGCACAGGCAAATTCAGAGCATTGTCGACACAAGATATTCAATGCTGATTGGACAATAGATGGTACACCGCGGGCGCAAACCCTCTTCGGCATGATTCGAAATACAAAACAGGCTTCCCCTCAAGGGGTACTTTCAGCCTACTCAGATAATGCTGCCGTTATGCGCGGTAATTCAAGTTCTCGCTTTTACCCAAGCCCATCGTCCAAGGAGTATGTTTTTAGCGAGGAGCCGGTCCACATTCTCATGAAAGTTGAGACGCATAACCATCCAACAGCAATTGCCCCTTTCCCAGGCGCGTCAACTGGATCGGGTGGAGAAATTCGAGACGAGGGTGCTACCGGTCGTGGTGCAAAACCAAAAGCAGGACTCACTGGTTTCAGTGTTTCAAATTTGCGAATACCTGATTTGCCTCAGCCTTGGGAAGAAGATTTCGGTAAACCTGAACAAATTGCCTCTGCTTTGGAGATAATGATAGATGGACCGTTGGGTGGCGCTGCCTTTAACAACGAATTTGGGCGGCCTAACCTGTGCGGATACTTCAGGACCTTGGAAGACACGTTTATTAATGAGAGTGGAGAGGAAGAGGTTAGGGGTTACCATAAGCCCATCATGATCGCTGGCGGACTTGGGAACATTCGGGAAAGCCACATTGAAAAGGGCGAAATAGAAGTAGGAGCAAAGCTGATTGTTCTCGGGGGCCCAGCAATGCTTATTGGCTTGGGTGGAGGGGCAGCCTCGTCGATGGCTTCTGGAACCAGTAATGAGGAATTAGATTTTGCTTCAGTTCAACGGGAAAACGCTGAGATGGAAAGAAGATGCCAGGAGGTGATAGATCAGTGTTGGCAGCTTGGAGAGAAGAATCCGATAGCGTTTATTCATGACGTGGGAGCCGGAGGGCTGTCAAATGCTTTACCTGAACTTGTTAAAGACGGTAATCGCGGAGGTAAGTTTTATCTTAGAGATATCCCAAATGCTGAGCCGCAGATGTCGCCGCTAGAAATTTGGTGTAACGAGTCACAAGAGCGTTATGTGCTAGCTGTATCGCCGAGTTCGCTTGGTCAATTTGAGAGTATTTGTGCGAGAGAAAGGTGTCCATTCGCCGTTGTTGGAGAAGCTATTGAAGAGAAACGGATCGAGCTAATNGATTCGCACTTTGAAAACAAACCAATTGACTTACCTATGGANCTCCTCTTTGGGAAACCACCTAAAATTGCNCGTAGCGCTCTTTCGGGATTGGTAGCAANAAGAGAGTTTGATACAAANGCCATAAAATTGGCCGATGCCGTGGCNAGAGTGCTCTCGTTACCTTCAGTAGCCGATAAGAGTTTTCTGATAACGATAGGAGATCGGTCGATCACTGGTTTAGTCTGTAGAGATCAAATGATTGGTCCGTGGCAAGTGCCCGTCGCGGATGCTGCGGTAACGGCAAGCTCATTCATTGGTTATTCTGGTGAGGCTATGGCTATGGGTGAGAGGCCCCTGCTTTCCTTAGTTGACTCGGCAGCATCAGGTCGTATGGCTATCGGAGAAGCCATAACAAACATCGCCTCAACCGAGATTCAGAATATTGCAGATATTAAGCTCTCTGCCAATTGGATGGTTGCGTCGGGCCATGGCCATGAGGATGCTAAGCTTTATGAGGCAGTCCGAGCAGTAGGTATGGATTTATGCCCCAAGCTAGGTATTTGCATTCCTGTCGGGAAAGACTCAATGTCAATGCGAACTGTTTGGGAAACCGACGGACAAGAAAAAAGTAATACTGCACCTCTGTCACTCATTGTTTCTGCTTTTGCTCCTGTAACCGATGTGCGAAAAACATTAACTCCTGAGTTAGCGAGATCTCAAGGCAAGACAGGGATTTTCCTAATAGACCTTGGGCGCGGTAAAAATCGTATGGGCGGTTCGGCATTTTCTCAAGTATATAGAAAGCAAGGAGCTAAAGTACCTGATTTGGATGATCCAAAAGACTTGATCAACTTCTTTGAATTTATTCAGGCATGTCGAAACGAAGGTATATTGCTGGCCTACCACGACCGATCGGATGGTGGATTATTTACGACAATAGCAGAAATGTGTTTTGCATCGCATTGCGGCATTGACGTGCAACTAGAGGGTTTAACGCCGGACAACTCCATTGTTGAGGTTCTTTTTAATGAAGAGCTAGGTGCGGTCATTCAGGTTTCTGCAGTGGATATAGAACGCATTGAACTTTACGCGGGAAAATACAATTTGAAAGATTGTATCTTTCGAGTCGGCGAGTTAAATGATACTGATAAGGTTAATATCAGGTTGGCCGAAGGCACACTGTTTAGTGAAGATCGCATTTCCCTTCATAGGACTTGGTCTGAAACGACCTTTCATATGCAAAGTATTCGAGACAACTCAGAGTGTGCGCTCGAAGAATACGATTTGATATTGGATAGGAGCAATCCTGGTTTAGAACACGATTTGAGTTTCAATATAAAAGAGAATATTGCTGCCCCATATCTAAATTTAGATGTGAAGCCAAAAGTAGCTGTGCTTCGTGAGCAGGGCGTAAATGGGCAAGTAGAAATGGCGGCCGCATTCAGTCTTTCTGGATTCTCAGCAGTCGATGTCCATATGACGGATATAATCGAAGGTCGTATTTCACTGGAGCAATTTAACGTGATGGTCGCTTGTGGCGGGTTTTCTTATGGTGATGTCTTGGGTGCCGGGGGCGGTTGGGCTAAATCAATTTTATTCAATGAGCGGCTGAGCAAGCAGTTTCAATTATTTTTTGAAAATCCGAATACGTTGACTCTGGGCGTTTGTAACGGGTGCCAAATGTTATCAATTTTAAAAGATTTGATACCCGGAGCTTCTCAGTGGCCACTTTTTGCGAAAAACCGATCTGAGCAATTCGAGGCTAGATTCCCTTTGGTGAAAATAGAGTCATCGGGTTCAGCTTTTCTTTCTGGAATGGATGGCTCACTTTTTCCTATCGCAGTCGCTCATGGTGAGGGTAGAGCTGAATTCTCTTCTTCGCAGCACTTGAAATCCTTTGAAGAATCAGGATTGGTGAGTATCAGGTATGTCGATAATCTTGGAAACGTCGCGATAAAATACCCATCTAATCCAAATGGGTCACCCGGTGGTTTGGCCGGAGTTTGTAGCTCGGATGGGCGTGCAACTATAATGATGCCGCATCCAGAGCGAGTCTTTCGAGCTTGTCAAAATTCTTGGCATCCTAAAGAGCTGGGTGAGTCAGCACCAAGCAGCCGGATGTTCCAGAATGCGAGAAATTGGTTCGACTAAAATGGCAAAGTCAAATCTTTGTAAAATTGAGTTCTATGTTCCAGAAACCCATTTGGAGGCTGTAAAAAATGCAATGTTTGAGACTGGTGCGGGAAAAGTTGGCGCTTATGACTCTTGTGCGTGGCAAACATTGGGGCATGGGCAGTTTCGGCCAAAGAAGAGCAGCGACCCTTATATAGGAACTAAAGGATCAGTTGAAACTGTTTCAGAATTTAAGGTGGAAATGGTTTGTGAAGGGGCAGTTTTGTCAAAAGTGATTTTAGCGCTCAAAGAGTCGCACCCTTATGAGGAAGTTGCTTACTCTGTTATTCAACTATGGTCTGGTGACTGAACTTCGTTGCAACTGATGAGTTCCGTTGACACGGTTCGATCTTCATGGTGGCGCACATTAAACATTCGAACTGGGAAATGCCCAGAACGTGTATCTTCAAAATATTGTTTGATAGTTGTCTTCACCACTGGGAAGGCTATTTCGCTCCAAGGTATTTCTTTCTCTTGATATAGCTCTACTTCTTCAGATTCNACTCCGGCGGAAAAATTCAAATTAGCGAGTTCAGCCCGGAAGAAGATGTACACTTGATTTATGGTTGGTAAATTAAAAAGTGTATAAAGGCTGTCTGGTTTTATAATCAACTCAGCACCGGCTTCTTCTTTAGTTTCTCTAATAGCACCGGCCAGAGACGATTCGCCGTTTTCCATGAAGCCAGCAGGTAAAGTCCACTTACCTTTTCTGGGTTCAATGGCCCTTTTGCAAAGTAAAATTTTATTNTTATAAACTGGAAGCGTACCAACTACATTTTTTGGGTTCTGATAAAAAATTGTATTACACGAATCACAGCAGTACCTCGCTCGATTATCTCCTTCTGGTGTGCGAAGAACCAGGCTGGCAGAACAATGTTGGCAGTAATTCATTAGACTCGATTGCATTGGTTTGTTAGAAAATCTAGAAATCTTTAGTTCATCATTGCTTCATAGACCATTCGATTCGCAATATTTGCATTGAAGGGTGCTCTTGCGCCTCCTCTTTTCTGCTCCATATATATCATATAAAAATCATTTTCTTTGTCTACCGCGAAATATGTTCCAGCTATACCCCGCCATCCAAAGTTATGAGGCCCATCTTCTTTATCAGTGGTCGGCTGTAGATGAAATCCGAGACCCCAATTTCCTCGGTTGCCGTAAAAGAAAAACTCTCTAGAAACATCGTTGCCAATTTTCTTTTCGCGCATCACGTCTAGGGTTGACTCTTCAATGATACGATTCCCTCGATATTGTCCCCCGTTAAGAAGCATCTCAGCGAATCGCACATAGTCTTCCGTTGTAGAATTCAAACCNCCATCCCCAGACAGCATTCTTCGNGGGNTGGTGTTGTCTCCCAACTNNGCACCNTGGGCTGGTTCNGCTATTCGATATTTCTTACTCTTTGGTACCCAGAAACTAGTTTCATCCATACCAAGAGGTTCAAAAATTCTCTCTTGCAAGATAATATCTAGTGTCTTTTCTCCAGCAACTTCCAGAACGGCGCCAAGNACATTTGTCGAGTGGCCGTAATGCCATGCTGTCCCAGGCTCGAAATGAACTGGCAGCGACCCTAACTTTGCCGCAAATTCTTGTGCTGTAAAGTCCCCTCTCAGCTCGGTCGTATATCTTTCCGCTAAGTCGCTATCTGAAAAGATATTTTGAATAATGCCGGATTGGTGAGTAAGCAAATTTTCTATTGTTATTGAAGACTCGGCGGGTCTTGATATTCCTGTTTCAGGGTCATTTATTTTTAAGTTGGCAAATTCGGGTATGTACTTTTCCAAAGGGTCGTTTAGATCAATTATACCATCTTCAACCATGGTCATGATTGCCACACTAATAATTGGCTTGGTCATTGAAAAAATCCGGAATATGGTGTCCTTATTCACCGGAGTAAGGCCCTCTGGGCTCTGCATACCGACTGCCTCGAGCATTCCTACGCCGAGGCTATTGCCGACTAAAAGTAGTGCACCAGGAATGAAATCACCATCAACTGCCGTCTGCATGGCTTTTCTAATTTCCTCGACCTCGCTTTGATCGATACCGAAATTAGTCGAGTGCACTTCCTTGATAGAGGTCTGTGTTAACGCACTGTACGGGCTGGCGGTCTGAGAATTGAGAGGAATGGGAACTATCAGGAAGAATGCTAAAACGGTTAGGCTTCTTTTGAAAAGAGACATAGGACTCCGGTATTTTTCTCATTNGGTTTTGGGCGTTGATGTTAGCGGAAGCAGCACACGTCGACAATGAGTTTTACTCGAAGTTTAATGTAGGTTTTTACAAAAAGTCCCTCAGAAGCGACCGCGTAACTTCCCGCTTTAGTGGTCCACAAGTGTGCTTATAGGCAAGGTGTTCGCAATGGATGTACCAATCTGCCCCGTTCTTTGCAGACCCTACTGAGTCATCGTCGAACTCAAATCTTAAAAAGTGAACGGATGAAGTTTTTTCATCCGTGGATCTTGGTAAATCTTCATTTGCGATTGGATACACCTTATCGTGGCCATCAATTTCGATAGATATTAATTCTTCTACTCCTACTAGCTGCTTCAGGCGGTCGTGCCGCTCCTCTGCATTTGGATACTCGAGCATCATTGTGACTTTAAGGTTTTTCCCATCAGGTATTAACGGATTGTAGACGGCCAGCTCTTCGAGAATCTCTTCCTCTTCATTGAGCTTCTCAGCCCGCATCAGTTCTTGTATTTGATATTTCATGACCATATAGTCTTCAAAATGGAGCATCATATTTTTTCCAACTTGGACACGTCTAGTTTTCTTGTGTTCCATGATGGATTGTCTAATGGCGTCTCTTTGTGCCTCATACATTTTATTTGGCAGCAAGTCAGCGTAAGAAANTTTCTTCATTTGTTAAACCNTTAAAAATTNTACCTATTCGGCTGTGTTAGATTCCGTATGCTTTGCAAAGCATTTCTAGCGGATGCGTAGTTATGTGCCCGGTTTTTAAGTTAGCTTCTAAATGTTTTCCAGCAACTGGGCAGTCGCTCCCGTAATGATCGGATTCATGAGNTTTAATCTGTCTTACNACTGGGGCNGCTATTTTGTTAGCAAATTCCATCGTCTCGCTTTTGACTCCATACGTGCCGTCATGGCCGGAACAACGCTCAATATTCTTTACCTTCGTATTTGGTACGAGCTCAAGGATTTGCTTTGTTTTGGGTCCAATATTCTGAACTCGCTGATGGCAGGCGACATGGTAACTCACAGTACCTAAACTGTTTATGAATTCAGTGTTAAATTTCTTGTTTTTGTGAAGTAAGTGCAAGAATTCGAAAGGATCGAAAAATGCCTCGGCAACGCGGGAGACTTGCTCATCATCGGGAAACATTAGGGGTAGTTCTTGTTTGTACATCAAGACACACGAGGGGATTGGTGCCACGATTTTTAATCCTTTTTGCACCGCGTCAAAAAGAGGCGGGATGTTAAGTTCTTTNAACCTTGTAACAGATTGAAGATCTCCAAGTTCTAATTTAGGCATTCCACAACAATGCTCTCTTTCTAACAGCTNCACAGGAATTTNATTGTGCTTCAGGATCTTCGTTAAACTTTCGATGATCGATGGTTCGTTATAGTTGCAGTAGCAAGTAGTGAATAACGCGACTGATTGTTGTGATGCTNCTTCTTGGAGNTTNCTAGTGCCCTCTNTGTTNAAGCTNNATTTCTTGATTCTNNTTCGACCAGTTTCTTTTTGATAAGNTGGAAGTGTCGCTGCTTCGTGAATGTCTAGGGTTTTGTCCAGGGCCTTTCTAACGGTTTTTGACTGAACTCCCCANTTAACAACGTCATTAAGAACNGGTTTTGAGGCAANNTTGCCTATCATNTCNGTGCTAGTTATNAGTCTGTCTCGAAGTTTTGTNTTCCCNTTTTTNAAGTTGACCGCTTTAGATCTTAACATTAAGTGGGGAAAATCTACGTTCCANTCATGCGGTGGAACATACGGGCATTTTGAGAGATAGCAGAGGTCACAAAGATAGCACTGGTCGACGACTTTATCATAATCAGTCTTGGCTACACCATCCACCTCCATGGTTTCCGATTCGTCTATTAGATCGAAGAGGGTTGGGAATGCGTTACACAGACTTACGCATCGACGGCAGGTATGGCAGATGTCGAAGACGCGTTCTAACTCTTCATTTAAGCTTTTTTCGTCCCAGAACTTTGGATCATTCTGGTTAAGAGGGTTGCGGGTAGGCGCGTCTAGCCCGCCCTCTCTGCCGTAATCGGACATCAAAGTGCTCCTAAGTCCTAATCTTTAAAACCACCCGCCGCTCGCTTAGGGCGGCGGGGTTAGATGTACTTCAGTCTTCTAACGAATCCAAAGCTTTTTGAAACCGATTCGCATGAGAGCGCTCGGCCTTAGCCAGTGTTTCCATCCAATCAGCTATTTCTTCAAACCCTTCNTCTCGNGCGTCTTTCGCCATTCCCGGATACATGTCTGTATACTCATGTGTNTCTCCGGCCACTGCCGCCTTTAAATTGCTTTCAGTGTCGCCAATGGGAAGCCCTGTTGCTGGGTCACCTACCTCTTCCAAATACTCTAGGTGTCCATGGGCATGTCCCGTTTCTCCCTCGGCCGTCGAGCGNAAAAGTGCCGATACATCGTTATGACCTTCTACATCAGCTTTTTGTGCGAAGTAAAGATATCTCCTGTTTGCTTGTGATTCGCCAGCAAAAGCTGCTTTTAAATTTTCTTCAGTTTTAGAGCCTTTTAAAGACATTTTCTTCTCCCAGGTTAAAGTTCTAAAAGTGGCGATTGTCGCTTGAGCCACAGTAGCGGATAGTCTATACCAATCCTCTACGCGTAGTTTACGATTTGAGTTTAATCAAATCTAATAGATTTTTTTAATGAAGTAATCGGTTTTATCGATTAATATCTATTCGGATGACACCTTCCGTAAAACAAATTCGCTATATCTGTGCGGTAGCTGACTACAGGCATTTCAGCAAAGCGGCAGAGGCATGCTTTGTTACACAATCGACGCTCAGCGCGGCTATTCAGGATTTAGAATCACAATTAGGAGTGGTCATTTTCGAGCGGAGTAAAAGGTCTGTTCTGATAACACCCTCGGGCGAAAAATTATTAGACCAGGCTCGAAAAATATTGGGAGAAATTGAAGACTTCGTCAGTCTAGCGAAGACAAGTCAAGATCTGCTAACAGGCGATATTCGTCTCGGTGTCATTCCGACGATCGGTCCCTTCATGCTTCCTACCCTGTTAAAGGAGTTAAGGGATAGTTATCCTAAACTGGGGCTATACCTTAAAGAAGATATGAGTGCGAAGCTCTATCGCCATCTTCAACAGGGAGAGCTCGATTTGATTGTACTGGCATTCCCTTATTCGCTTCCTGAAATGGATACGGTAAGCCTGTTCAAAGATGAATTCCTACTTTGTTTGTCTCCTGGGCATAAATTGGAGAGCTCTAAAAAGATTAGACAGTCACAGTTGCGAGGGCAGAGTCTATTGCTACTTGAGGAAGGGCATTGTCTAAGAGACCATGCCTTAGAGGCTTGCAAATTAGAAAAAGCTGATACAAATCTAGTTTATCAAGGGACAAGCCTACATACTCTNGTCCATATGGTTGCTAATGGTTTAGGCGTTACACTGTTACCGCAAATTGCTGTTACGGCTGAGGTTCTGGGAGATACTAAATTNCAANTGAAAAAGTTTACTAAAGAAAANGTGAGTCGAGAAATCGGTTTGGCTTGGAGAAAGTCCGATCCAAGACGAGATGAATACCTTCTTCTCGCTGATTTTATCCGACAAAATGTATTGAATCGTCAAAGCGATTAACAAATTATTTTAGGGGCGATTGAGTAAGAGACTCAACCTTCAGTATTTTAAATCAGGATACCCGTTTTCTCGTCACGATGTGAGTGCAACAAGCTAAGTACCAAGGGCGTTTATTTAAAAGCGATGTTTAATTTTAAGAGTACCCAGATCCATTTATGGATTGCCGATTTGGATTACTTTGATTTTTTTGAGGTTCAGTCGGAATCTGCTGCTTGGCTTTCTGGAAACGAAATTGGTCGGTTAAATCATTATCGGTCTAGTACCCGACGAAAACAGTTTTTGCTTGGGCGTGTGCTTTTGAGGGTCGTTCTAAGCAAATACGCTGAGGTGGCGCCCGAAACTTGGAAATTTCAGACCAATTCACATGGTAAACTCTTCCTTGATCCAAGTCATGGATTGCCAATATTCTTCAACCTTTCGCACGCTGACAACCGCGTGATAATTGCGGTATCGNGTATAAGAGATTTGGGGATTGATATAGAGTCGATGCATAAAAGAAGGGCGTTCCTCAAAATAGCAAATCGTTATTTTGCGCCGGATGAGATTAAGAGCCTTAGTAATCTCTCGACGCCCTTGCAGGTGCCTCGATTTTTTGAGCTATGGACATTGAAGGAATCTGTCTTAAAAGCTTGCGGGTTTGGTCTATCTGGCAACCTTTCTCGAGTTAGATTCACTTTTCCATCCGAGGATAAATTAAGTTTGGACTTTGATTCGAGTAATAATGATTTGTCGAATTGGCAGATTTGGCAAATTGAAATTTCGAAGCCTTACTTTTTGGCACTGTCGGCAAAAAGTGCTGGAATAAAAATAACAGAAATTGAAACGCAAAAGTTTCTTTCTCTAGAGCAAACCGTTCCCGAAAAGACTCACATACTCCGCAGTAATTAAAACGGATATTTTTCGATATGTAACGAGGTTTAATTATCNACTTAACAAAAATTCGAGCGCAAACTTTGATCCATAGAATCCCGTAATCAAGAAAGCGAAACCTATAAGGGTCCATCGAACTGCAGCGGTTCCTCTCCATCCGATTTTGTGTCGTCCCCAGAGTAAGACCGAAAAAACCAACCATGCAAGTATTGAGAAAAAAGTCTTATGAATCACTCCATCTCGACCCCAAGTGTCTTCGATAAATAAAAATCCCGCGATTATTCCTAAGCTCAATAGCAACTGCCCAACCCATAATAATTCAAACAAGAAGGTCTCCATGTCTTGAAGTGGCGGGAATCTACTAATGACTCCACCAGTAACGTGATTTTTAAGCTGGCGGTTTTGGAAGGCTAAGAATGTTGCTTGCAAGGCAGCTATTGTTATGAAGCTGTATGCAAGTACTGATGTTAAAACGTGTGTCGCTAGCCCAACATTTAGTTCCGTGGCAGGCAACGGGCTCTGCATATACAATGATGCAGCAATCGCGATTATTGCTAATGGGAATAGGCACAAAAATAAATTTTCGAGCGGTTTTCGTATATTGCTGACCAATACTAGTAAGGAAATGGATAAAGCTATTAGGGTCGAAATTTCAAAGAAGCCAAACTGGTACCCATCGTTTACTCGGATTACACCATATACGCTCACGGCGTGAGAGATAACAGCTAACGTACCGAAGATAAAAACTTTGTTTTCTCTGCTTCTGCCTGCAAAAACAGCATTGGCCTGGAGAAATAAGCCCATCAGATAAAACGAAATTGCTAAAATGCCTGAGGTAATGGTTATTTGCATTTGTTCGCCGACTTGGTAGTTAAGGGAAAGTGTCGCACATAGGCTATGCTGGGTGAAGTGCTTTTTACCTCAATACTAGAATGACTTTGTAATTCCTTCGCTGGGGCGCGGAGGATGGTATTGGTGCCCCGTCCTGAACTTGTCTATACTAGCCTGCTTGTATCTTAAACCAGAGTTTTAGGTATGTTTGATAATTTAAGTGAACGGCTTTCTGGCGTACTTCGGTCACTGACTGGAAAATCTACCCTAACCGAAAATAACATCCAGGAAGCGCTGAGTGATGTCAGAAGGGCTTTATTAGAGGCCGATGTTGCACTAACTGTCGTTAAAGACTTTATAGACCGGGTGCGCACCAAGGCTGTCGGCGAGGAAGTTGCTAAAAGCCTGACCCCAGGNCAAGCTCTGATTAAGCTTGTTCAATCGGAATTACAAAGCATAATGGGTTCGGCTAATGAGGAGTTGAACCTCAAAGTCTCCCCGCCTGCAGTAATATTAGTGGCAGGCCTGCAAGGTGCTGGCAAAACAACCAGCGTTGCAAAAATCGCGAAAATGTTAAAGGAGCAAGAAAAGAAATCCGTCTTGGTTGTAAGTGCGGATACTTATCGTCCAGCCGCCATTCAACAATTGAAAACCCTTTCGACCGATTTAGGGGTCAATTTTTTTAACAGTGATGAAAGTCAGGTACCTATTGAAATCGTTCGTGGAGCCCTATTAGAAGCCGAGCGCAAGTTCTTCGATGTCCTAATTGTGGATACAGCGGGTCGTCTTGCGCTAGACGAACAAATGATGAACGAGATTCAAAGGTTACACGCTGAATTAAACCCCGTGGAAACCTTATTTGTGGTTGATGCGATGACAGGTCAAGACGCGGCGATTACTGCAAAGGCGTTTGACGATGTTTTACCTCTAACCGGCGTGGTGCTTACAAAAGCAGATGGCGACGCTAGAGGTGGGGCTGCATTGTCTGTGAGGCACGTGACAGGAAAGCCTATAAAATTTATAGGTGTTGGAGAAAAAGCAGATGCCCTTGAGCCCTTCTATCCTGATCGAATGGCTTCCAGAATCTTGGGAATGGGCGACATGTTATCCCTCATCGAGGAAGCAGAGACAAAGTTAGATAAGAAAAAGGCTGAAAAACTAGCGAGGAAGATAAAAAAAGGAAGAGGGTTTGATCTTGAGGACTTCAAGGAGCAGTTGAAGCAGATGCAAACTATGGGCGGCGCTTCCAGCATAATGGAGAAATTGCCTGGAATGGGTGCCTTGCCTCCGGGCGCGTCTAACATGATCGATGACTCCCATTTTAGTAAGATGGAAGTAATAATCAACTCAATGACCATGAAGGAAAGGTCAAATCCGGATGTTTTAAATGGATCCAGAAAGAGGCGGATTACCGCCGGTTCTGGCACTCAAATTCAAGACCTTAACCGGTTGCTCAAACAACATAAACAGATGCAGCGAGTAATGAAAAAAATGAAAGGTGGTAAGATGGCAAATATGATGCGGGGCCTCGGTGGCATGCAAGGTCAAGGTGCTTCCGGCATGCCGCCTTTTACTAAAGGGAAATTTCCAAGATTCTGATCCTGAGGTGAAGAGCGAACTTTCAAATATTGCGGATCAAAAAGATAGAGAAAATTGACCAAAAATCAGATAAATAGCCTCAATGGCTGCTTCCATTAACGCCTTAATTAACATAGAATACCGGCCGCTTAGATTTTAGTTAGTTTTGGATCTCATCTGAATTAACTTAAGACTAATAATTTAACCTTCGAAATTGGTAAGAAAATATGGTTACGATTCGTTTATCCCGAGGTGGAGCAAAGAAGAAGCCGTTTTACCACATTACGGTAAGTGATAGCCGAAAGTCGCGTGATGGCCGTTTTATAGAACGTATTGGCTTTTTTAATCCGGTGGCGCGTGGTAAAGAGGATAGGTTGAGACTGGACCAAGATCGGATGGCTTTTTGGCGCGGCCAGGGGGCGCAGGTTAGCCCAAGGGTAGCTGCTTTGGCGAAAGATGCCGAAAGCCCTTCTTCGGCAGCTGAATCTTAGTTACAAACTGCACTGAGCAGCGATGAAAGATGGCTCTGTAGCGAAACCGAAGAAAATAGTATTAGGGCAAATTGGCAAAGTCCATGGCATTAAAGGCTGGCTAAAACTAAATTCATTTACTTCACCTCCTGCAAATATACTCAATTACCAGCGGTTCAGTGTGCGAGTAGAGGAGCAAACAGAACTTTTAAAAATCGATGAGTTTAGTCAGCAACCAAATGGGTTGTTAGTTCATTTTTCAGGTTACGATGACCCCGACTCGTCTAAAAAATTGGTAGGGCAGCAGTTAAGTGTTGAAAGTGCATGCCTACCAGAGCTCCAGAACAATGATTTCTATTGGCACGAGCTGGAAAATTTAGAAGTAGTTAATCAAGACGGGCATAACTTGGGGAAAGTTGCATATTTAATTGAGACTGGGGCCAACGATGTTTTGGTTGTTCAGCCGACGACTGTTAGTCTGGATGGAAGAGAGAGATTAATACCGTACGTAAAAGGTTCTGTAATTAAAAATGTTGATTTGGCCCAGAAAACAATTCAAATCGATTGGAGTGCTGAACTTTTAGAATAGGATAATCCCTAGCAGTAATATGTTAAGGCGAATCAATGCAAATAAATGTTGTCACCCTTTTTCCAGAAATGTTTTCTGCGATAGCCGAATGGGGTATTACTGGCAGAGCTATAAAGCAAGGATTAGTAGACCTAGATTACTTTAATCCACGAGAGTTCACAAAAGATAGACACCGAACTGTAGATGATAGATCCTTCGGAGGTGGTCCTGGCATGCTGATGAAGACGGAGCCGCTAATAGCAGCAATACGCGCAGCGAAAGAAGGGTTACGGAAAGATGAAAGTGTAGGTTCGGTAAGAGTGGCCTACTTATCACCTCAAGGCAGAGTGATTGATCAGGCGAGTATTCAAGAATTAGCGTCAAGAGAGNGCATGGTCATGTTGTGCGGGCGATATCAGGGGATAGATCAAAGGGTGATTGATCAAGAAGTAGACGAGGAATGGTCTATCGGAGATTTTGTATTGAGTGGCGGAGAGTTGGCTGCAATGACCTTGATCGATGCGATGACACGACTTCAGCCTGGTGCTGTAGGAGACAAAGATTCTGTGANCCAAGATAGTTTCAGTAATGGCTTATTGCACTGTCCTGAATATACGAAGCCTCAAGTCTTCAATAGCCAGCATGTGCCAGATGTATTATTAAGTGGTGATCATGAGGCAATAAGAAAGTGGCGGTTAGAGCAAAGCTTAGTGGTAACGAAGCGAAANAGNCCAGATCTGATCATAAAAAAGAAATTGAATGAAGAAGAGAGAAATCTTTTGAAGCAAATTTCTGAGTAATATNATTGAATTGAGTGTTTTAGAGAATTGGAGAAATTGGGAGTTATCAGATGAGCAAGAATAAAATTATCCAGAGAATAGAAAAAGATCAGATGGATAAAGAGCTACCAGAATTTGGTCCCGGCGATTCNGTGGTTGTTCAAGTGAAAATTAAGGAGGGCGATCGTGAGAGGCTTCAAGCTTATGAAGGAGTAGTTATTGGGANGCGTAGTAGAGCTTTAAATTCTTCTTTCACGGTGAGGAAAATATCGCATGGGGTAGGTGTAGAAAGAACTTTTCAGACCTATAGCCCTTTGGTTGATAGCGTNAAGGTAAAACGACGCGGAGATGTTCGGCAAGCGAAGCTATATTACCTTCGCGAGTTGGCAGGGAGAGCAGCGCGCATTACCGAGAAGCTTGAAAAGAAGTCGGACGCTGGCTAATTTAAACACCACTTGCCCTCGGTCTCTCAAAAGTTTAGTGTGTTAGTGGTGTCTAACTGTCAAAATCCTGTTTTGAGGAGAGAAAATATGAAANCAAAGCTGTTCATGATGCAACTCATTATTTTTAGTATTTTTTCTGTGCAAGCGTACTCGCAAGATTTTGAGATCTCTCAGGAGCTCGCTAACAAGCTTAGGCAGGCAATTGAGCTACCTTCTCAGGGCCAACTTGAGATAATAGCANTTAACAAAACTCCATTGTCTCAGGTCTACGAAGTTGAACTAAATACAGGTGAATTGCTATATAGCGACATGTCCGGCGATTACTTATTCGCTGGGGATCTTTATCAGACCACTAACTCAGGTTTGGTGAATCTCTCTTCAGAGACTCGGCAGCTCAGGACAGTTGCGAGAATTGAGAGCATACCTGAAGATCAAATGATCGTNTATTCTCCAGATGATGAACCCAAGGCTACACTAACNGTGTTNACCGATGTTGACTGCACCTACTGTCGAGCCCTGCACCGAGATGTGGAATCTCTTACAGCTAAAGGAATAGAGATCCGTTACCTTGCATATCCNCGAGGCGGTGAGTCAGCTGGATCTTATGAAAAGATGATTTCAGTATGGTGTTCACAGGATCGACACAAATCGCTGAACCAGGCGAAAAATGGACAGAATCTCCCAGCCCGTGATTGTGAAACTCCAGTACTGGAGCACTANGAGCTGGGTAATTTGATNGGCATTTCTGGGACGCCAGCCTTAATTTTTCCAGATGGTCGTTTAATTCCAGGTTATATGGATGTTGATCGATTAGTGTCTATGATGGGTATTGAATAGGTTTGCGCTCAACATTGGCAATGAAACCCGCTTTTTAGCGGGTTTTTTTTTACTTATATCCTTGTCGAAAAAAAACTCAGGTCTGCGAATATTCGCTCACTTGAAGTATAATTTAATAGCGGTATAGCTAAAATCAAGTGGTGTATTTCAATAATTAAGATCGTTCGTAGCAGAGAACCTATTTAAGATGGAAAATAAGTTAGATAAAGAAGTCAAGGTTGGTATCTGTGGTCTTGGCACAGTCGGTGGCGCAACACTTAAGTTGTTAACTGGAGAAAATTCAGACGAAATTCGCCGCCGTGCCGGCGCGTCTATAAGCGTATCTCAGGTTGCTACCCGGACGCTAAACCATTCGCAGGTTGATGGCATACCTTGTGTAGGGACAGATCCTTTCGCGGTGGTGAATGATCCATCGGTGGAGGTGGTTATTGAAACAATTGGAGGCTACGACCCTGCATATCAAGTGATAAAACAAGCATTATCGAACGGGAAGCATGTTATCACCGCCAACAAGGCATTAATTGCGGAACGGGGCAATGAGCTTTTTGAAGTAGCTCAAAAGAGCAATGTTGTTTTAGCGTTTGAGAGCAGCGTTGCGGGGGGGATTCCAATAATTAAAGGTTTACGGGAAGGGCTTGCGGCAAATAAGATTAACTGGCTAGCAGGCATAATAAACGGAACCGGAAACTTTATACTTACGAAAATGACTTCAGATGATCGTCAGTTTAATGACGTTTTAGAGGAAGCTCAAACCTTGGGTTACGCAGAAGCTGACCCGACATTCGATATCGAAGGTATTGATGCAGCGCATAAACTTACTATTATGAGTTCAATTGCATTTGGTATTCCTTTGCAATTTGATAAGACCTATACGGAAGGAATCAGTGAAATCACCCCAGAGGATATTAGTTACGCCGATGAATTAGGTTATAAGATTAAGCACCTTGGTATTGCGAACCGTTCTTTGTCCGGCATAGAAATGAGAGTGCATCCTACTTTAATTTCAAAAGCCCAATTACTTGCTAATGTGAATGGTGTTGAAAATGCGGTTATGATTAATGGTAACGCGGTCGGTTCAACTCTTTACAGCGGGCCCGGGGCGGGTGGTGACGCAACCGCTTCAGCGGTTGTTGCTGACCTCATTGATATAGCTCGTCATAAAATAGCTAGATCTGAGAGTCCTATTTATCCATCGCTTGGTTATCAAACGATGTATGAAGATGCGCAAATATTAAATATTGAAGATATCAAAACAGAATATTACCTACGAATTCCAGCGATGGATAGAGTGGGAGTAATGGCAAAAATATCAAGTATTTTGCAAACACATGGAATTAGTATTGAGGCGGTTATACAAAAAGAACCAATTAGTGAAATAGTACCGATTATAATTCTTACTCATTTAGCAAGAGAAAGAAACTTGAATCTAGCTATGAATGAAATAGAGAGTCTAGAAGAGGTGGCCGGTGCAATTAATCGCATTCGAGTCGAATCATTTGAGGTTTGATGATCGATTATTTTTTACGAGATGACAATGAAATACATAAGTACCAGAGGTGGATGCCCGCCGCAAAATTTTGAGCAAGTTCTTCTTTCTGGCCTAGCTCCTGATGGCGGATTGTTTATTCCCCAAACTCTTCCAACTTTTTCTGCGGAACAGATCGAGGCAATGAAGTCTCTGCAATATGCGGATTTAGCTTTAGAAATCGTCACTTCGTTCGTTGATGGCGAAATTCCGACATCACAATTAAAAAAAGTCATTGATGAAAGTTATGTTGCATTCAAGCATCCTGAAGTTGCTCCGCTGACGCGATTGTCTGAACATGAATATCTACTGGAACTTTACCATGGCCCAACTCTGGCTTTTAAGGATTTTGCCCTACAGGTATTAGGGCGCCTTCTAGACCATGTGTTGAGAAAAAATGACCAACGGGTCGTAATCCTAGGGGCCACTTCTGGTGACACGGGGTCAGCAGCCCTTGAAGGTTGTCGTCACTCTGAGCGAGTGGAAATGTATATTCTGCACCCTTATCAACGAGTTTCGGCTGTACAGCGTAAACAAATGACCACAGTGCCTGGTGATAATGTTTTTAACTTGGCCATTGAAGGCAATTTTGACGACTGTCAAAGAATCGTAAAGGCAGCGTTTGCGAATCAGGCGTTTTTGCCAAGCAATAAGAGTCTTGTGGCTGTGAACTCGATTAATTGGGTTCGAATTCTCATGCAAATCGTTTATTATTTTTATGCGGCTTTAAAGCTAGGCGCCCCAAATAAAAAAGTGTCTTTTTCGGTACCGACAGGGAATTTTGGGGACATATATGCTGGTTATTTGGCGCGACGCATGGGTTTACCGATTGATCGATTGATAGTTGCTACAAATAAGAACGATATTCTTCATCGTTTTATTAGCCGCAATGAATACTCTACGACAGAACTTAGTAAAACCTTTTCGCCAAGCATGGATATTTTAGTCTCGTCAAATTTTGAGCGCTATTTGTATGACTTGCTTGGTAAAGATTCGCCTGCTTTGTGTAAATTTATGGATCGTTTCGGAAAGGAAACATTGAGTGTGAGTGCTGAACAATGGGCGCAGATGAAGTCTTGTTTTGATAGCTCTAGTGTTGATGATGCAACGACGTGTCAATTGATTAGTGAGCTGTTTACAAAAAATTCAATATTAGTAGACCCTCATACTGCTGTGGGTGTTAAATCGGGAAGAGACTGCTCAGAAAATACGACTTCACCTATAGTTACACTAGCAACAGCTCACCCAGCTAAATTCAGTGATGCTATTAGCGCTGCAGGTCTTAAAGAACCTAACCTACCGGAACATTTAGGCGATTTGTTTGATCGTGAAGAACGATATTCAGTCCTGCCCAACAGCCTATCCTCAGTGACCGAGTTCATTCAAAAACATTCCTAGGGTTTTAATGTCAATAGAAGTTCTTAGAAGGTCTGTTAATACTGGTCTCCAATTCAACGATTCAGTTCATCCCCTAATTCAAAAGATATATAAGCAGCGCACAATATCCGATGCTGATGAGTTAGAGTTAGGTCTCAATAATTTGCTAACACCAGATAAGCTTATGGGCATAGGCGATGCAGTTGAACTGCTCATGATTGCCTTAGAGCAGCAGCAGCGAGTATTGATCGTCGCTGATTTTGATGCAGATGGGGCAACTAGCTGCGTTGTAGCTATTAATTGTTTAAAGCAGTTCGGTTTAAAGCAGATCGATTACGTGGTGCCTAACAGGTTTGAGTTTGGTTACGGACTGACTCCAGAAATTGTTGAGTTAGGACGGTTAAAAAACCCGGATCTAATCATAACCGTAGATAATGGGATTTCAAGCGTGGCAGGAGTTGAGTGTGCGAATGCTGCTGGTATCGCCGTATTAATTACAGACCACCATATTGCTCCTAGCCATCTTCCCGCTGCTCAGGCAATACTTAATCCCAACCAGCCTGGTTGCGAATTCCCAAGTAAGTGTATCGCTGGTGTTGGGGTAACTTTTTATCTTATGCTGGCTTTGCGTAGCCATCTTAGATCGCTTAATTGGTTTGAGAAATCCAATCTTGAAGAGCCAAATCTTGCTAATCAACTTGATTTAGTGGCACTTGGCACTATTGCGGATGTTGTTGCTCTCGATAGAAATAATCGCATTTTAGTCGATGAAGGGGTTAAACGTATAAGGGCGGGAAAAGCGCGCCCTGGCATTGAAGCCCTATTAAAGGTGTCCAATCGTGAGGCTAATAGGCTCAAAGCGAGCGACATTGGTTACAGTTTGGCTCCTCGGTTAAATGCAGCTGGAAGATTGGAAGATATGTCAGTAGGCATTGAATGTCTATTGAGCGAATCAGAAAATGAGGCATATCATTATGCTCTTTCGTTGGATGGAATAAACAGAGACAGAAAAAAGATTGAAGCAGATATGCGTGAACAAGCATGGGAGGCACTAGACGAAATTTCGATGAAAATCGAAGATTTGCCGCCTGGCATATGCCTTTTCGACGATCGATGGCATCAAGGAGTTGTAGGAATTATAGCGTCAAGGATTAAAGATAAATTTCATAGACCCTCTATCGCTTTTGCTCAAGTAGATGGAAGCGAGGAACTAAAAGGTTCCGCCAGGTCAGTGAAAGGGTTTCACATTCGTGACGCTTTGGATCAAGTTGCTACTAAGAACCCGGGGTTAATAAACAAATTTGGCGGGCACGCGATGGCGGCGGGTTTAAGTCTCAATAAAAACGATTTTGAAGCTTTTGATCATGCCTTTACTGAGGAGGTTGGCAGGCTGCTTGATGAGGATCAACTGAAAGCGAGAGTTTTTAGCGATGGATGGGTTGAGGCAAAATGGCTGAATCTGCAGGTTGCTTATTTAATTGAGGAAGCTGGGCCTTGGGGGCAAGAGTTTCCAGAGCCATTGTTTGATGGACGTTTTAACCTTGTTCAGCACAGAAAAGTTGGAGAAAATCATCTCAAAATGATGCTCAGTCCCACTGATGATCCAAGCGGAACGCTTGACGCGATAGCGTTCAATGTGGAGGCAGGTCATTGGCCAGACCAAAATTCGAGCGAAATAGAAATAATCTACCGAATCGAAACGAATCATTTTCAAGGCAATACCAGCCTTCAGTTGGTTGTAGAGCATATCCTGAGTATTCGTTAAATAGTGAATTTTTCTACAGGTTTTAGCTCAAAGTGCCGAAAACATTACGCTAATTGGCATGACACAAATAGGCTTATTTGTTACCTTTTGGCTAGGTAGCCGATGTAAGCGTTGGGTGCGATTTCCGAAATCATTGAATTGAGTTAAGCATGGGAAGTTATTTTCACAAACTATTGATATTTTTGAGCTTTATTGCTTTGTCTGCTTCTAGCTTTGGTCAAATGCATAAAACTGACCAAATCGAGGTGGATTTAATTTCAGAAACATTGGTGGTTGTTCCTGGGGAAACCTTCTGGCTCGGCATTAGACTTGACCCCATAGAGCATTGGCATACTTATTGGAAGTTTGGCGGTGATAGCGGAGTGGCAACCTATACAAGTGAGTGGGAGGTTCCAGACGGTTCAGCAGTTGGGGATATAGTTTGGCCAATTCCCGAATGGACACCTTTCTTGGGAAGCGAGTTGGTCACTTTCACCTATGAACGAGAGGTAATTCTGCCTTTGCCGGTTAGCGTGCCGTTAGATTTTAATGAACCTACGTTTGACCTCAGCGCGAAAATTGATTGGCAGGTTTGTGAGGAAATATGCATCCCTGGTGATGCTACTTTTTCGCTAGCTTTGCCAGTAGCTGACTCTTTTGAAATTGATCCGCGGTGGGAAGAAGGCTTTGCGGACTCAAGAGCTCTAACGCCAATCGCTGAAAACCAACATAACCTGATTGCGAATTTTAATGCCTATGATGAAAAGGTGAATATCATGATTGCCTCCTCTGAGGGGGTGTTTGATAATGTTGATGAAGCTTATTTCTTTCCGACCGAGCGGAGAATTATGAAATATGCTCCTTATCGTAAGGTAATGTTAGATGGGAATCGCATACAAATTTCGACCGAACAGCATCGCAGATATCCAGAAAATCTTGCAGAACTGAGCGGTGCCTTAAAACTCATTGATGAGGATGGCGCTTGGCGGTCCTATGATATTAGGCCTCAACTTTCAAACGTTGCTTGGGACCATAGTATTGAAGTTGAGCTTATATCTGAAACAACAAATATTGTTCCTGGTCAGACCACGTGGCTCGGTCTGCGACTTGATCCTGCGGACCTTTGGCACACCTACTGGAAAATGGGTGGAGACAGCGGAGAACCAACAAGTCTTACAGAGTGGCTCGCTCCCGAGGGCACATTAATTGGAGAGATTCAATGGCCAGCACCCCACTGGTTGCCGTTTTATGAAACGGATCTAGTCAACTTTGGTTACGAGGAGGAGGTTCTTCTTCCTGTGGAGGTCACGGTCCCGGAAGATTTTAAAGGGGATAGTGTTGAGTTGAGTGTATTAGCTTTTTGGAATGTGTGTGAACAAATTTGTATCCCGGGAGAGCAGAGATTAAATATTGAACTGCCTGTGAGCGAAGTGCCTGAACTTAATGCAAGCGCAACACAACTGTTCGCTACGGCGAGACAAAGTTTACCAACAACTGATCATAATATTAAATCGATCATTGCGGTGGCTGGTGAGCGAATAAGCTTGGGTTTTGATTCGCCCGATCCGTTGTTCTCGAATTACACAGATGCTTGGTTTTTCCCTGAGGAAAGGCGGGTAATTAAGCCAGGGCCACTCAGGGATGTCAGCATCCAGCAGAACTTACTGCAAATTACCCATCAGCAACCGAGGCGCATGCTTGATGATTTGTCCGATGTTTATGGAGTGCTCGTTCTGGAAAGCAATTTGGGTGAGAGAGTTGCATACGATTTTGTTAACCCTGCGGCAGACGCTAATCTGACGACTATTACTCCTTTTGCAGCAGTCTCTAGCGACCTTGATAGTGCTGACGGTGGAGGGGGCGATTTGTTTGTTTACATGCTCTTCGCATTGATAGGTGGCATGATCCTTAATTTAATGCCATGCGTGTTCCCAGTTCTTTCGATTAAGGCATTAAGCTTCACGAAAAATATTGGTGAATCCCAATCTAAGCAACGGATGGATGGAATTGTATACACCATCGGTGTTATTGCTGCGTTTGTGGGCTTGGCGAGCCTGTTAATTCTCCTTCGCGCAGGTGGTGAGGCGGTCGGTTGGGCATTTCAGTTCCAACAACCTTGGTTTCTGGCATTTATTGTTTATTTATTTTTCCTTATGGCGCTCAGTTTGTCTGGTGTGTTTGAAATTGGTGCTGGCTTGATGGGCGCCGGAAGTGAGTTAACATCTAAGGGTGGTTACAAAGGTTCGTTCTTTACCGGTGTTCTAGCAACAACCGTCGCCACTCCTTGCACCGCACCATTTATGGGGCCTGCTATTGGTTTTGCTCTCACACAGTCTTGGCTGGTTGCAATGTTCGTATTTGTTTCATTGGGATTCGGGATGGCGTTGCCTATCCTCTTGCTGTCTTTTACACCGGCGCTTTTCAAGTATTTACCNAAGCCNGGGGCTTGGATGGAGACCTTTAAACAGTTTATGGCGTTTCCGCTCTACGCGTCTGCTCTTTTCTTCCTATGGGTATTAGGTAATCAGGTAGGNGTAATGGGTATGTCCATAGTTTTGGGGGTTTGCATACTTTTGGCACTTTCAGCTTGGTTATACCAACGGCGTTTTAATATGGGGATATTCCCCCGTGCTATCAGTTATGCATTCGGTTTTGGAACAATTGCTATTGCCATTTACCTCACGCAGACACCTTTTATGCAATCGATAAGNCAAAACGGGCGCGAGTTAGCGACAGATTCAGGGGAAAACTNTTCGCAGAATTATGAGGTATTTAGTGCTGCTAGGCTGAATGAGCTGCAGGCCGAAGGGAAGCCAGTTTTTGTGAACATGACGGCCGCATGGTGCATCACTTGTCTGGCGAATGAACAAACTTCGTTGAGCACAGACCGTGTCCAGCAGGCCATGACGGACAATGAAATCACATATTTGAAAGGCGATTGGACCAATGAAGATCCTGAGATCACCGCTGTATTAGAAACATTTAAGCGTCCTTCTGTGCCATTATACGTGCTCTATCCCGGAAACACTTCTCAAGAGCCAATCATCTTACCCCAGATTTTAACGCCGGGAATATTAGCTGAGGCTTTTGATTCTATATAATTTTCGCATTTATCTTGCCGATATTTAGCTGCCCTAAAAATAGGATCATATCCTANTTTTTTTGTTAACTTTATACTCTATTTAAATAAAGTTAATTGGAGGAACGCTATGGAATCACTGGCAATATGGGGCGAATTTCTTGGTGGGATCGGTGTAATCATTTCATTGATATTTTTAGGAGTGCAAACTCGTACTTCTAATCGCTTAGCGCTTGCAGCATCGCAAAGAGAGCAGAGGCACATTTGGCAAGAGATGATGTTCTATATGGGGGAGCACAGCTCAGAATACCGGGAGTTTATTCATAACTATGAGGACATGCCTCCTGACCGGCAAGCCAAGGCGGTAATGGCCTTTTTTGCTATGGGTAATCAGCTTGATACTTTAATTAAGTTAAACGCCGAAGGCTTAGAAACCGAAGATAACTTGAGATATGTAATGGATGCATTTGTGGGACACATGAGCACTCGGGGAGGGCATAAATTTTGGAAGGCGATGTCCGACATCGATCTTTATGGGGATGATGTTTTGGACGCAGTTAATGAGCGTTTAGATAAAATGGAAGTTCCGAATGACGATTTCATCAATTCTGCCCCTTGGTTAAAATTGGATAAGGGGTAGGCCTTTAAAGCGAGGACCAGAATAGCCGAAGGTCAGCTTCTGGTCCCGCATNGTGTTTTGCCTTAAGGCAATGCGTACGCAATTAGTTCAGCAGCACTACTGCCGCTAGTAACAAACATTGCTACGTACTGTTTTCCACCGGCTTCATAGGTAAAAGGAATGCCACCTTGATTCGCGGGCAGGTCGATTTCTGCAACTATGTCTCCGGTCGCTTTGTCTACTGCTCGGAAAATTGGGCTAGCTCCAACCCCCCCTGTACCTTCTGCGACAAACAACAGCTCTTTGGTCAGCAACACCCCAGCTCTGGTTGGTATTCCGGTGCGAGGGATGTCTACGCCCTCCAGGAGCGGATGATTTTTTATGTTGTCTGGAGTGTCAGCGTTGGCAATCATCCACAAATGGTCACCTGAGTTCATGTCGATAGCGGTTACCCTGCCATAAGGAGGTTTCACAATTTGAAGCCCTTGAACGCGTGGGGCTCGAACTCCAAACCCTTGGCTGAGATCAATATCTGAATCCGGGTTCTTAGCTAATGCTAAAACTTGTAGTTGAGTTCGTGAGGGTACATATAAAATGCCGGTCTCGGGATCGAACGCGGAGCTCTCCCAATTTGATCCGCCTGTGGAGGAAGGTAAAGACAGAAGCCCTCGAGTTCCGTCAGGCGCATCTTGCAGAGACGGTGGCGAGTATATGGAAGGACTCAGTCTGAAGCCTTCAACGGACTCTAGTGCTAAAGCTTTTATCTCCGGAGTCCAGTCAATCATGTCTGCCTCTGTAAAGCCTTGTCTGTCAAAAGGTGCAGGTCGAGTCGGGAATGGTTGCGTCGGTGAGTACCATTCATTTGGTACGTCACCAGTTGGGACTTCTCTCTCTACAATTGGCCAAATAGGTTCTCCCGTCATTCTATCAAAGGCGTATACCCAAGCTTGCTTTGTCACCGACATTACCACCTTTCGGCCATTCGGTAGGTCCGCAATGATTGGAGGCGAGGGAATGTCCCAATCCCAAATATCATGGTGAATAAATTGAAAGTGCCATTGTCTTTCGCCAGTTTTAACGTCTACCGCGACGAGGCCGCTGGAAAATAAGTTGTCTCCGTGCCTATCCCCTCCATAATAGTCTCCTGTGGGGTCTTCCACTGGAAGGTAGACATGGCCTAATTCGGGGTCGCCTGATATTGCAGCCCAAACACCCGAATTTCCGGTAATATCGTTACCACTTATCCAGGATTCGTAACCATATTCGCCTCTTGCTGGAATGGTATGAAANGTCCATAACAATTCGCCAGAATGTACATCAAACCCTCGAATATCGCCCTTTGTATTNAGTTTTGCACGCGGTCGCCCTCCTGTTCTATGAGCAGCCCCAACAACAATTACATCATTCATAATGAATGGCGGCGCTGAGATACCTATATCAGGGTAAGCAAATCGCGGGTCATCGCCGTTACGNACGCCAACATAGAGGTCAACAAGTCCGTCTTCTCCAAAACTTGGATCAGGGATACCTGTTGCAGGGTCAAGAGACACCAATTGATATCCAGGAGAAATGTCAAATATTCTCGATTTTTCTCCATTATTATAATAGGAGACTCCGCGACCTGCGCCTTTTCTGGGAGCCTCATCGAACCGAGTCCCTTCGTCGTATCGGTACATCCATAGAACCTGACCGCTAGTTGCATCCAGTGCNACGACATTACGAGTAGTGCCAACNTTAGCGTAGAGCACTCCGTCAATCTCTAGCGGGGTCGACGGGTTAACGAAATCTGTGCCGGGACCAAACCCTTGGGTAGACCATCGCCAAGCAATTTCAAGGTCTTCCACATTTTCTGCTGTGATCTGATCCAGCGGGGAGTAGCGGCTNGCGTTCGAACTACCTGCCCAGGAAGGCCAATCTCCCTCATAAACACTTGTGCCCTGTTGACTAAGGGATATGGGAGACGTCATAAGGACTAGCATCGNAGCTATTGCTANTGAAAGCGCTTTTATTGTTGTAGACATTGAGGTTCTCCTGCATTTAGAAGTCAGTCAAAATTTAGAGTGTTAACTCGTTAATTTAAATGACATTAATAGCTTTTTGTTTTTAATTATTTACTTAAGGGATATGAAGATTATAGGAGTGGGCTTGCATATACAATAGGTACGTTGAAGTCGANGANAAATGGNNTGCGGTTATATTGAAATACTAGAGTTTGACCATTTTCAGGTCGTTAGGGTATTTGCGCTAGAATTACTGAGATATTGTCNCTGCCACCTCGGCGATTCGCAAATTTGATTAGGTTTTTCGTCGTCTTTTTGAGATTGTGTATTTCAGTATTTGCAATTTCCTCTATTTCTTTATCAGATAACATATCTGATAAACCATCAGAGCATAANAGAAGCCGGTCTCCTGACTTGATTTCATGGGCTAGGGTAGTGATTTNGATATTTGGTTTGGCTCCCAAAACTCGAGTAACTGAGTCGATGCTAGAGCTCTTTTGTTTTCTTTGNTGGTACNCACCTCGANAAACNAGATCCTGAACTAGAGAATGATCTCTCGTAAGTTTTTCTAGAATATTGTTTCTTAGGAGGTAAACACGAGAATCACCTACGTGCCCTAAAAAAATTTTGCGTTTTCGGATAAGTATTGCAACTATTGTAGTGCGCATATAATTTTCTTCACCCACAGCCTTGGAAGCGTCAATCAAAACTTGATTGGTTTTGGAAAGTAATTTGTCTATTGCATTCAGAACTTGCTCTTCGTTTGAGCTTGGTAAATCGTTAGTAAACGTATCACTTCGTAAACCTTCAAAAACTGATTTGGCGGCAAGTTTTGCAGAGATTTTTCCAGCCTCTGATTGTTCCAGCCCATCTGTTAGGATCGCTATTCCTTTCGTTTGATCAAATTCGATGCAGTCAGAATTGATCATGCAACGCATTCCCACATCGCTTTGACCGAAAATTGAGAATTTTTGCTCGTTCTTTTTGTTTTGTTTGGGCATTGAATCTTGGGTAAATTACGATCTTCTCGAGCCAGATGGCGTATTGAGAATGTGCTATGCTAATGTTTTCTGAGGATCCATATTTACTGTATCATAGACCTGTCTGAAATAATCGATTTAAAAGGCCTTTGGCCGATAGCTCAAGACAAGACATTGGGTAGGAATGTTACTTTATGAAAGTTCTCAACTATCTTGCTGTAGTTATATTTGTGGTATTGATCTTTTATTTGTTGTTTATAGGCAAAGATTTATTATTACCGTTGGTAATAGCGATAGCCCTCTGGTATCTAATCCTAACACTTGGAAATGCATTTTCGCGTGTTTCGATTGGTCAATTTCAGTTCCCGAGGCCAGTCTGTTTGCTGGCATCATTCTTTACTTTTATTGCGCTTGCGTGGCTAGTGATCAATTTTTTGAGTTCAACAGTTGACGACGTTCTGGAAATAGCTCCCGTTTACCAGCAGAACTTGAATGCACGATTAGAGTCGTTATCTTTCGTGGATATTGGTGAATACGAAGGACAGAGTTTCGGACAGCTTTTGTCCAACTGGATCGATATTCCTGCTTACGCGAGATCTATTGCGACTTCGCTAACGAGCATTCTGGCTAGCGGAGGACTAATACTAATTTATCTAGGATTCCTATTTTTAGAACAAGGTCACTTCAGTAAAAAGCTTTCAGCCCTTGTAACAGATCCGACTAGAGAGGAGGATGTAAAGAAACTCCTTAACCGTATAAGAGATGATATTCAGAAGTATGTAATCATTAAAGTCTTCACGAGTTCTTTGACCGGCATATTGAGTTATGTTTTCTTGCGTTTTATGGAAGTTGATTTTGCTGGCGTATGGGGTTTAATCATATTTCTACTTAATTTTATTCCTACTGTTGGTTCATTAGTTGCGACTATCTTTCCAGCGCTGATAGCCTTTGCCCAATCGGATGGCTATACCCTATTCCTGGCAGTGTTGAGCGGTATCGGTTTAATCCAGATTTGTATAGGAAATATATTAGAGCCTCGATTGACTGGTTCCTCTTTTAATTTAAGCCCGATTGTCATTTTGCTAAATTTAGCTTTGTGGGGATACATCTGGGATATACCCGGTATGTTTTTATGTGTGCCGTTTTTGATCATAATAACCATAGTCTTTAGTCACTTTCCTCAAACACGGCCGATTGCTGTAATGCTTTCAAGTGATGGAAAGCTTCGTACAACGATTGATTAGTGATGTTGTCGTGACCGAGGTTGAAGATTACGCAAGAAACCCTGCAAATTCTGGACGGTTAGCGCTATAATCCCGCCCCTTTTTGCACACGATAAACGATTTATTGCGCCTGCTTTTACAAAAGGGATAGCCATGAAAAGCACAGAGGTTAGGCAAAAATTTCTGGATTTTTTCGCTGCTCGTGACCATCAAATAGTCGCGAGCAGTTCGTTGGTGCCCGCAAATGATCCAACTCTATTGTTTACGAATGCAGGAATGGTCCAGTTCAAGGAGGCGTTTCTTGGTGAGGAAACGCGATCTTATTCCCGTGCAACGACGTCTCAGAGATGTGTGCGGGCGGGTGGGAAGCATAATGACCTAGAAAACGTGGGGTACACAGCACGCCATCATACCTTTTTTGAAATGCTCGGCAATTTTTCGTTTGGAGACTACTTTAAACGCGAGGCAATTCAATTTGCTTGGGAATTTTTAACAGTAGAATTGCGTCTGCCTCCGGAAAGGCTTTGGGTGACAGTATTTGAGGATGACGATGAAGCAGCCTCGATTTGGCTAAATGAAATTAAGGTCAATCAAGAAAGGCTATCTAGATTGGGTGAAAAAGACAATTTTTGGGCTATGGGGGACACTGGTCCTTGCGGCCCATGCTCGGAAATTTTTTATGACCATGGACCAGAAGTGCCGGGAGGACCTCCTGGTAGTTCAGATGAAGATGGTGATCGCTACATCGAAATTTGGAACTTGGTATTCATGCAATTCGAACGAAAGTCTGATGGTTCAATGACTTCTTTACCCAAGCCCTCTGTAGATACTGGGGCCGGTTTGGAACGCCTTTCAGCAGTTCTTCAAAAGGTGCATAGCAATTATGAAATAGACCTGTTCCAATCTTTGCTGAAAGAGGTGATTAAAATTACAAGGACAGAGGACCTTCAAAACTCCTCATTGAATGTTATAGCGGATCACATCCGCTCCTGCGCGTTTTTGATTGTTGATGGTGTTTTACCCTCAAACGAAGGGCGAGGTTATGTCCTGAGAAGAATAATTAGGCGGGCTGTTAGGCACGGGCATCAACTTGGCGTAAAGGACCCGTTCTTCTTTCGGTTGACAGGTAAGTTATCTGACATCATGGGCGGAGCGTATCCCGAATTAGTAGAGCGAAGACAGTTTGTTGAAACAGTTTTAAAGGAAGAAGAGGAACAATTTGCGAGAACTTTGGAAAACGGGATGGGAATTTTGGAGCGGGAAATTGCAAATCTTAAGGGAGACACATTGCCAGGTGAAACCGTTTTCCAACTTTACGATACATATGGCTTTCCAGCGGATCTGACTGCAGATGTCGTGAGAGAGCATGAGTTGAAAGTTGATATGAAAGGCTTCCAAGCTGCAATGGACCAACAGAGATCTTCAGCCAGAGCTGCGAGTAATTTTGGGGTGGTTGAAAAATTAAACATTGATCCTTCTCTAACTACAGACTTCACGGGTTACGATTCTCTCGACGGGGAGGGAAGAATTGTAGAAATTTTCACAATAGATGGAGAGAAGCTGGACAAAGTGCCGGCAGATAAGGAAGTTTATTTGCTGCTAGATAAAAGTCCGTTTTATGGAGAGTCAGGGGGGCAGATTGGCGATAAAGGTCTCTTGCGGAATGAAAATGGACAATTCAAAGTTTTAGACACTAAGAAGCAGGGTGACAACCATATTCATCGTGGTGTTTTAAATCTAGGTGGCTGGCAGGTCAATGACTTAGTCGAGGCTGAGGTTGCGGTTAAAGAAAGGCAAGCAACCACGCTGAACCACTCGGCTACTCATCTTATGCATGCGGCGTTAAGAAATACATTGGGCACTCACGTCTCTCAGAAAGGCTCTCTAGTTGATGCGGAGCGATTGAGGTTCGACTTCTCGCACCCCAAGGCGGTAACGGAAGCCGAGTTAGCGATTATTGAAATGCAAGTAAATGATGAAATTCTGGCAAATTCACAAGTAGGTAAGGAAGTGATGCCGATTGAAGAAGCTAAAGAGAGAGGTGCCGTTGCTCTGTTTGGGGAGAAGTATGGGGATCAAGTAAGGGTTGTCACTATGGGTGGGAAGTTCTCAGTAGAATTTTGCGGTGGGTGTCACGTAAATCGCACGGGGGACATTGGGTTCTTTAAGATCATCAGTGAGGCGGGGATATCAGCAGGTGTCCGAAGAATAGAGGCTGTCACAGGGGGTGGGGCTTATGATTTTATAAAGGATAGAGAGCAAGTCCTCAACGAACTCGGAAAAGTGGTTAGGTCAGGGCCATCAGAACTAGTCGCTAAGGTTAAGCAACTAACCGATGCTAATCGAGTCTTGGAA
>NHGO01000014.1 GCA_002172295.1 Gammaproteobacteria bacterium TMED139 | reverse complement strand
AATATTTCATAATTAGTTGTCTAATCAAACTTGGGGCTTCATAGAATGGCGAAACTTGCGCATGCTAAAGCTGAAGAGATCGACTTAAAGCGGACTGCTGAGTTAGATTTTGAAATTGATAAGGGCTACTTGAAAAAGAAAAAAGAAGACGAGATCAGGGTGCGATTAGACGAGTTTGCAAAGGAGTTGGCTCGCGTGTCCAAACAGCGTAAATAAATTTAGAATAATTCTTAAGCATAAAAAACCCCGAACATTTNAATGTTCGGGGTTTTTTTTATACTACTTAACGCTCTAAGAAATTATTAATCAGTAATTTCGCTTCCTCAAAACCTGGTTGTAATTCGAGCATACCAAAATTGAGAACCCCACGTTCGATATGAAGGATCAAAATCATTGGCAAAGCTATCTGGGAAATAAGGTGGGTCTTCGTCAAGTAGATTGTCAATTCCAACGGAAATAATGGAATTTAGATTGTCCATATTGTAAGAGGCCTGTACATCCAAATACCAGATGTCATCGAGTTGACGTTTGTCATCGCTTGCGACTCTTGTTCCATCCGCGAGAGTTTTAGGAGGCGTCGCGGCGATCCCGTCCGCTTCACCGTGATACATTGCCGACGCAGACGCTGAAAAGTCACCTCNTGACCAGATTAGCTGTAGGTTACCTTTAATATCCTTATATTGGTTTCTGCTATTGCCAACTATGTATCCAGCATAATGCTCGACAGAGCCGTTGGCCTTGGTCACATCATAATCTTCAAGCATTGCAAAGTCCGCAACGGCTCTCCAGCTGCCAAAGCTACTATCCCAGTCATATGTGGCGGTCACTTCATAACCCGATGTTTCAACTTTACCGATATTATTTGCCGTATTTCTTATATCCTTGAAATAACCTGTTGGCAATCTGGATAGCAAATTACAATAAGCTTGGTTTGTTCCAGTATAGCAGCCGTTCAGGATCAACTGAGATCCAATTGAGGAGATCGTGTTGTCAATCTCAATGTCATAGTAATCTAAATAAACGGTTAGATTATCNAATGGATTAATAATCACCCCAAAGTTAGTGCTTTCTGACTCCTCGGGTTGTGCATTGGGGTTCCCGCCGACGGTGGTCCTAATTTGGGTATTTGGTTGAGTAAATCCTGCCGGAACTCCATCTGAAGCACAGCGACCAGTCTGAGTGTTTCCAGATCCGGTAAAGTTGCTGGCGTTCACATCACAGGGGTCGGCGAGGTCCGGATAAGAGTCACTGTTTCCGCCATACAGTGTGGAGATGCCGGGAGCCCGGAATCCTTCAGAAAAGGTAGCCCGAAAGGTAATCATTTCCGCCGGTGAATAGGTAAGCCCAACCTTGCTATTGGTAGTGCTCCCAAAACTCGAGTAATCGGACGATCTTGCCGCAGCGCTGAGCTCTAGGTTTTCTATAATTGGCACAGAAACTTCGGCATACCACTCATTGACGTCGTACTCCCCTGAAATGGGACTCGCTGCGTTCCCGGAGGAAAGCCCTGCGGCTATAAAAGCATCTGGCTCAAAGTTACCTGATTCATCTCTATACTCGTAACCAAATGCAAGACCAACGGGTCCTGCTGGAAGTTCCGCAAGCTCTCCAGCAATATCGAACCCATAGTTCTTCATCTCATTTCTTCCAGTGTCATGAGCTAAGAAGGTGATATAGTTAACCATTTCTTGGGTAATTGAACCTGACCCGCTCCAGAGTCCATCGCCAAGGTAACTGCTGTCTGCTCCCTGTCCACCGAAAAGGTTAAGTGGTACACAAGGGCTTGTGCAGTCACCCTCAAGAGCCTTCTTGATATTGCCTGTATTCAGCAGTCCTTCTGTCGTCGTAACATTTTTGTTCTGGGCCATACTGGCATATGCGGCAACATCCCANCCGTTAAATTCGGTTTCAATACCCATTTGAAAGCGGTACGTCTGCATGTCTTGTATAAAATTTCTATTACCTGCTTCCAAAAGTCGTCGGCCAACCCATCCAGTGGCATAGCCATCCGGATAGTTCGCATCGTTACAGGTTTTTCCTTCTACAGACTGGCCATTAAGGTCGCACAACTCTANTCCAAAAGGGTTATAAGGATTGTTCCNAGAGATGCCCTCGCTTCCTCCAAAATCACCAAAGCCATAGAATAAAGGCATAGGTGCTAAAAGTTGATCTGACTCTCGATTTTGGTAAGTACCAAACATAGTGAGGTCAGTGTTATCTGTCAGGTTGAATCGCCCTTTCGCAAACAAGTTAATGCGCTCGTTTGGAGTCTCTACATAATTGTAGGGGTTGTAATTAAACCGATCGTCTGGACTCGTCCAACATCTAAAATCTGACGCTGCTGTTCCGGCTGTTCCCTCGGTAGGGGTAAAATTGCTNCAACCGGGTACGACTCCCCCATAGGCCAAACGGCCTTGCGGAGTTCCGGATGAACCGCCAGAAGTTGGTCTGGCCGCTGTTTGCTTTCGATCCCCGTTACCAAGGTCTTCTATATCGACAAGCGATGCTCCCAGCATGAATGAGCCACGGTCAAAGGAGGTGCCGGCGGTAACTTGATAGTTGTTGGCCAAGCCGCCNCCATCGAAATATTCACCGGTCTGCGCTTGGAACTCAACTCCTTCATAATTGTCTTTTGTGATTATATTGATTACGGCTCCAATTGCATCTGAGCCATAAATAGCTGAAGCCCCATCTTTCAAGACTTCTACTCTTTCAATTGAGGCCGTTGGAATCGTGTTAAGGTCCACGGAAGCATTTGCCCCGCCACCGCTGTTAATCCACCGTTTACCGTCTACGAGCACAAGAGTTCGGGATGCACCCAGGTTGCGGAAGTCTATTCGGACTGCCCCGCTGCCACCATTGTTCCGGTTTCTGTTGTTTCCGGAACCTTGCGAAGGAAGCTCTTGCAGCAGCTCGCCGATCGACATTTCGCCGGAAATTTGAATTTGTTCTTGATTGATTATTGTGACTGGTGAAAAGCCAGCAGGATTCGCCCCTCTAATCCTAGTTCCAGTTACAGCTATTTCTTCGATATCTGAGCTTTGAGCTAATAAATCGGGTGTATTCACCATCAGAAGCCCAAGGCCGAGACAAGAATATCTTAAGATATTTTTCATTTAGTCCCCCATTGAGTTTGGTNGCCTTGGTCGTTTCACCCGCAATCTTCATTACAAGACTGAAATATATTGCGNATTGTTACCATTCTGACATTTTTTANGAANACAATCANTAAAAGATTAAGGATTTAAAAGTCATAGTGTTGCTGTCATCCCACCGTCAGCCATGTAAATCCCGCCGGTACAAAAAGTCGCCTCCTCAGAGGCAAGAAAGGTCACTAAATTAGCTATTTCTTCGTTTTTGCCCCATCTTTGCATTGGAATATTCTCTTCAAAAGCAGCTCTGACGGCCTGAGGGTCATCGGGGTTAAGAGATAAAGCGAGATCATTCATCATTCGATTGTCAATTGGACCAGGCGCAGCAACATTTATCCGAACCCCAGAGTTCGCCAACTCCGCAGCACCCGCTTTAACCAAACCGTTTACGGCGTGTTTTGAGGCGATGTAGGGACCTGCGCCGGCATACCCTAAGACCCCGGCTCCCGAAGAAGTCACTATTATTGAGGAATCGCCTTTATTTTTTCTCATTGCTTTTATACTGTGCTTAATGCATAGCCACACACCTATCACATTCACATTTAACAAATCGACAAAGTCCTCTACCGTTTGATCCTCCAGAGTTGCTGTCCTACCTTCGGCGCCGGCATTAGCAAACATGATGCTGACGTGGTCGAATCTGCTTAGTGCTTCATCTATAAGTGCCTTGACATAGGTCTCTGAGCTGATATCACCAGCTAGTTTATGGGCGCTATCCCCGAGTTCTTGTTGAAGGTTTGTAAGTTTTTCATCCGAGCGTCCAGCAAGCATGACTTTGGCGCCCTCTAATACAAACTTTTTTGCTGTGGCCTTGCCAATGTCTCCTGTGGCGCCAGTTATAATTGCAACTTTATCTGAGAGTTTCATGGTTTTTCCTTGTAACAAATTTATCTGGCCTCTCTTATCATAGGGTGTAAAGGGGGCACGTCGCCGATCTGTATTTGACCCATAGTTTCAAAACCATATCGCTTATACAGCGACATATTCCTGGGATTAGATGATTCTAAATATGCGGGTAAGCGATCCGAGTCGACTTTATCTAGCGCATGTTTCATGAGAATTGAACCAATGCCACTATTTTGGTAATAAGGATCTACAGCAATGATGGGGAGATACCAGCAAGCATCATCTGGGTGATATTCCTCAAGCGCCTCTAAGACCTTAAATAACAATTCATGTTTCTCTTTTATGACATTTTCCTCGATTTCCCTTANAAATGCTTGTTCGTCAGCTTCGACGTTAGGAGGTAACCAAAGCGCAGTCCCTTTGAAACCTTCTGCTACATAAGCGGTACTTGTATCGACCGCTTTGCCCCCATATGCGTCAAAAGCGCCTATAAAACTCATGTAGTTGTCAGCCTCTGGGCAAGCCCATCTTACAAACGGGTCTGAGGAAAACCCTACAAGAACCGTGTTCAAGACTTTTCCTCTATCATCTGGGTTTGCTACAAAAATTTGGGGTACCGACATTGTTTTTTTCATATTTTCAATCTCACAATTAAGATGTAAGTGATGAACAGTTCTTGTCAGAAATTATGTTTGAGGTATAGGCTGCTCCTTGGGCCAATTAACTTGTGCTAACCAACCTCTTGGTGTCACTATACTATTTTAAAGAGTATTTTTAACCATGGCTTTTAAAATATTTTGACAAAAGGGCGCTTGGCTATGAATTATTTAAAGATTTCACTGATTGGTTTTGGGATTGTGTTTTGCTCGGTTTATGGTTTATTTCAAATTAATTTATTTGGAGGATGGGCCTGGTCTCCATCGCAACCTGAATATCAATTAATGATTGTCGGGATTTATTTCGTAATGGGTCTCATGATGATTTTTCAAGCGGCCAGAGATCCTCTAGAGCATGTGCTGTTCATTCGTTTTGTTATATACAGTAGCTTAGTTCACGGTTTTATCATGTTCGGTCAAGCCTTGATTGATACCGCTGAGAGGGGCCATTTTTTCGGTGATATACCGGCATTGATAATCGCCGCAGTAGTTTTGGAAGTACTCTTGCGAAAGGAGCTCTCAAAATAGCTAGGTATTTTGGGCGCAAGATATTGTTCTCTAATTAGCTTCTTGTTCCGTTTCTCCGGTCAGCATGCAAGCGTTGTCTCTAAAGAATCGACCTTGACTANTGCCCCGTGTTGCTGACATGACATCGCCCCAAGTGTTGGCGAACAAGGCGCTATTGGTGCCAAGTGGATTCGCCACCGGTTTGTCATACATGACGCCGCATTGCTCATAGTCGTAGGTGCTGAGACACCCAGAAAGCAAAAGTGTTGTGGACGCAGCCAACAGTGATAATCTCATTCTCGGTCTAACCCTTGATAATTACGAATAGAATACATTTTTTTGGTATACGTATCTACATTAAAAGAATATGTGCCTTTGTTTATCGTTAGCGACTCAGAAATTAAAAAACTGAGCAGTAAACAAAATCGTGAAGAGTATGAGGTATTGATGGTGCCCAGAGGGAGACTTGAACTCCCACGACTCTGCAGTCACTAGCACCTGAAGCTAGCGCGTCTACCAATTCCGCCACCTGGGCATCGAATGAATAATTAGTGTACGCTAAACATCGTTCAGCGGCGAGTCACCTACTTCAGATAGTGACAGACAAATGCATGCCGTAAGTATATACTTCTTCAGTCTTAGTTTTCCCCTGCCTTTTTGTTGATGTCTAAAATAATCAAAACTAACGATCCGTTCGCGGAGCGTGAATCCAAGAAGTATTCACATCCTATCCCCTCGCGAGAATTTATTCTTGATCAACTTGAGAGTTCCGGAGTGTCGATTACATTCGAATCGCTTTGCGTGCAGCTAGATTTAAATGGAGCTGAAGAGATAGAGGGACTAAGACGTCGTTTGATCGCAATGAGTCGTGACGGTCAAGTTATCGAAAGTAGTAAAGGTGGATACTGTTTGCCAAACCGCTTGGAGTTTAAAAAAGGTGTAGTTCAAGGAATTAAGGACGGCGCCGGTTACTTTATTCCAGACGAAGGAGGCGATGACTTGTTCCTTGGCCTCCGCGAAATGAGAAGATTATTTGATGGCGATTTGGTTCTAGCTAGATTTCGGGGACTTGACCAAAAAGGCAGAAAAGAGGGCATGGTTGTAGAAATTTTACAGCGTCGATTCTCCGAAATTGTTGGCCGCTTTTATAAAGAAAAAAGCTTTGCTTCTGTCATCGCAGAAAATAAACGTATAAATCATGAAATATTAATTTCAGAGGACGAGTGTGGNAANGCTCAGGATGGCGATTTTGTGGTAGNGGAATTATTGAGTTATCCCGATAGACGNAGCAAAGCAACTGGCCGANTAAAGGAGGTCNTAGGAGATGTTACAACTCCAGGTTTAGAAGTTGACGTAGCAATCAGAAGTTTTGATCTGCCTTATCTNTGGCCGGNGTCCGTGACCAGGGAAACAAGTGGGATCCCAAAGGAGGTAGAAAAAAAAGAAAAAGAAGCCAGATTTGATCTTCGAGATGTTCCTTTCGTTACCATTGACGGGGAGGACGCAAAGGACTTCGATGATGCAGTTTTTGCTCACAAGCATCAAAGAGGCGGTTGGACATTGTACGTAGCCATAGCCGATGTTTCTCATTATGTTGGGATAAACAGTTCGCTTGATCGTGAAGCAAGAAACCGAGGTACATCCGTATACTTTCCTGGGCATGTCATTCCCATGCTTCCAGAGGCTCTTTCGAACGGGTTATGTTCGCTAAAGCCAAATGTAGACCGGCTATCTATGATTTGTGAAATGGAGATCTCTAAGGGTGGTGAGATAGCTGATTATTGTTTTTATGAGGCGATTATTCACTCGCATGCGCGAATGACTTATACAGAGGTTGCAGATATTCTGCAAAAACCAGAGAACGAAATTCAAGAAAAATCCTTCGGNAGGTTGCGAAAAAAATACTGTAAGTTAGTACCTCATTTTGANGACCTATATTCACTTTTTCATGCGAGGAAAACAAAAAGAGATACTGATGGTGCCATGGAGTTCGAGTCAACGGAGACACGAATTGTTTTTGGGCAAAACAAGAAATTAAAAGAAATTTTACCTGTTTCTCGAAATGAAGCGCATAAGATAATAGAGGAATGCATGCTGTGCGCGAATATCTCTGCAGCTCAACTTCTGGAGCGATTTAAGGTTCCCGCCCTTTATCGAGTCCACGAGGGGCCTAATCCTGAAAAGTTAGATAACGTTAGGCAATATTTGAGTAGTTTGGGATTAAGTCTGGGCGGAGGTGGAAAACCGACTCCAGCAGATTACTCTAAGCTTTTATCAAAAACCAGCGGTCGCGCAGATAGTCGCTTAGTACACACGATGTTAATTAGGTCCATGATGCAGGCTGTATATCAATTAAGGAATATCGGGCATTTTGGTTTGGGATTTCCAACATATACCCATTTTACTTCCCCGATTAGACGGTACCCCGATCTATTAGTGCACCGGGCTATTCGATATTTGGTGCAAAGCAAATCGAGTCCGCATTTAAGAAATAAAAATACTAAGAATAGAATTAAAAAACAGAAGATTTATCCCTATCTTGAGGCAGAAATTCAATCCTTGGGTTTGGAGTGCTCTAGTTTAGAAAGAAGAGCCGACTCTGCAAGTTATAGTGTGCTAGATTGGTTGAAGTGCGAATATATGGAAACGCGGTTGGGAGACGAGTTTGTTGGGACCATAACTTCGGTTACGAGCTTTGGCCTTTTTGTTGAACTCGATGGAATATACATCGAGGGTCTTGTCCATGTAACTGAACTCCATAACGATTATTATCATTATGACCCAGGCAAAAATATTTTAGAGGGAGAGAGGACTAAAAAAGTATTCCGACTGGGAGACAAAATAGAGGTTCAAGTCGCAAGAGTTGATGTGAAAGAAAGGAAAGTGGACCTAAAAATAAAATCCTTGAAAGCAACGGGCAAGACTGGAAAGGAAAGAAAAGGCTCTAGAAAAAAATCGCGCGAGCCGACTGAGTCAAAGCTAAGAGCTGGATATAAAAGAAAATCCAAAAAGCATAATTCAAAGAAATTAAATCGAAAAGCTAAAAAATAGTTGTGAATTTTTAGGCTAAGTTGAACAATCCTTTTTAAGGCGGATAAATAGAGATTGAGCCCCATCATGAGCTCCAAAATTACGATAGGCTTTCATGCCGTCTTTGAGTTGTTAAGGAAAGATCCTAATTCTATCGAACGACTAATTGTATCGCTTGATAAAACAAGTAAACGTTTATCAGATTTAATAAATCTTGCGACAAACGCGAATGTTTTGGTTCTTAAGGTGTCCCGACAAGAATTAGAAAGTCAAGTGCAGGGAGTACACCAAGGGGTAGCAGCATTTACTCACTCATCTTTGGAAGCTTCGCCAGTTGGTCTCTCTGAACACCAACTTTTGCATAACGTTGAACAAAATAAATCAGAGCTCTTACTAGTTTTAGATTCTGTAACAGACCCGCACAATTTAGGGGCCTGTCTTCGGACTGCAGATGCGGCCGGTGTAAAATATGTGGTCGTACCCAAGAACAATTCTGCTCCTTTAAACTCAACTGTTCGAAAGGTGGCGAGTGGCGCTGCGGCGACGGTTAGCGTAGTCGCTGTAACAAATCTAGCGCGATTTCTAACACAGTTGAAGCAAAAGGGCTTCTGGATAGTTGGCGCCGACGACAAAGCGCCAAAATCGATTTTCGAGCATGATTTTAAAGGCTCTGTTGCTTTGGTCTTGGGTTCTGAAAGCAGTGGATTGCGAAGATTAACAAAAGAGAAGTGTGATTTCTTGCTCTCAATTCCTATGGCGGGTGAGCTAAGTAGTCTAAATGTCTCTGTGGCGGCTGGCGTCACTTTNTTCGAGGCGGTTAGGCAGCGCTCTATCGAGCCGCACTAGTTTTTTTAGTTGCATCACTAGCCTAAAATCTCTAAAATCCCGCCTCCACTTTAAATAGTGGGGCGTATATGCACACAACTTACTCCTTGTCTTACCACGCACGCTAGTGTTCGATGGGAGGCCAAAACCATGAGGAGTCTCTATGAGACACTATGAAGTAGTATTCTTAGTCCACCCTGATCAGTCTGAGCAGGTTCCAGGNATGATTGAACGTTACACCCAACTTGTGACGGAAAATAGTGGTAACGTTCATCGGATGGAGGATTGGGGCAGACGACAGCTCGCATATCCCATCAATAAAATCCATAAAGCGCACTATGTTTTGATGAATATCGAATGCAGCGGTGAAGTTTTGGATGAACTAAATACGTTGTTTCGTTTTAACGATGCAGTGCTGCGGAATCTGNTAATTAAGCGCAAAGANGCAANCACTGAAGAGTCCTTTATTCTGAAAGGCGAACGAGAGAGTAAGGAGCGTAGAGTTCGAGTGGAGCACAAGAGGCAGTCGGAAGAAGAATCAGCTCCNCNGGAGCCCGCAGAACCGAGTGAAGCGCCAGTCTCNTCAGAGGTAACTNCAGGTTCTGAAGAAGATATGGGCGCAGAGGAATCAGTGATTGAGGAGCCAGAAACTCCTGAAGAGCCAGAAACTTCNGAAGAAGGATAGNTGAATAGGTAAACCCAGAAAGGTAAAGAAATATGGCACGTTATTTTAGACGGCGTAAATTNTGTAAGTTCACAGCTGAAGGNACAAAAGAGATCGANTATAAGGATCTAGAGACACTGAAGGCGTATGTTTCGGANACCGGAAAAATTGTGCCTAGCCGGATAACTGGAACGAAAGCTCGTTATCAGCGTCAACTTGCAACAGCTGTAAAGCGCGCGCGCTATTTAGCATTGATTCCATACACGGATAGTCACCAGGTTTAGATGAAAGGCNTTTAAAATGCTTGGGCTTGCTCGGTTCGTAATGAAGGGTAAGGTGCAGGCTGTTATTGCCACGATGCTTTTAGGCGTGCTGCCGCTAATTAATTTACTGAATCCAGCGTTGGTAGGTTTGTTGGTGTTGCGAAAAGGTTTCGGGCAAACATTTGGGATTGCAATTTGGGCAGTATTACCGCTCGTTGGATGGACACTAACCGGCGACATAGCACCTTTGATGATAATGGCNGGAATTTGCGGTTTAGCTTCAACGTTGCGGGCTACAAATTCATGGGAGTACACTCTCGCTGCAGCAATCGGAGTAGGTTTGGCAATTGAAACATATTTTCGGATACAACCTGCTATCCTTGATACATTATTTCAGCAGGTACAAAGTTTCGTGCAAAATAACGCGGAGGTTCTGCAAGGGGAAAACATAAGAAATCTCGTGATCAGCGGTCTCGCTTCGAGCTATATGTCTCTTTCAATAGGGCTAACAATGTTATCCCGATGGATGCAGGCGGGGTTGTATAATCCTGGTGGCTTTAAGAAAGAATTTCATCAACTGCGGATAGGGCATAGGCTAACGCTGTTTCTGGTGAGTTGTATGATTTTAGCTAGTTTCGGAATTNTTGTACCGGAGACTTGGTATGGGTATTTCAGGCTTCCATTAGTTTTTTCAGGAATTGGGTTGGTCCATGCGATATGTGCTAAACGAAACATTCCTGTCACTGCCCTGGTAGTGTTTTATATTTTGTTGCCAGTAACATTTGGATTGGTTGCTTTGCTGGCCGTGATAGACAGTTGGTATGATTTTAGAGGACGTGTTAAACAAGTATAGATCGGGCTTCAAATGTTCGTTATCGAATTAAAGAAAATTGTAAATAAATTAAGGCTGCGTGAGGTCTAACAATGAACGTAATCTTGCTTGAAAAAATAGGAAAATTAGGGGAAATCGGTGATACCGCGAACGTTAAATCTGGGTACGCGAGAAATTTTCTTTTCCCTAAGGGTAAGGCTATTCCTGCAACAAAAGATAACTTAGATCACTTTGAAAAGCGCAAGGCTGAGCTCCTAGCTTCACATGATGCTAAAGTCGCTGAAGCCCAAAAACGTGCAGCAAAGGTTAGTGAGCTTAGTTTGACTATTGAAGTTAATGCGAGTGATGAGGGTAAGCTTTTTGGATCTGTTGGCACCCGAGAAGTGGCTGAGGCAATAAACGAAAAATCTGGGGCGGACATTGTTAAAGCAGAGGTGCTGATGCCTCATGGAGTAATTCGGGATTTGGGAGACTTTGATATTTCCCTAGATCTCGGATATGACGTGAGTGCTTCAATTTCTTTGTCAGTTATCGGTCTTCAGTCGAGTGCTGCAGTGAGTGATGACGGCAGTGTTATTGAAGAGCTTGATGAGTCTGACGAGGATTCAGAGAAGAGCTCTTCAGAAGACGACGCTAATACCGACTCTTCGGAATAAGGTGCCTCGAAGGCAAATCTATTTCCTCGCTGATCTCCGGCTTTCCTATTTTGATGTCATTCTGTAAACTGGAACGCAATTCTTTTTCCTCGATTTTCTTAAATGTCAGACTCTTCTGAAACGAAAACCCGAGAGCTTGATAAGCAACCTAAAAACTTGACGGCTCTCAAGGTACCTCCCCATTCCGTAGAAGCGGAACAGGCGGTTCTTGGCGGCCTGATGCTTGACGACAGTGAGTGGGATAATGTAGTTGATATATTGTTGTCAGAGGATTTCTACAGGCCCGAGCATCAGCTAATTTTTCAAGTAATGGCGCGGCAAAGTGAGGCAAGTAAGCCTATTGATGTGGTGACTTTAGTTGAATCGCTAGACAGTCTCAATGAATTAGAAGCCGCAGGAGGATTAGACTATCTTAGTGAGCTAGCCAGTGGTTCCAGAGGAACTGCGAACATTAAAGCTTATTCAGAGATCATTAGAGAAAGATCGATTCTTAGAAAATTGATTTCTGTTGCAAATAAAATTGCAGAAAGTGGATACAGCCCTAGCGGCAAAAAGGCTAATGAGGTTCTTGATGAAGCCGAGCGGCAAGTTTTCAACATTTCCGACGAAAGACCTCAAGAAGGTGGCCCCATACCTATCAATCCTCTCTTGGAAAAGGCGCTTGATCGGATAGATGAGTTGTCAGGTTCTGACGGCAATTTAACCGGTTTGGGTAGTGGTTATAAAGATTTAGATGATCTGACCTCTGGGTGGCAGAATTCGGACCTTGTCATCGTGGCCGGCCGGCCGTCCATGGGGAAAACCGCGTTCGCTATGAATCTGGTAGAACATGCTATTTTGAACTACGACAAACCGGTGCTGGTTTTTAGTTTGGAGATGCCAGCGGAATCTTTAATTTTTAGATTACTCTCATCTATTGGCCGCATAGACCAAACTAAGCTTCGGACGGGTAAGCTCTCAGAGGATGATTGGCCTAATTTTAACAAAGCTGCTAAAGCGTTAAAAGATAGGCCCCTTTTTATTGATGACAGTGCTAGCGTAAGCCCTACTGAGATGCGGGCCAGAGCTCGCAGGATCGCAAGAGATCATGAAGGTCAGCTTGGCATGGTAGTTGTTGACTACCTTCAGTTGATGCAAATCAAGGGGACTACGGAGAATCGTGTGACGGAGATTTCGGCTATTTCACGATCCCTAAAGCAGTTAGCTAGAGAATTTGACTGTCCGGTGATTGCTCTTTCCCAATTGAACCGAGGTTTAGAGCAGAGGCCCAACAAGCGCCCCATGATGGCNGATTTGCGAGAATCTGGCGCTATCGAGCAGGATGCTGATCTTATAACCTTTATTTATCGAGATGAAGTGTATAACGAAGATACACCGGATAAAGGGGTCGCTGAAGTGATTATTGGCAAACATCGTAACGGTCCAATAGGAATGGTTCGACTAAGTTTTCTTGGGCAATTTACCAGGTTTGAAAACCATGCTCCGCCTAGGTATGACGATAGTTTCACTCACGGGTAAAGAGGAAGGCTCGGGAAGAGATGATTGAGACAACGAGGCGAGTTTGGGCGGAAATTGACCTGGAGGCGTTTAAAAAAAATCTCGCTGTTGTAAGTGAGCTTAGTCCTAACTCAAAAATTTTCCCTGTCGTGAAATCTAATGCATACGGGCATGGTGTTGAGCAGATTGCGAAATCGGCACTTGAATCACCAGCNAGGGTTACTGGTTTTGCAGTCGCAACGATTCAAGAGGCAATCGAGCTACATGGTCTAAAATTAGGTCGACCAATTTTGTTGATGAATGGATTTGTGAACAGGGAAGAGCTTCGTTTGTGTATGGAGTTGAATGTAGAGCCAGTTATACATGCATATTACCAAGTTGAAATAGCACTTGAGTTGATGAGTTTAAAGCCAATGGATGGGGCCGCTCGCTTCTGGGTAAAGATGAATTCTGGTATGAATCGACTCGGCATGTCGGCTGAAGATTGCAAGAAAGCCCTTTTTTCATTCAAATCAATACCAAGTCTTGAAATAGTTTTCATGACGCACCTTGCTTACGCTGACGACATGGATAATCCAAAATCTCTTTCCTTTACGGAAAAGCAGCTCAGTCGTTTTATGCAAGCCGAAGAAGCAGTTGCGCAAGAATTCGATAATAAATTAGAGGTCAGCATTTCGGCCTCAGCTGGGATATTAACGGTGCCTCGGGCTCATCGAGATTACGTGAGGCCTGGTGTCATGCTTTATGGTAGTTCACCCCTTGCTAAAAGAGACGGGCAAGATCTTGGGCTTCATTCAGTTATGACGCTGTCTTCTCGATTGATATCGATCAACAAGGTTTTAGCTGGTGAAGCTATCGGATACAACGCAACTTTTGTCTGCGACAGAGATATGCGAGTGGGAACCGTTTCAATAGGCTATGGGGATGGATATCCCCGCTCCGCTGGAAACGGGACACCAGTTCTCGTTAAGACTTCGTCTCGGGTAATTAGAACGCAGGTTATAGGGCGTGTTTCAATGGACATGATTACCATCGATCTATCAGAGATACAAGATGCTCAAATAGATGATGAGGTAGTGCTATGGGGTCGAGAACTCGGCGCTGATGAAGTCGCAGCCAATGCAGATACAATTGCGTATGAACTGTTCTGCAAAGTTACTAGGCGTGTGCCTCTGACTTATGTATAGCAGGAAATTCATAATAGGTTCAGTCGGTCCGTTGCGGATAAATCATGGCTAAATCTAAAATAGCATATGTCTGTAATGATTGCGGAGCTGAGTATGGGCAGTGGCAAGGGCAATGTTCCGCGTGTAAAGCATGGAATACTTTGTCAAAGGTTCAGCTGGGTAAGTCTTCTTCATCGCCAGCAACAAGCGCAGACTTTCGTCGAGATGGTTACGCTGGGGCAACGTCAGATGTTCAAACACTTGCAAACATCGATCTTGATGAATTACCACGATACTCAAGTTCTATCAGCGAGTTAGACAGGGTTCTGGGTGGCGGCCTAGTTCCGGGCTCGGTTATCTTAGTTGGAGGTAATCCAGGTGCTGGAAAGAGCACGGTTCTGCTGCAGATCATGTGTAATTTATCTGCGACGGGCAAGAAGGCGCTTTACGTCACTGGCGAGGAGTCTCTTCAACAAGTTGGAATGAGGGCTAAACGCCTTAAACTTCCAGAACAGCATTTAAAGATGTTTGCAGAAACCAACGTAGAAAAAATATGTGAAGCGGCTCAGGAACATAAACCCGAAATTTTCGTAGTAGATTCAATTCAAGTGATGCACAGTTCGGAAGTGCCATCTGCCCCAGGCAGTGTTTCCCAGGTGAGAGAGAGCGCCGCCTATTTGATTCAATATGCAAAGCAGACTAATACGGTTTTGATTTTGGTGGGGCATGTGACCAAGGAAGGGAATCTAGCCGGGCCTAAAGTGCTAGAGCATATGATAGATTGTTTTGTGATGCTTGAAGGTGGGAGTGAGACTAAGTATCGAATTTTAAGAGGTCAAAAAAACCGATTCGGTGCTGTGAATGAGATTGGTGTTTTTGCCATGACAGAACAGGGCTTACTCGAAGTTAAAAACCCATCGGCAATTTTTCTTGCTAGAGAGGAGGAAGACTCCCCAGGATCTTTGGTGATGGTGCTTTGGGAAGGCACTCGCCCTCTTTTGGTTGAAATCCAAGCTTTAGTCGATTCGAGCCCATTAGGAAATCCACGAAGGGTCACTGTCGGGCTAGAACAAAATCGATTAGCGATGTTGTTAGCGGTGCTCCATAGGCATGGGGGGCTGTATATGTCTGATCAGGATGTGTTTGTAAATGTTGTTGGTGGAGTAAAAGTCTCGGAGACGAGCGCTGATTTGGCGTTATTGCTCGCAATTGTCTCGAGTTTTAGGGACTTTCCGTTACCTAAAGATCTGGTGGTTTTTGGTGAAATAGGACTCGCTGGGGAAATAAGGCCCGTTCCAGGGGGGCAGGAGCGTATAATCGAAGCTGCAAAGCATGGCTTTAGAAAGGCCATAGTTCCGCGCGCTAATGTGCCAAAAAATGCGCCAGATGGCCTCGAGGTTATTGGTGTTAGCAAGCTAACGCAAGCACTCGAGGCAATTTAGCAGGCATAGTTTTAGTTAGCGAGAGACCAAAGCAATAACTACTTTTACCTTAAGCTGGGGCTCGGTCGAAGTCCTGTTTTATGGTTTTTAAACAACAATAGTAATGGAATGCGCACCAAATATTTACGAGTATTGTTATTGATAAAGCATATCGCAACCCATTATTACCGAACTCGGGGGTTAGATAATCGCTGACGAACCCAGTAAGCATTGGGCCAAAACCTAAGCCGATCAGGTTTAACATGAAGAGTAAAATTGCCGATGCCATCGCGCGCATTCGAATTCCCACTAAGAAGTGGTTAGCTGCCAAACAAGGTGCCAGATACCACCCTCCAAAGAATGTAGGAATAAAATAGGCGTAAACTGCGATGTAGCCATTAGGCATCAACAGGAAAGTATTTAAAGCAAATGGAATAGCAATAATAGTTGAGGCAAGAGGGATTAAAATATACCAGCTTCGATTTTTTGTTTTCTTTACCATATAGTCTGCCGACCAACCGCCAAATAAAGTTCCCGATAAGCCGGCAATACCTGCTATCAGTCCATAATACCAGCCAATATCAAGTATCGGCATGCCGTGTACCCTTCCCAAAAAGAGAGGCATAAAGTTGCCTATCCCGTAAGTGACGAACGCATGCAGTGCGCATGCGAGAGAAAGATGCCTAAAAGATTTGCGATCCCACAAGAATCTTACAACACTAGAAAACCCCGGGGGTTGGACATCAGGTCGAGATTCTGCCATTCCTCTGGGTGGTTCTTTTACCACTAGTCGAACCAACAGGGCGAGAAAAACACCAGGTAAGCCGACTACTACAAAAGCGGTGCGCCAATCGAAGTACTCTACTAGATAAGCGCCNCCAACGGTGCCTACTAGGATTCCCCCGTATACACCNAGNGAGTATATCGANAGCGCNGTCGCCCGNTGCTCGGCTGGAAAAATATCGGATACAATTGAGTGAGANGGTGGAGAGCCGCCNGCCTCACCGATGCCNACACCAAATCGNGCAAGGAATAATTGGGCGAANTTTTGTGCGAGGCCGCAAAGCGCGGTCATGACACTCCANATTGCAGCTGAAATCGCAATTATNTTTCGTCGATTACTAATGTCTGCCCACCTTGCTATGGGAATGCTNAGAGTTGTGTAGATGAATGCGAANGCCANNCCAGATAACATTCCAAATTGGCCATCAGATATCTGTAGNTCGTCGATGATATATTGNGCTAATACATTAATAACCTGGCGGTCAACAAAGTTAGAGACGTAGACTGCNGTAAGAATGCCGAGAACNAGATATCNATAATACGGGCTTTTGTAGGATTCAATGACTTTATCAGNCTTNTTAGACGATGCTGATAACTTGNTCTCCTTGNATCGTTGAATCGTCATTGAGAGCAGATGAAACCCTGTTTNGTTCTGAAGTCACAANTTTTGCCTTTTTGATNTATTCAAAATAATGGTAAGAGATAATTTGACAAGCGGCACAGNTGCGTCGTCCNGGTTATTTCCCGCCAACGTCTNCCTTTAGAATACGCTTACTTATCCGCCAACCCTGCGCTGTTTTCCTCCAAGTATTCCGATAATAGCCTGAACTTCTTATGAATGCAGAGGAATCATTTACAGTTTGATGAGTAATCAAAGCCATATTCTCGGTGATAGCGGTTGTTTCAGTTAATTCAATAAATACGATGCCGGAGAAATGGTGGCGAGACTGTCTGTCGGCCAACCTCCCTTCATGGGCGGTTTTAGCATAATCAAAAATAGCGTCTTTGCCTTTTATCGTGGCACTTTCAATTCTTTCACCGTTGCCCCATCGCTCCAAGATTCCATCTTGGGTAAAGATCTCTGCAAAGCCTGCAGAATCTTTACTGTCCCAACGGTAAGAATACTGAGTCAAGATATCTACAATCGCGGCTCGATTTAATAAGTCGTCGACCTCGTCAGCAGAAACTGTCGGAAGTGTAGCAAAACACAAAATAGCCGAAAAAGCCCCGAGCGTAAAAGGTCGAAGAATTATTCTTGGTCTTATCATTCGAGCGATCTCCTAATTCTGGTAACACAGCATATAACTATGCGGCTATTAACTAAACGGATTCCCTTGTATACCTATCAGAAACTCTATCATACTGGTTTAGCACTAAGTTTTAACATGCTTGACAAGAGATCGTACAGAGTAATTGGGATTATCGTCTCTGTTTCGTTGTAAGTACCTGAAGTCAAATCTAGTGAGCTCTTGGTCATTTAACGTACTATCTATATACTGGGAGTAAGGTTTAACTGGTTAATTCAACTAGATAAAAGTTTATAGAAAATCAACACCAGAACAAGAACGTTCCTATAATTAAAAAGGAGGCAAAAAAATGTCTTTCCTCACAATTTTCAATCTCGTGATATTTACTGGCTTGCTAAGTTTTATCTTCCAACTTAGTAAGAGAGAAATTGGACTCTCAAAACTTGTGCTAGTGGGGCTCCTAATTGGCACGGTCTTTGGGGCATATCTTCAAATATTTTTTGGGACCGACCATCGTGTATCCCATGAAACGATTGAATGGACGAATATTGTTGCAAATTCATTTGTTAACTTACTGCGCATGATCATCATACCTTTGATTTTAGTCACCATGATCGCGGCAGTTCTGAAGGTGGACGAAATAAAATCGTTGGGTAGGATTGGGGGGTCGGTGGTTGGCATTCTCGTTTTTACAACTATGATAGCGGCCTTGGTCGGAATCTTTATGGCTTCAATCACTGGTCTTGACGCGACAGAGTTCAACCTGGGTGAGCGGGAAGCGGCTCGCGCAGAGATTCTGGAGTCACGGCAGGATAGTGTTGCCGATCTGAGTATCCCGGAATTACTCACTAGCATGGTATCTACGAATATTTTCAGAGATCTAAGTCAGTCCAGAAGTATTTCAATTATCGCAGTAGTCATTTTTGGTTTATTGTTTGGAATAGCGGCTTTACTTGTCAGTCAGGAGGACTCTAGACATAAGGAGCGTATATTTAGCTTTATAGAAACCAGTCAAGCGGTCGTGATGAGATTGGTAAAAATAGTCATGGGTCTTACACCGTATGGGGTGCTAGCACTTATGACAAGGGTCATGTCTACCTCAGACTTTAATGCGATTCTAACACTGATAAATTTTGTGGTGGCATCCTACATTGCAATTGCCATTATGTTCGCTGTCCATTCACTCATGATCTTGATGCTTGGTGTAAATATTCGCTCATACTTTAAGAAGGTTTGGCCGGTGCTCACCTTCGCATTCGTGACAAGAAGTTCTGCCGCGACAATCCCGTTAACTATCAGGGCCCAGATTGAAGAGCTGAAGATTCCGGCACCAATAGCAAACATCGCTGCGTCTTTCGGCGCAACGATAGGACAAAACGGTTGTGCTGGCGTTTATCCGGCTATGCTCGCGATTATGGTTGCCCCAAGTGTTGGTGTTGAGGTCGATTTATCATTTATCGCCTACTTAGTACTAGTAATTGCTATTGGCTCGTTCGGTATAGCTGGCGTAGGAGGCGGAGCCACCAATGCAGCACTAGTCGTTCTGCCATTGATGGGATTACCCGTAACCGTCGCGGCACTTTTGATTACAGTCGAACCTATGATTGATATGGCGCGGACAGCATTAAACGTGAACGGCGCAATAGCAACTGGAATGGTCACGTCACGCTTTTTGGAAGAAAAAAAGGAGAGTCCAGAAAAATTGGTTGTCGAGCAGACAATAGAAGAAGGGTAACGTAAACACTTAAACTGAAGAACAGTCAAACGCATGAATAAGAGGTAGAGGTCTATGATTTTTTATAAACAGGTCGCTTGTATCGCGATAATATTATGCGGCAACTTTTTCGTAAATATCAGCGCGCAAGAAATCACCAGAAACAATGAAGGCACGTATTTTTATACAAGTATAACTATCCCTCCCGGCGCGGAGACAATGTATCTGAGCGGCTCTGGCGCTCAGGCTCTAGACGATGGATCTTGGGGTGATATGAGGCAACAAACGATAGATACTTTTTCAAGGTTTAAACAAACTTTGGAAGACCAAGGCTGGTCGATGGGGGATATAGTTCAGGTCAGAGCTTTTGCTGTTGCTGGGGATGGCGGGTTAGATTTTGCTGGCTTTAACGCGGGATACTCTGAGTTTTTTGGTACTGCGGCTAACCCTAATAAACCCGTTCGGTCTTTTGTTGAGATAAAAGATTTGGTTGTTGATGGTTGGTTAGTCGAAATAGAAATCAGAGCTGCACGGATGCCTTAAAACTGACAAGTATCTCTAAGTTATGAATGTGTTTCACTCAGAGCGACAGATGAAAAAGTTTTTTCTTAAACTAATATTAGGTCTTCTAGTCTCGTGCTTCTCTTTCGCGCAAAGCACTATTGAGATGGATGAGTTTAATGCTGCGTACTTTCAATATGGTGAAGCCAAAGATACAAAACCAGATGTCGCCCGAGAAGCTGCGAGACGAGCTTATGAAATGGGAAAGGAGCTTTTTGGAGCCGAAAGCGAGAGAAGTGCAATGCTTGCTGTGAATTACGCCACTTTACTTGAAAATGAAACGGATGCTCGATACTACTTGGACGAAGCAGTCGAAACTTACCAATCTGTGTTTGGCTTCGATTCTGAAAGGATGATTGATCCGCTGATTAGCCTGGGGAGCAGATTGAGTGATAGGGAAAAATTCGATTTGTCAGAGGAATATTATTTAAGAGCCCTTCAACTCACAGAAAGGCACTTTGGCTTGGACTCAAGTAAAGCAGGCTATATCGAGTTAGAAATCGGAGCATTGCAGCTGAGAATTGGAAGATTAGACGCATCCTGGGAACATTTGCAGAAGGCCAGACAAACTCTCGCTCGTTATTCAGACGTTGGTTCAAGAAGTGGGTTAACTCGAGCTTATCTGCTTATTGGGGAATATCACCTCGCGAGGCAAAATTATCGGGGTGCAATTGATCCACTGTTGTTATCTCTGAGAGATTTTAATATATATCCTAGTGCTGATATTACGGTTCGCAATCATGTTGATTTGATTAAGGCGTATGAAAATTTAAATGAATCAGACAGCGCAACTGGCCACTGTCTCGCTATTGGTGCGACTAGACGTTTGTCACAGGACGAAAATTTAAGGCCAGTCTTTCGAGCGCCGGTTTGGGGAATAAGCCAGAAGAGTTCCGGGGATCCAATAAGAGTGCATTTTACCGTTGACAAAGAAGGTTATGTCGTCGACCCACAAGTACCAGAGGAAATAGCGCAGACTGATCTGAGGGATGCGTTGATAGCTTCAATCATGCGATTTAGATTTGCTCCCAGGTTTGAAGACGGCGAGGCGGTGGAGAGTCCCAACCAGTATTATGATTTTCACTGAGATTAAATATACTTTATGTTGAAACGAATCCTAAATAGTTTCTTTGTAATGATTGCTTTTGCAACTTATGCGACTGCACAAACCGAATTCAGTGTTTTTGAAAAAAGCATTAGTGAAATTCAACAGGCTCTTGCAGAGGGTCGGACTACATCTGTTGAAGTTGTAGAGGAATATCTAGCAAGGATATCCACTTACGATAAACTCGGGCCGCGATTAAATAGTATAGTACGTGTCAACGAAAATGCGGTTGCTAGAGCGGCAGAGCTTGATGAGGAAAGAGCTAAGTCGGGTGCACGATCCCTATTGCATGGTATTCCGTTGCTGATTAAAGATAATTACAACACCACTAATATGGCAACCACGGGATCGTCAATTGCTCTCGCCAATTTTTTTCCTAACACTGTTTCAACTCAGGTAAAAAAGTTACTTGATGCAGGCGCAATAGTCATTGCGAAGACCAATTTACATGAATTTGCTTATGGTATTACTAGTGTTTCATCTTTAACCGGCCAGACTAGAAACCCTTATGATTACCGTCGCGTACCGGGAGGATCGAGCGGGGGTACTGGAGCAGCTGTGGCTGCGAGTTTTGGAGCCGCAGGCATGGGTTCCGATACGTGCGGTTCAATCCGAATCCCCTCAGCTTATAATAATTTGTATGGGTTACGCCCAAGTAAAGGGTTATCGAGTATTTTTGGGATCATGCCTCTTTCTCATACGCAAGATACTGGTGGTCCCCTTGCAAGATCGTTAGAAGACTTAGCTATTATTTTGGATTTAACCGTGGGCTTTGATCCAGCTGATCCAGCAACGCAAGCTCTGGAATCAGAGCCGACCCCACAATTTATTGAAAATTTGTATTCGGTTGAGGCAAGTGAATTAAGGTTAGGGAAGCTGACTTCATATTTTGATAGTGCTGGTGAAGGAACCAGAGTGGCCATCGAAGAAGCACTGAGTTGGTATCAAGCGCAAGGAGCGACAATTGTAGATGTAGTAATTCCTGACCTTGCTGAACTAATCGCTTCGTCTCGTGTTATTGGGTATGAGTTTGAGTCGGACTTAAATGAATATTTTGAGACTTTTGGTTCAGAGGATATCGATAGCTTATCCAAAATATTCGAACTGAGTCTCTTTCATGACGCGATAGGAGGGCGTTTGTCTCAAATCTTAGAAGAGCGACCAGATGAAGCTGAATACGCTGTTTCACTGGAGGCTAGAACAACTTTGAGACAAGCGCTCAACTTAATTTTTGAAACCCATAATCTAGACGCCCTAGTTTACCCAACCATAGCGCAAACGCCTGTTTTTATTGGCGAGCAACAACCCGGTAATAACTGCTCTATGGCAGCTAATTCAGGTTTGCCGGCGCTTTCAATACCGGCCGGATTCAGTCAAGCGGGACTTCCAGTCGGTATGGAGTTTTTAGGGAAACGTTTTAAGGATCCGCATTTACTCGCGATAGCTCAAGCCTTTGCTGCTTCAAATGATCATCGCCGACCGCCATCAATCGCGCCACCGCTAGTTAACGGGCAACCGCCAGGGCCAGAGCTAGTCGAGCTAATTATCAATGAAAACGGGATTAGGCTAGCAGTAGATTTCTCTTTTGACGTGGTAGCGAACTTATTGAGTTATGAAATATTCGTAGATCCAAGCAGCCTTCAAATATTTTCAGCAGCGACTTTGCATATTATGAGCGGGGAGGGGGATTTGGGTGCAGCAGTTCTAAACTTAATTGGCCCTGCNTCAGAGCAGGTGTCAGGAGAGTCTTTTATGAGCGAGGATTTGAGAACAGCCTTTAAAAATAAACAACTATACATGAGGGTTTTTGGCAGCGAACTACCGGTCGCTGGGAAGGCGATTCTGCTCGAATAGGCAGGAACCGTCATTGCCGCTAATTTGAAAGCTTTTTCGGGGTAACTAGCGAATCATTTCCAAAATTTCTGATTTAATTTCATTTACACTCAAGCGCCGTCTCATTTCGCCAAGCCTATCAACTGAGACTCCGGCGGCAGTATCGCCACTTTCCTCCATGATAGTGTTCGGTCTTTTTATGGAAGGGGGGATTGACGATACAGATTGAATACCGACCNCTGGCTTTTGCTCTGTGGTAAAAATAATCCTCTCGCCATCAACTTCTTTAATTATGAAGTGACCTTGTGACCATCCGACTAAAGGGTTAATGAGGTTTTGATCCGTAGATTCGACGAAATAGATGCCTTGTTCACCTTGCTCTGGGATTCTTGAGCCATTTACTTTGACGGTTTCTCCGTTGAAAGTGCCGCCTGCAAATTTCAATTCTATCGTGTTTTGTGCATATGAACCTTTGACGACATCGAAGATTGAAAATGTGACATATGTATTTATAAGTCCGGTGTTCAAGTCTTGTCGCGTTTCATGAATTAGCACCTCCCCCTCAAAAACTAATTCCGCTTCGTTGATAACTTCATCGATATCTAGCTTCTTCAAAGTGGTCGACAATCCAGTAGGAGGCGAGAGAAGAGCAAACATGGCAGATACTATTGATAAATATCTTGTCAAATAACTCTGTTTTAATTTTTGGGCA
>NHGO01000013.1 GCA_002172295.1 Gammaproteobacteria bacterium TMED139 | reverse complement strand
TACGATTGTATCAGAAGGATCTCATGCTCGTATTTCCGCTGTTATATTAAGGGCTCACTATTTTTGATAAAGGGTATTTATGAGTATGGTCGACTATATTATTCAGAAATAGATCAAATTTTTCAAAGAGATATTATAGCGAGAATAGAGACATAAGGAATGGCTTTATATACGAACCCGTGTGCTATTATTATTCTGATTTCAACAGTCTTTAAATTTACAGAGTAGAACCGCTAAAAATTGGAGAGTATGCATGAAACTCGAGATGCCAGAATTTCAGAAGGCTAAGCTTTTGGTTGTCGGAGATATAATGCTGGATAGATATTGGCATGGTGCCGCATCTCGCGTATCACCCGAGGCGCCAGTGCCCGTTGTTCGCGTCGGTAGTCGAGAGGGAAGGCCTGGTGGCGCGGGAAACGTTGCCCTAAATATCGCAGCGCTTGGATCAGCTACTCGTTTAATTGGCGTCGTTGGAAAAGATGAAACAGGAGATGAGCTGCACGCCCGCTTAGAAGCTGCAGGCGTTTTCTGCGATTTTCTTTGGTCCGATGATAAACCAACAATCACTAAGCTTCGAGTAATCAGTCAACACCAACATTTAATAAGACTAGATTTTGAACAACCGTTTGAAAATAAAGACTTAGTGGGGCTATTTGATAAAGTTAAAGATCTAATAGATGACTCTCAGGTAGTAGTTTTTTCGGACTATGATAAAGGTGCCCTCACGGGAATAGAACAGTTGATAGAACTGGCTCGCAAACGCGGAAAACCCATAGTCATTGATCCAAAGGGTACAGATTTCCAAAAATATATGGGCGCGACAATAATTACCCCAAACTTGGCAGAATTCGAATCGGTTGTGGGGGCGAGTAAAAATGAGCAAGAGCTAGTTGACAAAGGGCTAGGACTAGTCAGAGATCTATCTTTAGATGCGCTTTTGATTACCAGAGGGGAGCACGGCATGACATTAATCCGGCCAAGCTTTCCAGAATTACATTTGCCAGCACGAGCGCAAGAGGTTTTTGATGTAACGGGCGCGGGCGACACCGTAATCTCGGTAATAGCAGCAGCTGTAGCTGCTGGAGAAAGTATTTCGGATGCCACAGCACTTGCTAATCTAGCCGCAGGCTTGGTTGTTGGCAAACTCGGCACAGCAGCAATTAGTGGACCGGAATTACGACGTTCTATGTTACAGGAACACGACTGGGGTGGTGGTATGATGACCGCACAGCAACTTTCCTTCGCTGTTCAAGACGCCAAAGAACACGGTGAGAAAATCGTATTTACCAATGGGTGTTTCGATATCATTCATGCAGGCCATGTAGGTTACCTTGCAGATGCTAAAAAGTTAGGTGAAAAGTTGATTGTTGCGATAAACGATGACGATTCGGTTAGGAAGGTTAAAGGGCCCGGTCGTCCCATAAATCCTGTGGAGAGAAGAATGGCAGTTTTGGCAGGGTTGGAAGCCGTCGATTGGGTGGTTAGTTTCTCTGAGGAAACTCCTGAAGAGCTTTTGCGCAAGTTACAGCCTGATATCTTGGTTAAGGGGGGTGATTATACCTTAGACAAAGTTGTAGGAGGCGAGTACGTGAAGTCCTACGGCGGTGAAGTTAAGGCTTTGGAGTTTCTGGATGATTGTTCCACTTCTGCAATCGTTGAGAAAATGAAAGAAGTGAAAAGTTGATCAATTAGACGAAGATTCAAGTCGAGAATGTCTCATTTATGATGGATGCATTTGCGGACAGGTGGTCTTTGCTAATTGTCCCTATTATCACGCTGGTCACTCCTGGTGTGTTTATAGCGAAATTGAGATTATTCTTTACGCTCTCCCCTCCGACATGACCGCTATTTAACGCTTTCTTTACTAGGACTCCTTTGTTTTTTGATAGAGCGTACTTGATTACGGGAATATCTTGAGTGTTTGAAGGATTTAGGGTCACCATCACGGCATCGCATAGTTCAGCTGCTCTGATTCCGCCCTCGACACTTTTGGTCGACATTCCGAATGCTCTAATCACTCCGCTATCTTTTAAGTGAGATAGGGCTTCAAAGCAATCTGTAGAGTTAATTATAGTNTTNTCGTTNCCGTCGGAATGGACNAAAACCAAATCTAAATAATCNGTNTTTAGGTTTTTTAAGCTNCGTTCAATGCTTGTCTTTGTGTGTTGNCCACTAAAATTGNAAAAGGANTTTCCATNAACAAATTCTTCNCCAACTTTCGTNCAGANTATCCAATTNGATCGATCGNTNAAAATNNNGCCAATTCGNTGNTCACTNCTACCGTAAGCAGGTGCAGTATCGAGTAAATTTATNCCTAGCTCACGNGCTNNATCNAGCAGNCCNTCGAGTTGTTTGTCAGAAGGTATAGAGAAAGTTTTGGGATACTTAACTTCCTGATTTCGACCGAATTTGACGGTGCCCAATCCTAGGCATGAGGCATGTATACCACTCTGGCCTAGTGTACGTTTTTCTACCAACATAAGAGGTCAATCCCAATAGGCTTTGGCTAGCGAGGGTCTATTAAAAACAGACTGTAATTCGTTTAGAGAGTCGTCTTTTCTTTGCGGAGCCATTCCTGACTCGGCCATCTTAGTAAGGACTTTGTCGGCTAATGAAGGCACTAGAGTGAGTTTTGTCGGCCATGCAACCAAGATGTTTTCTTCGCTTTTAACAACAGCATCATCAGGGCGATAATTNTTCTGTACGTCAGCTTCAGNACGATTAATAAAAAACGATTTCCAGTTTGCGCCGGACATTTGGAACCACGGGAATGTCTTCATTATTAACTTTTCGGCAGTCCTGATTTGTTCGTCTTTACTTCTCTTAATTCCCGATTCTGCTATATCACCCCCCAAATACCAAATTATTTCTCCATTTTNTGCTTCATGTGATGTGACCGTTAGCGAAGGATTTAAGTTAAAACTATTTCCGATACAATGCACATGAATTCTAGGCAGATCTGGATTTCTTAGGTAAACCATATGCAAAGGGCGCGTTTGTGATTTAATGGAACTCAAGCTTGCTTTACTAATCAACTCGGTGTTGCCTTCCCCGGCACAGAAAATAAATAGCTCTGCGTCGATGACTATCTTTTTATTTCCTATAATTACCTCTAATCTCTGCTTAGAAGCGTTTTCTTCAGAAGAGAAATTGTATTTGCAATTCTTTAGTGAAAATATTCTTTCAGGACTTTTGGATACTAGCTTCCTTAATAAACTTTCAGTATCCAATACGAAGTCGGGTAATTGATAAAGTGTGCCGTTTACAGAGGATTTGCTAAAAAACGCAGGATAGCTGTCTTTTGGAAGACTTGTGACTTTCCCGCGCAAGCTTTTGCTACCTAAGTAGCTTTTTAGTTTAGATCTTAAACCACCGTGAGACCACATATAATAATGCTCATTAAGTAATTTAACGCCAGTTAGGTCTACTTCGCCATTTCCATTTAAGCATTGCCTCCAGCGACTTGGCATACTAGCAGCAGTCTGTGCGGCTTTGTTTAAACTGCCACTGAGCGCATATTTGAGGCCGCCATGGATGATTCCTTGAGAAGACAAGGTCTGTCTACCCCCTAACGCCTCAGTCTCGAAAAGTATGGGGCGATATCCTTCATTTTGCATTCGGTTAAGTAACCATAAGCCTGCTATACCGCCACCGAAAATAACGATGTTAGTTGAATAGGTTAAGGTCATTAGTTACCTTTACTGTCTGAGTGAAAAAGGATACNGGGAACGCAGAGTATATCTGCATAAAACTTAATTTCCTAACTGAAGAAAGTTAATCCGTCAAATTGTTTGCTGCTTATATGTTTCGTTTTTTTTATGATTTAATTTTAACTATTATTTCGCCATTCATTTTGGTTCGTTTGTATATACGTGGGTTTAGAGCTCCATCTTACCGTAAACGTGTTACTGAGCGTTTCGGCTTTTTTCGTTTTCCCTCAAATTTCCAGCATCATAAACCTACTATTTGGATACACGCGGTTTCGGTGGGAGAAGTGTTGGCAACCGAATCTTTGATAAACCAATTAGAGCAACTGTATCCTGATTGCCAAATTTTTGTAACGACGATGACCCCAACTGGTTCAAACCAGGTACAACGTCTATTTTCGGGGCGCGTGTTTCATAGTTACTTACCCTATGACTTTACTTTTGCACTCACATTTTTTATACGTCGTATGAACCCCAAGCTATTGATAATTATGGAAACAGAGCTCTGGCCTAACCTCATCAATGTGACTAGCTCACTTGGAGTCAAATTAATTTTGGCTAACGCTCGTCTCTCTGAAAAGTCAGCAACCGGTTATGCAACATTCCGTAGCGTAACTCGAAGAATGTTGGCGAAAATCGATTTTATTGGTGCGCAGTCCGAGTCCGACGCGAGGCGACTGGTAGAGCTTGGAGCAAAAGAAAAAAGTATTGCGGTGACCGGAAGTTTAAAGTACCACATCAACACTAGAACGGAATATGAAGAGNATGTATCGCTATTTAATGAGCTTAAAATATCTGAAAGATCGATAGTTGTCGCTGCTAGCACGAGAGCAGGGGAAGAAGAAAAGCTACTAGTAACCATTAAATCTGTACTTGATGAGCTACCCACGGTGTTGTTTATTGTAGTGCCTCGTCACCCAGAACGCTTTGGTACCGTTTACTCTAAATACGAGAAGAGTGGGTTAAATTGCCAGCTTAGGTCATCAAATAGAAAATTAACCGATGACGTCCAGGTGCTAATTGGGGATAGCTTGGGTGAAATGCACTCGTATTATGCTGTCTCTGAATTAGCTTTTGTGGGCGGTAGCTTAGTAGATACAGGTTGTCACAATATTCTAGAGCCCGCTGCGCTGTCCCTGCCGGTGTTAGTGGGGCCGTCACAATACAATTTTGCTGAAATCTGTGGGCAGTTAGAAAAAGCAGGTGGACTTTTAACTGTTCGGGATGAAAATGAACTTGCAGAAAAAGTAATTGATTTATTAAAAGATAATCCCAGAAGGGCNCGCATGGGTTCCGCTTCCAAAAAAGAAATTTTGGCAAACCAGAATGCACTACCTAGGCTGATTGAAATAATTAGAGACGAAATGAGTTCGCCGGACTAAGCTATTCAAATTGTCTTGTCAGATTCTCCGAGCCTTCATTAGTTACCAGTATATTATCTTCAATTCTAACTCCACCACAGCGGTATAGTTGTGTAATTAGCTCCCAATTAATTAACTTACCTTTCTCGGTGTTCCTCTGGGGTTCAATTAGCATGGGTATAAAATAACAGCCGGGCTCTATTGTAAAAACCATATCCTTCGCCATAATGCGTGTGTTTCTTAAAGTTGGGGAGCTATCAGGAGGTTCTGTGCAGGCACCCGTTTTATCTTTCTGATGTCCTCCTACATCGTGGACTTGTATTCCGAGGAGATGCCCGACGCCGTGAGGCATAAAAAGGTGTGGGACTTCTCTTTCGATTAAATCATCGACTGAGCCAGAACAGATTGAGAGGTCAATCAGAAGATTAGCTATTTTCTCTAGGGCAGCGAAATGTAGATCGGGGTAACTCATTTTTGGTTTGACGAGTGCCACTAACGTTCTTTCAATTTGCTCCATACCAGTCAGTAGGTCCCTAAATGTTCTATCGACATTTTCTTTTACGTAGGTTCGCGTTATGTCTGACGCATATCCATTTGCTCGACAACCAGCGTCGATTAATAAAACTTTATCCTTCTTTGCATTGCCCTTTCGCTTTATTTGATAGTGCAGGATTGCGCTTTTCTCACCAAGAGCCACTATATTTGTATAAGGACATTCGTTCTCTAAGATATTACAAGCTTTCAGATAAGCCATATGGATATCATATTCATTTCCGTTCTCAAGGAAACAAGCCTTTGCAGCTTGGTGACCGAGGAGTGCTAATTTATTCGCATTTTTTATTTGTAATATTTCATATTGCGTTTTGTATGCTCTCTGGAAATCGAGAGAAGAAATAATCTTGAATGGATTTATGTTGCTTGCTGATATATCCAAAGATCTGGCTAAGTCCGCATTTGGCCCCAAATAGCATAATTTGAGATTCATGATATGGGGTCTTATTTCGTTAACCGCTTTTATACGAATAATCTGGATATGATCCTCAACCCATTCTGCACATCTAACTGTTTGGTCGTACCAATAGTCGGAGGGGACAACTTGAAAATATTTTGGGGTCTTGCCTGGAATGAAAAGCAAGAATTGATCAGGTTTATTTACAGGAATCCAGCGGAGATAATGACCATAAGCGTTAAAGTCAATGGTTTTATCATCCGCGAAATAGCAAGCCTCGCTACCGCTATGAATAAGGATGCCATCAGCATCGAANCCTTTTAAGGTCGATTCATAGCCCTCCTGAAGGGCGTTAATGTGATTGAAGTAAAGTTCGCTGGTCAAACCATCCCCTTTATTGACGTCGCAATTCACCCTTTATCTAATGGTTTGTCCGATTATTATAAATGGTTTTAACTTCTTTTGAATATACGTGACGGCTATAATATACCGCGCCTGTTTTTGGTTGCAAAGGGAGAGTCTTACCTTTAAGTTTATAAGTGTATCTAACGGGATGGAGGTTAANATGTCGGAAGTGGGAGTTTATATGATTGCGAATTTGACTGTAAATGATGCAGACGAATATCGAAAATATGAAAAAGGATTTTTCCCGATCCTAAAAAAATTCGGCGGAGAGTTTATAACCTTTGACGATAATCATGAAACTCTTGAGGGGACAGATCCGCTTGAAGGCAGGGTAATCATTTTTAAGTTTCCGTCGGAAAAGGCGGCTAAGAATTGGTACAACGATGCTGAGTATCAGGCGCTATCAGAGTTTCGTAGGTCCGGCACTGTTCTGAAGGCTTTGACCTTAGTGCACGAGCTAGCACCACGCGGTTAGCGGTTCTGCCATTTAGGATGGCTGAAGGCTTTAATATCTTTAGTCTTCAAACGATTCGATCGCTGGACACGCGCAGAATAAATTTCGATCACCGTAAACGTTATCAATACGATTTACCGTAGGCCAGTACTTAGATACTGAACTGTTGCCTGCAGGATAGCAACCTTGGGCTATTGGGTAAGGTCGATCCCAAGTTTCATCGACGATATCACTTATGGTATGAGGCGCATTTTTTAGAGGATTATTTTCAGGGTCGATTGTCCCAGATTCGATCTGGGTAATTTCTATCCTTATTTTAATCATCGCGTCTATAAATCGATCGAGCTCATCCAGTGATTCACTCTCTGTAGGTTCAATCATTAGCGTCCCTGGAACAGGGAACGACATGGTTGGGGCATGAAAGCCAAAATCAATTAACCTCTTCGAAATGTCTTCCTCGCTGATTCCTGTGCTTTGCTTAAACGGCCTTATATCAATTATGCACTCATGGGCGACCATTCCATTTTTGCCTTTATACAGAATCGGATAGTGTGGTGAAAGTTTCATAGCAATATAATTGGCACTAAGTATTGCAACCTGAGTGGCTTTGAGTAAGCCTTCTCTGCCCATCATGGTTATGTACATCCATGATATTGGAAGTATTCCACAACTCCCCCAGGGGGCCGCTGAAACAGCAGTATTTGACTCGTTCGGGCCGGAGATCTTTATCAAAGAATGATTCGCAACAAAAGGCGCGAGATGTGATTTGACGCCTATAGGTCCCATTCCCGGGCCACCACCTCCATGAGGGATGCAGAATGTTTTATGGAGGTTGACGTGGGACACATCGGCACCGATCTCTGCCGGTCTCGTTATTTCGACTTGGGCATTGAGATTTGCTCCGTCCATGTATACTTGCCCACCATTTTGGTGAACTATCTGACAAATAACCTTAACTTTCTCTTCGTAGACGCCATGCGTTGATGGATAGGTTATCATTAAGGCTGCCAATTCATTAGCATNCGATTTAACTTTGTTTTCGAGATCCTCGGTATCTATATTTCCGCTTTCATCACAAGCAATTAGGACAACCTTCATTCCTATCATCTGCGCACTAGCGGGATTCGTCCCATGGGCTGATGTNGGAATAAGGCAGATGTTTCGCTGAGATTGCCCGATGCTTTTAAGGTATTTCTTTATTGCTAAAAGCCCTGCAAATTCACCTTGTGCNCCNGAATTNGGCTGCATACTAATCGCATCAAAACCNGTAATNTCTGCNAGCATATATTCTAATTCGTTAATCATCTCAAGATAACCCGCCATTTGATCGACAGGTGAAAATGGATGAGGCTCTGAAAACTCTGGCCAACTGATAGGAATCATCTCACTAGCGGCGTTTAGNTTCATGGTGCAAGAGCCTAGCGGGATCATGNAGTGAGTGAGAGAAATGTCTTTATTCTCAAGTCGTTTAAGGTATCTCATCATATCCGTTTCGCTATGATATGAATTAAAAACTGGATGTCTCAAAAACTCCGACTTCCTAATAAGAGAATCAGGGATAACTGGCGCTACCTGGCCAGAGCATATAATACNNTCAAAATCTGATACNGATAATGAGTGAGCTGAAGGNCCAATNATGATTGACCACAACTTCANGANTTCGTTTTCGGTCGTNCGCTCATCTAAACTAATGCCGATAGTGCCTTTATCTTTCAAGTGACCGGTCCAAAAATTCACCTCTGCATTGTTGGCTCTATCTAAAATGACTTTTGATTCTCTATCATTGACTGAGATGGTCAAAGTGTCGAAGTAATTATCATTGGCTATTCGTATTCCTGACTTTTGTAAGCCCATGGCAAGTATTGTGGTGTATCTGTGGATGCGACTGGCGATTTTTTTAATCCCTACTGGTCCATGATAGATGGAATATAACGCCGCCATATTGGCAAGTAGCACCTGAGCCGTACATATATTGCTGTTCGCTTTTTCTCGTCGTATATGTTGTTCTCTAGTTTGAAGCGCCATTCTGTATGCTTGTTTTCCCTTGGAGTCGACAGACACACCAATTATTCTTCCGGGAACAGCACGTTTATACTCGTCTTTCGTCGCAAAAAACGCGGCATGAGGCCCACCATAGCCCATGGGGATACCAAAACGCTGAGTGCTACCTACAACCACGTCCGCGCCCATCTCTCCGGGGGGTTTCAGCAATGTAAGGCTCATAANGTCTGCCGCTACGACGGCAATTGCGTTGCGTTCGTGTAATGAAGATATGATTTCGGTAAANTTTTGAGCCTCTCCACCTATGGAAGGATACTGAAATAGTGCGCCAAACACGTCGCTCGCATCTATGTCACTAATTTCGCCTATTATTAGCTCAAACCCAAAGCATTCGGCCCGGGTTTTGACAACGTCAATTGTTTGTGGGAAGCATTGGTTATGAACGAAGAACTTATTAGATTTTCGATTCTTACTTACTCGTTTGGCCAGCGCCATTGCTTCGGCTGCGGCAGTAGACTCATCCAATAACGATGCGTTAGCTATATCCATCGCTGTGAGGTCTATTATCATTTGTTGAAAATTTAGTAAGCACTCCAAACGGCCCTGCGATATTTCTGGTTGATAAGGTGTATAGGCGGTATACCAACCAGGGTTTTCTAAGACATTTCGCGCAATTACATTTGGAGTATTTGTCGCATAGTAACCTAACCCAATAAATGATCTTGACATTCTGTTGTTTGCTGCGATTCTTTTAAGTTTTTCGATAGCTTCTCTTTCAGTTAGCGAATTAGCCAAAGAATTTACAGAAGTGGCAAGAATGTTTGGAGGCACTACTTTTCTTATAAGATCTTGCAGAGACTCTAAGTTGAGGTCAGCGAGCATCGATGCAATTTGACTATCGTTCGGTCCGATATGACGATCATTAAATTCATCTCGGTATAGAAGTTCCTGTATTGAAGGTGCTGAATCATTTTGAGCAGGAGCTTGAGCTGAGGTCTTTGTTTTAGCTTGAGGTTGCATTAATAATTTTACCCACTGTAAACTTTTTCATTGGTAGGGTTGGGTCTAGTCAACACTTCAAAACGACTTTACGACGATAATGTCCTTTAGCTTGCTTCTATGCGTTATTCATTTTCGCAGTGGTCTGAATACGCCTCATTACCGAACAAATCGTCGAGCTCGGCTTCATTATCCATCTGTATCTTGAAGAACCAACCGAGTTCATAAGGTGATGCGTTCACTGTTTCTGGAGCTTCAACCAGTAACTCATTAATTTCGACTATTTCACCGGTAATAGGGCTATAGATATCAGAAGCTGCCTTTACAGACTCGACCACTGCAACCTCTTCTTTTGCATTAACGCTGGTGCCAGGCTCAGGTAGTTCAACAAATACGATGTCACCCAGGGCATCCTGTGCATGATCGCTTATACCCACTGTTACGAGCCCCTCATCATCTACACTGACCCATTCATGAGTTGACGCGTACTTTAATTCCTCTGGAATGCTGCTCAATTAGGNATCCTCCTTTTATTGAGGTTATCGTTTACCCTAACTATTTTAAGTTTATTTAAAGACTTTCTTGCCAAATCTGACGAAGTTTGGCTCAACTATGCGCACTGAGGTGTCTTTTCCTCGCAGCTCGACCTCGCAAGAGGAACTGTTATCTGGGATTCTAGCTAAAGCGATCGAATGCTTCAACGTGGGAGAGAATCCTCCGCTAGTGATCAAACCATGGCCCAGGTCCGTCAAGACTTTTTGTCCGTTACGAAGCATACCTCGGCCNTCGAGCACCAACCCGACTAANACGGGAATCTCGCCAGCTTTCCGCATCTCATTATGNGCAATTAGTGCGGGCCTCCCTATAAACTCGCGATCAGGAGGGTCATAGGCGATGGTTCGCTCCATATTTGCAGCGAGAGGCGAAGTAGTCTCATCCATATCTTGACCGTATAGGTTCATACCAGCTTCTAAACGGAGAGTATCTCGGGCACCTAGGCCTATAGGATTAACGCCGATACTCAACAAGTTACTCCAAAATTCAGGCGCCGCCTCTTCTGGGATAATAAATTCTAATCCAAGTTCACCAGTGTAACCTGTCCGGGCAACAAACCAGTCTCCTAAAGCCATTCCCTGAAAGTACTTAAGCTCTTTGATTCGGCTTGCACTCTCTGGCGGAACTAGTTCGCAGCATTTGTTTATGGATTCTGGACCATGAATTGCCAAAATGGCCAGATGAGGCTTCTCTTCGATGGAAACCCTAAACCCATCGCTATTTTGAATTAACCACCGTAAATCCTTCGCCCGAGTGGCACAATTGACCACCAAACGATAGCGGTCCTCCATTCGATAGACAATTAGATCATCAAGCACATTGCCTTCATGATTTAACATGGCGCTATATAAAGCGTCTCCTGCTGTTCCCAGCCTGCCTACATCATTTGCTAACAAGTAACGAAGATAGGGCTGAGCGTCTTCTCCTGTTATATCCACCACTGTCATATGCGAGACGTCGAAGACTCCTGCCGACTGTCTTACTGAGTTATGCTCCTCTATCTGAGAGCCATAGTGGATAGGCATGTCCCATCCAGCAAAGTCAACCATTTTGCCCTTGGACTTGAGATGGTCTTCATATAATCTAGTTTGCTTTCCCAAAATTATTGCTCAGCGACTTTTACACATAATAGTGCTTATGCTATCGCTTGGATCATAATTTTTAAAGCAAGGTGAAAATTTTTCATCATGCCCATATCATCGTTTTTGTTACGGCTGCCAAGCATAACTAAATTTAGCAAAAAAGGTTCGATTGGTGTATTCGATAGAATCGTAAATATCGTTTTGAAAACCCTTATCTGAATAACCTAAGAAAAACCGTGTCGCAGCGTTGAGCTTATAGCTGTAAAGTAATTGCGCACCTAGATTTTTGCTAGTTGCATCCACTACTCTAATATAATTCTCTACATTCCTTTCGCGGTCGGCATATTGTACTGTAAGCCTCACAAAGCTGCGGGCATCGAATTGATAAGTCGCCCTTAGATCGGTTAAATTTGCTCTGAATAGAGGCTTACTATCTGATTCAAATTCTTGTAATTGGTGCCTTAAATTAACTTGGAAATGTCTTCCGAACCTATAATTAATCCTTGGCCCCCACCGTTTTGAATAACCAAGCCGCGTATTTGCAAAATCAACCACATCCTCATATCGGATCATAGAGCTAAGAGTCAGGTTTGGATTTGGCGAAAACCCTACATTGATCATATTGAATTGTTCATCGAAGTACTTCCCATTCCAATATGTTTTGCTACTCCCAAAAAGTCCATTCAAATAGGATTGGAGAGGCCCGCTCATATTGACAAAGAATTCGGTTTCTTCCTCCAACTGCAATCCCGATTGGTCCTCGGTGCGATCATAATCAGCAGCAAAGCGTATACGACTAAAAAATCCATCTCCATCCCATCGCCATGTACGCCCGATCGTGGCCACCATGTGCTTGAAGTCCACCCTATTTACGAAGCCAAGATCAGCCCGAAAGTCGTCGCCCCAGTCGTAGTACCCCAGTCGCCAGTCCCACTGGCGGTCATTATGCTGATATTCGATTACATAGCTATTGTCGTTTAACTCAGCTTCTTGCTGATGCTCTGTTTGAATGTTATTGGGGTACTCGGAAGTTGAGTGCATAGCCTGTATAGAAATTGTGTCTTGAGCAGTTGGCCGCAGAGTTGAGTCAAGACTTAGCACCGTGTTGCTATAGTTTTTTCCTCTTCGATCAGTTACGAGGGCTCCGAGCGTGGAATTCTCAAATATATCTCGTCGATAGCGACCGATTGCGACTTTACTCTCCAAGCCCTCAATTGAAGCCACACGAGAGCTTAGACTGCGAGGAATGATAAAGTTTGTGGTTTCATCATTGGCTGCTACTAGGCCATAAGTGTTTTGATTAGTCTTCCCGGTCAACTTAAGCCCATACTCTGGAGAGGCGATGTTTCTGGTGTGAACTAAGTTCTCATAGGTGTCAAAATAATCTGCGCCATCGAGAAAGAAAGTTCTACGTTCTGGGAAGAAAAGGCTAAACGTATTATTCACATCTAGTTGCAAACTATCCGCTTCTACTTGCGAAAAATCTGGATTAATTGTGGCGTTCAAATATGTATCTTGGGAAATCCCCCAGCGCAGATCTAGACTCCCTTGAGAATTGTTCTCTCGCACCCAGTCGCCACCTTCAGGAGTGCGGCTTTCAGAGGAAGAGGACGTGATCGTTGGAATGACTTCCAAGTTTCTACTTTGCTCTAAATTTTGGAAACCTTCTAACTTACTAATCTGGCATAGATAACATGAAATGTTCCAGTCAATTCTTTGACTATGTATGCTGGTGCTCCGATCCCGCGGGTAATGTCGATAAAAATCGATTCCCCAAACCTGTACGGATTCGGTTTCTGAAAAACGCAGTTGCTTCAACGGAATAGCAAGTTCTACTGTATAGCCTGATTCTGTAATTTGACCGACACTGTCCCAAATTGCATTCCATGATTCATCCTCTCGCTGGTTTACATCATCATAGATTGCATCCATTTGAACCCCAAAGGGATTAACTAGAAATTCAAAGGCACGCCTTTCGTCATTGAATGTATCTAGAATTATGCCCATATAATCGCCGTCCCAGCCGCTATCTCGATCCTCATAGAAGCCTCGTATCTGACTCGGGTCGGGATCGTGTGCTCTGAAGGCGACATAGATAGTCTGGCCATCCTCCATAATTAGCGCCTGAGCCGTTACCTCAGCCTCGATATTGTCGCCAGGATCCACTTCAATATTTACTTGAATCGCCGCGGCCTCTTGCCACTCATCCTCTTCTATTGAGCCATCAATTATGGGGATCGCTGTANTCCGCGGAATTTCGACCTCTAATCTTTGGGCACTTTCGAGGGTTGGCGAAAGGGTCGCCACGAGAGCCAGCATTCGGATTACTTTAGGGCAGTAATTAATTAAAGGGAAAGCGAGCACTTAGCATGACTCCGGACTACTGTGCTTAGAGAATTTTAACAAAAGGAACTCTAGTTAAGTGTAATCGACTTCCATTATTGAGTGTTTGGCAATTTGTAACGAGTTGGATATGAATTCAACTAGTCGACCTGAGGCATTGGTTACCGATTGCTTGCATATTCCTGAAAATCAGGGAACCCGTCGCGTTAATCCAATTCCGCCAAGAATCTCTCACCTCTTGGAAGGTATCTGTTATTGCTGTCTAAAGAAAATACAACTGAGGAAGAACGCCCAATAATTTCTCCGCGAGGGACAAAGCTATATACCCGGCTATCGGCGCTGTTGTCACGATTGTCACCAAGCACGAAATATTCACCTTCTGGCACAAGGGTCGGTCCGTAGCTTCGACCATTTCGGTTCATAAGACCACTGGATAGACGAACCTGATGAGTTTTATCAGGCAAGCGCTCTTCGATAATAGTGCCTCTTTCGTTGCGCTCTAGGATGTCATAATCCGCAGATTCGCCGTTTATTACTAGTGCATTATTTTGCATGTAGATTGTGTCGCCTGGTAAGCCAACAATGCGCTTAACTAGCCGTTTATTNGCAACCTTAGAGTCTATTATAATAATGTCTCCTCTCTTCGGGTCCGACAACTGTGCCAAGGAAAACTCGGTGAAAGGCACCTTCACATCATAAGCTAATTTATTAACCCATACTTTATCGCCATCAAGCAGAGTTGGNAGCATAGAGGCTCCCGATATAGAGCTTAGATCCGCAATGGCACTCTTGAAGAAGACAATACATAAAAGGAGTGCAAAAAATTGTTGATTTTCTTTCCAGAACAACCTTACGAATTTGCGAATGCGTTCAGGAATGTCTCGGCTGTTTGTTTGAAGCACTATCTCGTTCTCTCTGTGTAAACCCGAAACTTAGCGGCACATTTTTCGCGTGTCAATATTATGGGAATGTTTATTTCATTTTCAGGAGGTGCAGAATTGCTTGTACATCCATACAGTATGTTTTACGCTGACTTCGAAGAATTGGAGTTCATTAAGTGGTATTCGAAAACTTTCACCCTGCCAGCGAACGATGGTTTATAACGCAATTTAAGCAACCAACAAAGACTCAAATTGATGCCTGGCAAGCCATTCAAAATAGAAAACATACATTAGTTTCTGCGCCTACTGGAAGTGGTAAGACCTTGGCCGCATTTTATGTTGCTATAGATCGTCTCGTGAAGAGAGGTTTAAGTGAATCAAAAAATAAAGGTGTTCAAGTCTTATATGTTTCACCTTTGAAAGCTTTAAGCAATGATATTCAGAAAAATCTTAGAATCCCCCTAGCTGGCATAGCTGAGCAGCTATTTCTTTTGGAAGGCNAGTCAATAGATATTTCGGTAGGGGTTCGTACCGGTGATACTCCCGCGAGCGAGCGACAAAAAATGAGGAGGAGTCCACCANAGATTCTAGTTACAACGCCAGAGTCGTTGTACTTACTTTTAACTAGTGCTAGCGGNCGAGAAATGCTCTCTTGTGTTTCCACTCTNATTGTGGACGAGATTCATGCGNTTTTGGGCGATAAAAGAGGGTCTCACCTTGCATTGTCGATTGAAAGGCTCACCAANTTGGTGGAATCGGACTCGGAGAATAAGCTACAGCGGATTGGGCTCTCTGCAACACAAAACCCAATTGAATTAGTGGCAAAATATTTAGTTGGAAGCTCGGGAGTTCAGAAAGGGAAGATTAACTGCGAAATAATTGACTCAGGGTCCCTTAGGAAGATGGATCTTACTCTTGCGGTGCCGCGATCGCCGTTGACCGCGATAATGAGCAACGAAGTTTGGGAAGAGGTGTATGCGCAGTTGGTTGAATCAATCGCTCAGCACGAGACCACATTGATTTTTGTCAACACACGCCGTCTTTCTGAACGTTTAGCGCTAGCTCTAGCGGAGAAGCTAGGTACAGATGTGGTCAGTGCACACCATGGGAGCATGAGTAAAGAAAACAGACATAAAGCTGAGCAATTGCTCAAAAATGGTGGGTTAAAGGTATTAGTGGCCACTGCATCTATGGAGTTGGGGATTGATATCGGTTCAGTGGATTTAGTGGTTCAGTTTTCATCACCTAAAAACATAGCAAAATTTTTGCAGCGTGTTGGCAGAAGCGGCCATTGTATTGACGGGACCCCTAAAGGTATTTTATTTCCGCTGACTCGGGATGATTTAGTTGAGTGCGCCGCTTTGATGTGGAGTTTGTCTCGGGGGGAGTTGGANCTGATAGAACTGCCTTATAAACCAATGGANATTCTNGCCCAGCAGATCATTGCTGAGGTTTCCTGCAAATCGATGGAGTCTCAGATCTCTGAAGATGCTTGGCGCCTTGACGACCTCTTTGTTCTGATGACTAGAGCCTATCCATATAAAGAGTTGTCGCGTGATGAGTTTGATGCCGTAATAAAAATGATATCGGAAGGATACGCGTCTAGAAGAGGTCGTCGCGGAGCTCATTTACATCTTGATAAGATTAATCAGAAAGTTCGGGCTAGACGGGGAGCTAATTTGGCCTCACTCACTAATGGCGGCGCAATTCCAGATATGTTTGAGTACCAGGTTGTGCTTGACCCAGAAAATGTTGTTGTTGGTAGTTTAAATGAAGATTTTGCCCTTGAGGCTATTCCAGGCGACGTTTTTACACTAGGTACGCATAGCTGGCAAATGCTAAGAGTTGACGGATTAAAAGTGAGAGTGCGAGATGCTGGAGGGATGCATCCTACAGTTCCTTTTTGGTTTGGAGAGGGGCCAGGGCGCACTCGAGAGTTATCAAAATCTGTCTCGGGCCTAAGAGAAAAGATAGCTAACTTACTAACAGCTGACTCTGCTAACTCTGCAATACAATTTGCATCTGAGGAAATTGGATTACCAAGATCTGCGTCAGTGCAGTTAATTGATTATTTACAAACTGCNATGAGTGAACTCGGCATCATGCCTACGCAAGAGAACCTTGTGATCGAAAGGTTTTTTGATGAAGTAGGAGACATGCATGTCGTAATTCATTCCCCTTTTGGAAGCCGGCTTAACCGCGCTTGGGGACTAGCCTTAAGGAAGCGGTTTTGTAAATCGTTTAACTTTGAACTTCAAGCCGCCGCNAATGAGGATAGCATCGTGATTTCTTTAGGTTCGGTTCATAGCTTTCCTCTAGAAGATATTTTCAACTATCTGAAGAGTGCAACCGTAAGGGAAGTTCTTATTCAAGCATTACTCGATGCNCCAATGTTTGAGGTGAGATGGCGTTGGAACGCGACTAGATCTCTTGCGATACAAAGGAATCGGGCNGGTAAAAGGGTTCCACCTCAGTTCCAGCGAATGGATGCTGAAGATTTAATAGCTCATGTATTTCCAGACCAGATAGCCTGCCAAGAAAACATTGTTGGCAGGCGCGAAGTTCCAGACCACCCTCTAGTTAATCAGACAGTATATGACTGTTTGTCGGAGGCGATGGATATTGTAGAACTTGAGAAGCTAATATTGAGCTTGGAAAATAACGAACCGGGTATGACGGTGAGAGATTTACGAGAGCCTTCAGTTTTTTCACAAGAGATAATTAACGCGAGGCCCTATGCATTTCTCGATGATGCGCCATTTGAAGAGAGACGAACTAATGCAATCAGAAATAGAAGCTGGAGTGACCCTTCAGAAATTAAAGACCTGAGTCTGCTTGATGCAGCTGCTATTTCTAGGGTTCGCGAAGAGGCGTGGCCTCAGGTAAGAGATTCGGAAGAGTTGCATGACGCTCTTATCACCGCGGGGTTTATTACTGAATATGAATTCTCACACCATGGCTATCATCAATGGAAGGGAAAACTTTTAGAAGATAGAAGGCTTTTCCAGCTGTTAGACCATGACAAAAGAATTTGGATCGCAGCGGAATCGCTGCCATTATATAAGTCGATATTCCCTCAGCTAGCTAATGATATCAATCTTCCGTCTGAGGTAAATTTTGTAGACTGGCCGGCTGGTGATGCGCTTATAGAGGTTATTCGCGCGAGGTTGGAGAGCGTCGGTCCTACAAGCGCTAGCCGTCTCGCGGCGGACCTTTCCATAGATCAAAGTAAAGTTCAGGCCGCATTATTAAGCCTTGAAGGTGAAGGGTTTGTTTTCCAAGGCAATTTTTCCTTTAATGCTGCCAANCAGCGATTGGAATCAACCGATAGTCAAGAGCTCGAGTGGTGTGAAAGGCGGCTTCTACAGCGCATTCACAAATATTCAATCGACTTTCATCGTAAAGCGATACAACCGGTTTCAGTCGAAGTTTTCACAGAGTTCATCTTCGATCGCCATAAGTTGAACAGCTTTCAAGGCCATGAAAATCATGCTCTTAGAGTAGAAGGAGAAGTTAGTCTTCAAAATACTCTGGATTTGCTAGATGGGATTACCGCGCCAGCTGCATCTTGGGAGAGCGACCTATTCCCCACAAGAGTGATAAATTACGACCCTAATTGGTTAGATAATCTTTGCATCAAAGGTGCAGTAGTATGGGGGCGCTATCTTCTTCCTAATAACATGTCGCAAAGAAATAAAAAAAGAATACCCGGCCCTGTAAAAAGTATGCCCCTTACTTTTTCAACAAGGCAGAATAGGGATATTTGGTTAGCTTTAGCGCGGTCAAAATTAGGAAAAGAGGATCTCAGTGATCGCAGCAATAAGACAAAGTTAATCGAAGAAGATCTAGCTCATAATGGGGCTAGTTTCTTCGAAGATATCCTATATCGAAGTAAGCTTCTAAAAATACAGTTGGAGGAATGCCTTGCAGAGTTAGTCGCCTGCGGAAGAGTTAGCAGTGATAGCTTTTCTGGTATGCGAGCTCTGCTTACACGTAATTCCAGACGACCACGGTTCTATAAAAGTAAGAGAGGGGGCTCTTCATCAGCAATAGAAGGTGCTGGGAGATGGAGTTTGCAAGATACTTTTCGGCGGTCGAATGCCGAAAGTCAAACNAAGAAAGCGCTTGACCATAGAAGGAATGTATTGAATGAGGATCAGGTGGAAAGACTAATTCATATATATCTACAGCGCTGGGGAATAATTACTCGCGCGCTGTTGGAAAAGGAAAGCTTTTCACCGCCATGGAGAGAGCTTCTGATACATCTTCGCAAGATGGAGCTTCGTGGCGTGTTGCGAGGAGGGCGTTTCATTGCGGGGCTAGGTGGCGAACAGTTTTCTTTGCCGGAGACCGTTGATGCCATTCGTAAGTTTAAGAAAGCGCGAGAATCCGCGCCTAAAAACAAACTCTATTGCCTGAGCGCGGCGGACCCTCTTAATTTAATGAATTTGACTTCTGGGAGCCAGAAATTACCTAGACTTCAAAAAAATCGTGTTTTATACCAAGGTGGCATTCCGATAGCCGTATTGGATAGCGGTAGAGTAAAGCATCTGAGAGAATTTGATTCGATTTCCCATTGGGACATTTTACAAATGCTAACCAAGAAGAACTTTAAATCACATCGACCTAAACTCTCACCTGTCAGTGCGGGCATCATTAATGGTTAATTCAGAAAGAAAAACCCCGCTGCGTTTTCAACACAGCGGGGCCAACCACGTATGGGAGCTAAAGAATGTCAGACATCTGACTTTCTTCTCCAGCTAAATAGCTAGTAAGCCTAACTAATATAACTGGAGGCTCCCTTAATAGATTGACTACTGATGGGATCACCTCCTTTTGTTGCCAGGGTAGACAAAAACGTTAGGAGGCCCCCCCTGTTGGAACCACTAACTAATCCAGACATTGTTATATAACAGCCGCTTTTAAGAGTAAAGAGTTAGTCGTAGCTAGTTATTTAGATATAAATAGGCTCAAAGGATTTTTTTACTGAGCCCTAAAAAATACTGAGACAATCTTGAAGATGGAGTATTAAACTGGTCAATTCTTAGAAACTAAGAAAGAACCGCAAAGAGATATAGAGGACAATGAAAATTGCGAATACGCTCCCAATAAATTTTGAGGGGCTCTTAGAAAAGATGTTTCTAACAGTTATGTTCTTGCCGGTATTTTTGTGCTCCGAGAATTCTTGTTTTACCTTTTTAGTTCGCTCTATCTGGTAATCTTCAATTATACGACGAGCCCTTGAGAACTGCTCGTCATGCTTGACCCAAAGTGCTGGAACCGAAATACTCCAATTCCCGGCGAAAGTTTCAAAAAAATCAATATCATTCTCTTTAAGAAGATCTCGAACTTCTTGCGCCTCGTCTTGGGGTACATACCTCATTCTGAATATTATCTTAGACACTAGATAGACTATTTATTTGTTAAATAGGCGAGCAATTGTCAATCCTAGATCATTCATCATCCAGAAAAAACCGAAGATGAGTTCTTGCTTATGGATGATGGAGAGCTCTAGTACTAGCTAGATTTATGGCTTAAAACAATTTGTCGCGGACCACTAGTAGAGGTTTGTCCACTNACTCCAGAAGGTATTTGTTGAACTTTACCACCCGCCTTTAGAAAAGCCTCAACATGCTCAGCCAAGTCATCGCGGGAACTGATCGCGTCATCCCCTTTTTTAGTCTTGTTTGCCATAAGTTTTGATTCCAATAAGCGCAAAGGGGCAGCAGTATACATCAAACGCAGACCGTCTGCTAATACGCTCCTTTAACCTACAGATAAGAGTATCAATTAACAACCGAAAGCCAATTGAATTGACAAAACTGGGACTGAATATATATTGCGCTTTGATTAACTCAATTATTAATTCGGGATGTAATGCTTGCTTTCATGCAAATTGCTTTTGGTATACTTTCTAGCTGAATTAGGAGAAAAAGATGAATAAATCGACTATGGCTTCTGACTTGGCAGATGATTCCAGTTTGGNGTCAGAAAGCGTCGTTGCCATGAATAAAGTAGTCGGGTTTCATTATCGGCTTTGTGAAGTCGATTCTGAAGGTAATAAAGGGGAGTGTTTCGAAGAATCTAAAGATAAAGGCCTACTTTTATATCTGCATGGATTCCATAATGTGGTAATCGGCTTGGAGAGAGCTTTGGAGGGCAAAAGAATCGGAGATAGGGTAGAAATAACTCTGGAGCCAGACCAAGCTTATGGGGCTCGCGATCCTGCCGCCATTCTTAGGGTTCCACTGAAGAAGTTGCAAATGGCAAGAGGTGCAAAAAAACCTGTTATTGGGGGGTTAGTTAGAGTTCGGTCAGAAAGCGGNTGGCGCAATGGAATCATATTGAAGCCNGGTAAGTTTAATGTTGATGTTGACTTCAATCACCCCCTCGCGGGTAGAGTTTTACACTACGAAGTCCAGGTCNAATTGATTAGAGATGCTAGCGAGGAGGAAATAAAAGTTGGACGCGCGCATGTGCCAAAAGATATCAAGCCAAAGTAAGTAGCGCGCAATATTCTCCTTTAAATTAACCCTTATGAAAACTTTTGAGGTTATTTCTCGCTTTAGTTATATGCCTCATAAGTCCCGTTATGATAAGGTAATTTGAGATGGAGTTCGAAATAAACTCCAATTTAATTTGATATAAAGTGAGGGGGTCTAAGATGACAGTTAAAAATCCAGAGGATCAAAGTCGGCGGAATATTCTAAAAGGCGCCTTGACTGTTGGCGGACTTGCTGCAGGTATGTCGACTACTTCCAATTTGCTATTCCCAGCTCTTGCGCAAGGTGAGAGATTGGTGCCTTTTACGGATGAAGCGTCTGATGCATTTTCATGGCGACCAATTGAGCCCAATACTACTCATTGGCAAGACACTAGAGAAATCAATTCTTTTTTTACTGGCAATGAAGACTTTTATTTAGTCCAACACTACGGGCAGCCAGAGATTAATAATGAGTCTTATACATTGAAAGTTACTGGCATGGTCGAAAACGAATTGGAGTTATCTTTAAACGATCTGCAAGCGGGTGATGTGATTGAGCAGCAGGTCGGNTTTGAGTGTGGTGGCAATAGCCAGCGATTATTATACGGGTTAATTGGTAACGCAAACTGGAGAGGGACTACGTTATCTTCTATTTTAAACCAAGCAGGTATTAAAGAAGGTGCAAAAGAGATTGTCTTTTTTGCTGAAGATGTAGCTACAGAGGAAATACGTGGCCGAGAAGTCCAGAAAGCTTTTGCAAGAAGCTTGTCAATTACCGATGCAATGCGCCCAGAAAACATGTTGGCCTTTGAAATGAATGGGGAACCATTGCCGCATTATCATGGCAAGCCGTTAAGGTTATTNGTGCCTGGCTGGTACGGAGTTGCTAATGTTAAATGGCTGACGCAAATACATGTCCAGGANACTCGTTATATGGGCCGATTCATGGGCAGGGATTACGTTACCTTGAAGCGCNCGAGCGTAGGCGGTGTCGAACGTTGGGTTGAAAACTCTGTTACGACTATGAACTTAAAGTCGGCTATCGTTAGAGTGATTGAGTCTGGTGGAGCGTATCGAATTCAGGGTTTTGTTCTTAATGATGGAACGCCACTTGAGAGTGTAGAAATCAAAATTGATGATGGTCCTTGGCAGAGAGCTCAGTTAAACCCGCGTAATACGAAATACTCCTGGAAACTATTTCAATATGACTGGATTGAACCCAGCAGCGGCACACATACTTTGGTATCCAGAGTTACTGACATTGATGGCAATGTTCAGCCGACAAATGAAGAGCTACCAGAAAAAGTTAGCTTTTGGGAAGATTTCGGCCAGTTTCCANGAGAAGTAACTATATAAGATACTTAGCCTTTGCTAGCTTGATCAAATGTCGCAGCCGATGCTATGTCCNAAGGTCACATAGTTTGGCTCATTAATTACACTCCAAAAATTAGTTCCAACTGAATTGGTTCTGGCTAATTGAAAGGCTTTCAATGAAAACATACTTAATCCTTACTATTATTGGTGAAGATAAACCAGGTATTGTTGAGTCATTGGCTGAGGTTATCGCCGACCACTCTGGCAACTGGCTAGAAAGCAGTATGAGCCAGCTAGCTGGCAAATTTGCTGGAATATTACGAGTTGGTGTAGACGAAGACAAATCTGAAGCGCTGATTAATTCCCTAAATAGTTTATCTGACGAGCTTAGGATTATTATAGAGAGAGTCTTTTATGAACAGAATGATGCGAAACATCAAATAATTGAACTTAGTCTTTTAGGAAACGATCGTCCTGGGATAATCAAGGAAATTTCAAAAACCGTAACTGAATTATCAGTAAACTTTGAGCAACTGAATACTGAATGCATGCCCGCCCCCATGGCGGGNGATATTTTGTTTAGAGCTTCGGCTAGCCTGAAGGTTCCAGATGGTTTAAGCATAGATGTCTTGCAGGAAGCNTTAGAAAATTTGGCGGATGATCTTATAGTTGAAATTAAATTGCTTTAACCTTTACTTTTCAAGGACATTTGACGCNATTTTTTTAAGAAGTGAGACTCTTTGAGATTTTACCTCANGCTTATTCCGGTCCAACCNCGTTCTTGACTAATNNGAAGTAGTTTTTGGTCTGGGTCTACCACTATAGGCGTTCCTACAGCCTCCAAAAGTATTAAATCATTTATTGAATCGGAATAAAAAGTGCTATTTTCTAAACTAAAATTTTCTATGCTCCTCTCAAGCCATTGTTGAAGCCTGCTTAATTTGCCTTCCTGATAACATGGAATTCCAGAAACTCTGCCTGTCAGGCGGCCTCCTTCAACTTCTAATTCGGTAGCAAGCAAGTGATCTACCTGGAAAATATCAGCGATTGGTTTAGTAATAAAACTGTTTGTGGCGGTAATCATTATACAAAGGTCTCCCTTTGACTTGTGCTCAAGAACCAGCCGTTTTGCTTTAGGTAGAATAAGAGAGTTAATCGTAAAAGTCATAAAATCTTCGTGCANTCTATCTCTCTGCTCTTTTGTAAGCTTTATTATAGGTTCNATCGTGAATGAGACATATGCTTGGATATCAAGATTTTCGTTTAAGTAATCCTCATAGAATAGATTGTTTTTNTCGCGATGTGTATTTTCATCCACTAACCCTCGATGAATGAGAAACTCACCCCAAGCATGGTCGCTATCACCATTTAAAAGGGTATTATCTANATCGAAAAGAGCAAGTCGCTGTGACATCATGTTGTTTGANAATAAAACCAGATACCNACTTGAAGATTTTAATCTTCAGTTCAATAGATTTTAACGTTTAGATTTGAATTGGTTTNCCAAAGTAAATTTTAAAGTAAATATACCANTAANAATTATCGCGGCTTCTTATTGGTCGAATTAAAGAAATTGTGAAACAATAGTAANTAGAGTGCATTAGGTCATAGATAAATGNTAGATTCAAATGGTTTCAGNCCCAACGTTGGTATTATTNTTTGTAACGGNNAGGGCAAATTATTTTGGGCGAAAAGGATTGGGCAGNACGCTTGGCAATTTCCTCANGGTGGTATTAAGAGNACAGAAACGCNNGAACAAGCGTTATTTAGAGAATTGAATGAAGANGTTGGTTTAGGCCGGGATGATGTGGNGATTTTACATNAGACTTCTGACTGGCTNCGATACCGANTACCNNAAAACTNTATCCGCCAGCNNNGCGGNNCNGTNTGTATAGGTCAAAAACAGAAATGGTTNTTATTAGCTCTGCAAAGTGACGACAACAGTGTNCACCTTAATAGGACTTGCGAACCTGAATTTGATGATTGGTGTTGGGTAAATTATTGGCATCCTGTTAATCAGGTAATTAACTTTAAGAGAGATGTATATCGGAAGGCTTTAACGGAGTTGGAAAGNGCGCTTAATAGCTATGTCAAAAGTAGATAAGGAGTACTGATTTTTAGGCGGTGAACGAGGTAACCTATGCTTGGGGAACTACGAGTCATTGTTCAAAGGGTGAGCGCAGCTAACGATTTGGATACTGCGCTCAGTATTATAGTTAGTTGTGTGCGAGAAACTCTCCACACGAATGTTTGTTCAGTCTATCTTTTAGATGCAGATGTAGACGGCTATGTGCTGATGGCATCTGAGGGCTTGAACAAAGAAGCTATACGGCAAGTTAGCTTACAAGCCGACGAGGGATTGGTAGGTCTTGTCGCAAAAAATGCCGAACCGGTTAATTTGAAAGACGCTTCAAATCATCCAAGCTACTANTACTTAAAAGAGACGGGTGAGGAGCGTTTTAACGCGTTTCTTGGGGTGCCAATCATTCACCATCGAAAAGTTCTTGGTGTATTGATAGTTCAAAATGAAGAGGTCCGTCGATTTGATGAGTCTGAAGAGGCATTTCTAGTGACTCTTTCAGCTCAGTTGGCAGGCTTAATTGCTCATGCTGAGGCTACTGGCGCTATTGCCGGGCGCAGCCCTTCTGGGCACAAAGTAACAGACACAAGATTTCAAGGTGTATCNGGTTCTTCGGGNGTCGCTATCGGTAGAGCTATGGTTGTATTTCCTCAGTCGGATTTGAGNCAGGTCCCTGAACGCCGNGTCGAAGACNTAGAAAAAGAGATAGAGTTTTTCACTGAGTGTCTTAATGCAGTCCAACAAGACATGAGAGCTTTGCATGTCAAAGTAGCTAATCAATTAGCAGAAGAAGAGCGCCAGCTTTTTGATGTATATGCAAAGATGTTGGATGATGATGCCCTTGGCAATGAAGTGGTAGAGCGAATCAGGTTGGGCTCGTGGGCTCAAGGGGCGCTTGCATATGTCGCGCGAGAACATATCAAAGCCTTTGAGATGATTGATGATGAGTACCTTCGGGCGCGTTCAATTGATGTAAAAGATTTATGCAGCCGGGTCTTGCTTTATCTACAACAGAAGAAACCATTCATTCCAGAATACTCTGAGGAAACTATTCTCGTTAGCAATGAATTGACGCCTTCAATGGTCGCGGAATTGCCAACAGAAAAGCTTAAAGGATTAATTTCAGTTGAAGGAGCTGGGAATTCCCATGTAGCGATTTTGGCTCGAACGATGGGTATACCTACTATCATGGGGGTATCGGATCTACCTTTAAGCCAACTAGATGGTAAAAAGATAGTGATTGATGGATATGACGGGGTAGTAATTAGCAACCCCTCCAGTGAGGTACTAAAAAATTATACCGACACGATAAAAGAGCAGGATCAATTTGCCGCCGGCTTGGAGAATCTGAAATATAAGCCTTGTGAAACCACAGACAATCATCGAGTGACCCTTTGGGTCAACACTGGTTTGGTGTCTGATGTAGTAGCATCACTGGATCAAGGCGCAGAAGGCGTAGGTTTGTTTCGCACGGAAGTGCCGTTTATCGTTAACGAACGGTTCCCATCAGAAATCGAGCAGACCGAAATTTATCGGAGGCAGCTTGAAGTTTTTGCGCCGAAAAAGGTGACCATGCGTACTTTGGACGTTGGTGGGGACAAAGATTTGCCTTACTTTCCGATCAATGAAGCCAACCCTTTTCTTGGATGGAGGGGAATTCGCGTAACTTTAGACCATCCGGAAATATTTATATCGCAGATTAGGGCTATGCTGCGGGCGAGCCATAAATTGGAAAACCTTCAAATTATGCTACCTATGATAAGCAGTGTTGGAGAGGTATATTCAGCTATGCAACTTATTAAGCGCGCGCACAGTGAGCTATTGCAGGAAAACCTTCCCGTTAAATTACCGCCGGTGGGTGTAATGATAGAACTGCCAGCAGCGGTTTATCAAACCAGAGCGCTGGCAAAAATAGTAGATTTTGTTTCTGTTGGCAGTAATGATCTAACGCAGTATCTGCTTGCAGTAGATAGAAATAATCCTCGGGTAGCTGACATCTATAGTGCTTTTCACCCGGCTGTTTTGGGCGCCTTACATCATGTTGTAAAAGAATCTCACTTGGAGCAAAGATCAGTCAGTATCTGTGGTGAAATGGCTGGTGATCCAGGAGCAGCCGTGTTACTGATTGCGATGGGTTTCGATATTTTATCCATGAATAGTGCTGCACTTCTCAGAGTTAAATCAGTCATAAGGAATGTTAGTTTATCTGCAGCTAAAGAACTCTTAAAGCGTGTAATGGAAATGGACAATACCCAATCTATTCGAAAAGCAGTAGACCTTATGCTTTATAACTCAGGGGTGGACAGAATACTAAGATCTTCTCGTACTAATTGAATAGTCNTCGTTGTCGTTGATTCTTTCAGCGGACGAAGTGACTTAAAGTACCAAGTTCATGAAAGGCAGGGACTATATAACCATTTCCTTTTGCCTGGTTCATATCTTAAATATGCATTTGTCCATTACAGTTTCTGTTTTCAAAAAGATTTGAATTTGCTGATTGGGAATTCAAAATAGTGGCTATTCGTGGGATTTCCATATTCGTCATAATTTTGTTCGGCAAATCGAGTTGGCTCAGTATGCGAGGTCATCAGTGCAGTTGAACATCGGGTACCATAAATGCGGTCAGAGTCAGAAACGAAAATAGAGGACAATTGTTTCTCCAGAGTTTTTGGTATTCCTGTNTTGGGTAGTAACCCATCAGCAGCTACCTCACAGTCATTCATCGCGTGTATAAGCATATCCAGGTTAAATCTTTTATCGTTTTCTAAAAGCTCAGAGAGTTTTCTCTTACCTTGGGTAACTTTAGGCCAATTCGAATTTAGTGAGCCATTTGAAAACCCATATATTCCTGGTTTAAGTACTGAGATAGATTTTTCCTTACTACTGAAGAAAACGGCTTCCTTGTTATTTCCTAACAATAAGTTAAACCCACAGTAATTNGTATGANCTTCAGCAATAATTTCCGCAAAATCCTTAGGAGATTTTCCTCCAACTAGATATTTTAAGGAGAGATGTCCTCTTGAGAATCTTGCTCTAGTGTTATCTAAGCCATTTCTGAGATTTGTTACTGCAGCAAATTTTCCATCTAATGTAACCCCAAGCCATGTTCCGCCAGCTTTAAGGTCTTTCCCAGCTAAAATATGGCCATATCCTGCCTCTTTCTCCCAAAAAGCTGCTTCCCTAGTATCTCGGCTAAAAAACTCATCTCGGTTGGCGGATAACACAAGAGGGTAGTTAGTGCTAATTTGATGCGCAAAAACAATGAGACACATAGAAAATCCTTGAATTAAATATCATTCTAATAATCTAGAACTGTTTCAAACTTGATATACTTGCAGAATTAAATATCAGAAAAGTTTAACATTTCAAATATCGGATATCTCAGGCTATGTTTGTTTTTCCTCAATTCGACCCAGTTGCCGTTGCCATAGGACCTATTAGTATTCATTGGTATGGGATTATGTACATTATTGCATTTGGTGGTGCGTGGGCAATTGCTAGCTACCGTCGAACTAAAATTCTTAACATATGGTCAAGAGAACAAATCTCAGATCTAGTGTTCTATGGCGCCATGGGCGCAGTTTTGGGTGGACGAGCAGGNTCGGTATTTTTTTATAATTTTGAAAGATTCTTAGAGGACCCGATCTGGTTATTCCGTGTCTGGGAGGGCGGCATGTCCTTTCATGGAGGCTTTATTGGAGTTTTGGTCGCCGTGTATCTTTACTCAAGATCAATCAAAAAAGAATTTTGGGAAACAATTGATTTTGTAGCNCCCTGCGTGCCTTTTGGCCTTGGTGCGGGGCGTCTTGGAAATTTTATCGGAGGGGAACTTTGGGGGCGCCCAACGGAGGCGCCTTGGGGAATGGTGTTTCCTCATGTTGATGGTGTAGCGAGACATCCATCTCAACTGTATGAACTTGCTTTGGAAGGCTTGCTACTTTTCATCATCATTTGGTGGTTTTCATCTAAGCCAAGACCTAGGATGGCAGTGTCCGGCTTGTTCGCTCTGTGCTATGGCTNCTTTAGATTTTTCATAGAGTTTTTCAGAGAGCCAGATATGCATATAGGGTTCGTGGCTTTTAATTGGCTCACAATGGGNCAACTTCTTTGCCTACCTATGCTTGTTGTGGGNTCTCTTCTTCTGCTTTTCGCTTATCAAAAAAACCGTAAAGCCAATGCCCTCTAGCCGCATAGGACATTCTGACTAATGAACCAATATTTGAAACTATGCCGAAGAGTCATCGATGAGGGCGAATGGATCCATAACAAACGCACTGGGAAAAAATGTTTAACGATAGTTGATGCTGACATGGTGTATGACGTTTCTAAAAATGAATTTCCGTTGATTACTACTAGAAAAAGTTATTGGAAGGCGGCAATTGCTGAACTTATCGGGTACATTCGCGGTTATGATAATGCTGCTGACTTTAGATCACTCGGCACAAAGACGTGGGACGCTAATGCTAATGAAAATGTTTCATGGCTTAATAATCCTGCGAGNCANGGTAAGGATGATATGGGGCGTGTTTATGGTGTACAGGGTAGATCTTGGGAAAAGCCTGATGGAACGTATTTAGATCAACTTAAAAAAATTGTAGACAACCTTGTGTTAGGTATTGACGATAGAGGAGAGATACTCTCTTTCTACAATCCAGGAGAATTTGATTTAGGGTGCCTAAGGCCTTGTATGCATACACACACATTTTCATTGATTAAAGATAAGCTTTTTCTTACAAGTTATCAAAGGTCCTGCGACGTACCCCTAGGCCTTAATTTCAATCAGATTCAGGTGTTTACGCTTTTAGCGCTCATAGCGCAGGTAACAGGGAAAAAAGCAGGGAAGGCTTATCATAAGATTGTTAATGCACATATATACGAAGACCAAGTCTCACTTATGCGCGATGTCCAGCTGAAAAGAAAGCCTTATCCTTCCCCAAAATTGCACATTAATCCCGAAATAAAATCCCTTGAAGACATCGAAACTTGGGTTTCCCTTGATGATTTTTCAATAGAAGGTTATCAACATCATGAGGCGATTAACTATCCATTTTCGGTTTGAATAAAGATTATGAATTTAGCTGTTATCTGCGCAATGAGTGAAAACCGGATCATCGGTAGAAGTAATGAATTGCCTTGGCATCTNCCGGGGGATTTAAAATATTTCAAGCAAACTACATTAGGTAGCCCTATTATAATGGGCAGAAAGACATGGGAGTCTATAGGCCGCCCCTTACCTGGCCGAAGCAATATTGTTGTAAGTAGAAACAACCAATTGACAATCGAGCAAGTGCAGACTGCTGACTCTCTGACAGGTGCGATCAAACTAGCTCGAGAAGTAGCTGTGCCTGATAACGTATCGGAAGTTTTTGTGATTGGTGGCGCTGAACTATATAAGGAAGCTTTTCCTTTAGCAGACCGATTGTATCTGACTCGTGTTCATTCAGAAGTTGAGGGGGACACCTATTTAGAAGGTTTCAAAGAAAAGGATTGGANNGAAATTTCCCGAGAAACCTTTAATGNCGCAGATCATGAAGGCCATAACTACAGTATTTGTATTTTAGAAANGCGATGATGTTTTGTAGAAGCTACTATCAGACAGAACTACAACGTCCGCGTTATAAGAGTTAGTCTTCTTGTTAGTCTCTTTTAATTTAGACAGTAAAGTGAAATCACTTTGCGCAAAAATTCTATAGTTGGATTGACCATATCTGTTGACATATACTCGTCTGGTTTATGAGCNTGNTCTATATTACCNGGTCCTAAGATTATGGTATCCATACCTAGATCGCGCAAAAACGGGCCTTCTGTCCCGAAACCNACAGTTATNCCGTTGTGGCCAGTTAGACTTTCTGCAGTTNTNAGGAGATCACTATTTTCCCTAACAAAAAACGCAGGTATTCCAGTAAAGATTTCGCTCATTTCATAAGTCAAATTTAAGGGCTCGGTAATTTTCGTTAGCCGTTTTCTAATCTCAGCTCTAACNGAATTTATATTCATCCCTGGCGTTAATCTTATGTCGAACTTAAGTTCACATTCTCCGCAGATTCGATTTGGGTTATCGCCACCATGAATGCATCCGAGATTCAGCGTAGGATAAGGCACAGAAAAAAGATCTGAACTATATTTTTGTTTCAACTCGCTTCTATAAAGCATTAACTCGGTGATAACTTTATGCATTCCATCTAGAGCGTTGATTCCGAGCATTGGGTCGGAGGAGTGACCACTCTTACCTTTTAAATGAATGGAATCCATCATCATACCCTTATGCGCCATGACTGGTTTTAATCCCGTAGGCTCTCCTATTATTGCCGCCCTAGCTCGGGGTCGACCAAGCTCTGCTATTGTTCGTGCGCCTTGCATTGAGGTTTCTTCGTCCGCTGTCGCGAGTACTATNAGAGGCTCTTTAAACTTTTCGGCAAGNAAAGGTTTTATGCTCTCTAAAACTATCGGGAAAAACCCCTTCATNTCTGTGATGCCTAAGCCGTACATTTTTCCTTCTGACTCTGTGACTTTAAAAGGATTGTATGTCCATAACTTGTCATCAAATGGAACGGTATCGGTATGGCCCGCTAAAACTAAACCACCGGGGCCTGAACCAAGAGTCGCTATCAAATTCACTTTATTTATATTCGAATTACAGGGAATGATCTCGCAGGAAAACCCTAAAGATTCGAATGAGTTTGCGAGGAATTCAATGACTTCTCTATTGCTTGTATCTAACTCTGGTATGGCCGAACTTACGCTGGGCAGACTTACGATAGTATCAAGTTGAGAAATAAGGTTTTTGCTTTCGATTGACATAAATTATTTTAAGTTTGCTTCCGCTATGATGTCTGTTTTGGCTGCCATTATAAAGTCGTTCAAATGAAGGGCGTTGATTTTATGCGTCCACCAGGAAATACTTACTTTCCCCCATTCTAGTATAATTAGAGGGTGATGATCTTCTTCGTCGGCCAGACGAGCTATTTTTGAAGTAAATTCAAATGCATCGTTGAAACTTTCGAAACGGAATTCGCGGACTAATTTTTGTTTTCCTTCTTGGGATTTCCTAGTCCATAGAGGTATAAATAATAATAAGTCTTTAGCGTTGTCTGCTGAGACGGGGGGGGACGAGGTTCCAGGATTATCGCAAGACATTCTATGTAATTCCATCTCTATAAAAATTCTCCTAACAGTGTATCTAAAAACCTGTACCCTGTTCTGGTTGCAGAGTAAAAACTTTCTCCATTTATGTTTTTTATCTGAATTAGCTCATTCTCTATCAGGGTTGTTAATTTTTTTGATATCTCTCCGAATTCGATTCCAGTTCTTTTTTCAAACAAATGTCGACTAAAGCCTCTCCTTAGCCTAAGTGCATTCATTAAAAACTCGACAGTCCTTTCCTCAATTAATATTTCATTGAGTTGAGTCACTTCGCTTTGAACTTTATTCATATAATTATTGGGTTGTTTAAGTTTTTTGCTTCTAACAAGTTTATTATCAATAGGCATGGTTAATTTACCATGAGCACCAGCCCCAATCCCAATGTAGTCTCCAAAGTTCCAATAATTGCAATTATGGGAAGAATTTTTGGACTTTTGAGCAAATGCAGAGACTTCATATTGCGAATAACCATTGCTCTCTAAAACTTCAATTCCTCTCTCATATATGGTGTGCAAAATTATATCTTCAGGTAAATTAGGGGGGTAACTATAGAAATAGGTGTTTGGTTCAATTGTTAATTGGTACCAACTTATATGAGTCGGCGCGTTGTCCACTGCAATTTTCAGATCTTCGATCGCCGATTCTACTGATTGTCCAGGTAAGCCATGCATCAAATCTACATTTAAGTTTTTAAAACCAACGGATTTTGCTATGTTAATTGCCGTTATCGTGTCTTCTTTGCTATGTATACGCCCAAGTTTTTCTAAGTGCTTATTGTTGAAACTTTGTGCGCCAATAGACAATCGATTTATACCCGCTTCAATGTAAGAACGAAATTGTTCACTATCGACAGCTCCAGGATTCGCTTCTATCGTGATCTCTATATTCTCACTAAAACTAATGTGTTGTCTTATATTTTGTATTAAAAATTTATAGGACTCACCGCTGAATAAGCTCGGGGTTCCTCCACCAATAAAGATCGACTGAAGCTCTCTAGTTTGGTCCCCTAGCCGTTCGTATTCATAAAGAAAATCATCAAAGAGCTTTGTAATATAGTCACGCTCTTGAATAGCGCCATTTGCTTGATGGGAATTAAAATCACAGTAAGGACACTTTCGTATACACCATGGAATATGAATATAGAGGCCTAAGGGAGGTTGTTCCAACATTTTAAAAACTTTCGCAGTGCTTGACCGCGGTGACTTAGAGAATTTTTGATTTGTGGAGCAAGTGCCGCTGAAGTGCAATTATGCGTTGGAACATAAAATAGTGGGTCATATCCAAAGCCGTTCGAACCAGATGGCGTTGTTAAAATTCGCCCTTCCCATGTACCGTTGCATATAATCGGTGTTGGATCCTTCTGATGTTTTAAAAAAACTATGACACACTGAAACCGAGCCGTGCGTTCCTGGTCGGGCACTTGGTTTAATGCAGTTAACAGTTTCGCATTATTTGCGGAATCGGCGTTATTGCCTTTAGTCCCCGCGTAACGAGCCGAAAATACCCCGGGGTCGCCATTTAATGCGTCAACTTCTATCCCAGAGTCATCGGCGATGCTGGGTAAGCCTGTCTCAATACAAGCGTGTCTAGCTTTGATTAACGCATTTTCCACGAAGGTGTTGCCTGTTTCCTCAGCTTCTTTTATGTCAAATTCAGACTGGGCTATTAATTGAACATTTTGAAAATTGAGAATTGACCTTAGCTCTTCCAACTTACCCTTATTCCCGCTCGCGAGGACTACTTTTCGCACTATTTTTCCGTCTTATTTCGTGTTAGGTGATAAATTGCTGTTTCACCGAGTAAATTTGGTAGTACACCGACGCCCAAACCCTTTTTATGTTTTGAATCAACGACCATCCGCGTAATGACCTCAATGCCTTTACTCAAACACAATTCGTCGAAGTCTTTCACGGTACAAAAATGTATGTTTGGAGTATCGTACCATTGGTAGGGCATAAATTTAAAAATAGGCATTTTCCCTTTAGACGCAAGGTAAGCTCGAATTTTCCAGTTACCAAAATTTGGAAACGTTACAATACCTCTTTTCCCGATGCGTAACATTTCGTCAAGTAACTTATCTGGTTTACTCAGGGCCTGCAGGGTTTGAGTTAGCAAAACTGTATCGAAACTGTTTGTCTCAAAGTTNGAGAGTCCATTATCCAGGTTTTGCTCGATAACATTTATACCGTTCTCAACGCAATGTTGTATATTGGACGTATCAATTTCAAGTCCTATCCCTTTTACTTTTTTTGTAGCCCCTAGGAATGTAAGTAAAGCTCCATCGCCGCAACCTAGGTCAAGAACTCTACTCTCAGGTTCTATCCATCTTTGAATTATTTCCAGATCAGGACGCATTGTCATTTATCTCAGTATTCAATCTGCTTAGATAAGATCTTAACGCATTTATGTAGCGGGGTATGGGCATCAAGAATGCGTCATGTCCCTGATCTGCTTCTATTTCTAAATAGCTNACTTCCTTATTTGTGTTTAATANAGCGTTAACTATTTCACGAGANCGTTGTGGNGGGAAACGCCAGTCNGTACTGAACGATACAAGAAGGAATTTACACGTAGAGTTAGAAAGTGNTTCCCNTAAATCACCATCATAATCAAAAGAGGGATCAAAATAGTCTAGAGCTTTGGTCATTAATAAATATGTATTTGCATCAAAGTTTTCAGAAAAGCGCTCGCCTTGATAATGCAAGTAGCTTTCTACTTGAAAATCTACATTAAAACCGAAACTCAAGGTGCCAGCGCGTAAATCTCGACCAAAATTGTCGCCCTCTTTTTCAAAATCAGANACAGTTTTCCCGAATTTTGCGCGCATAGCATTGTCTGATAGGTAGGTTATATGCCCCACCATGCGGGCGAGAGTAAGACCTCTTTTTGGATAGGTTCCTTTTTCGAGNTAATGGCCTTCACAAAANTCTGGATCATTNGTAATCGATTGACGTGCTACTTCATTAAACGCTATGTTTTGTGCGGAAAGCTTTGCTGCTGCGGCGATACAAACTGCACTGTGCAGCCGTTCCGGATAACTAATTGCCCATCTGAGCACTTGCATACCCCCCAAGCTACCCCCAACGACTGCAGCCCATTTTTCGATTCCGAGTTTGTCGGACAGCATTACTTGACTGGCAACCCAGTCGCCAACTGTTACGATTGGGAAATCTGGTCCGTAGTATTTGCCGGTTTCGGGATTGATGGACGCAGGCCCAGTGCTTCCTCCGCAGCCACCCAGGTTGTTCAGGCTTACGACAAAAAAAACATCGGTGTCTATTGCGCTTCCTGGACCAATACAAGACTCCCACCANCCGGCTTTCTTATCTTNTGAAGAATGGTATCCTGCAGCGTGATGGTCTCCGCTTAGCGCGTGACATACAAGAATGGCGTTGGACTTACTTTCATTGAGCTTGCCATAAGTCTCAACAATTAAATCAAAATGGGGCAAAACCTTTCCGCTGCTCAAAATGAGAGGCTCATCGAAGTGAAACTTCTTAGGTTTAACAATTCCGACAGAAGTTTTTGGAATAGAATCGCTCATGATGTCAGGGTTTTCCCACTTTTTAATGGGGCTCTCTTTCTANGATTTGGAGGAATTTTACAANCCGATTACTACTGCCGCTATCTGTTCNTTCACACCAAATGATTGATAAATAAAATTTCGAATCAAACCGATAACTAGGAAAATGAATATTGGTGAAAAATCCAATCCNCCCATAGGTGGAATGACTTTTCTGACTGGCGACATTATNGGCTCCGTTATTTGCCAAACTAGCGNAAGTATTGGATGAGGGTTCATGTTCCCTGAGAACATCATGACAAACGACATNACAATCGATGCGATAAGGGCATAATAATAGAACAGGATAATGAAGTTTAATACGCCAACAAAGCTCCAGGTAACGATAAAACTAATGGAAGGAAGAGAGCCGCCATAAAGCAATATAGTTAGAGAGATAGCTGCAAATTGCACGAAGAATGCAAGAATGAGNCTGGAAAAGTCAATACCTCGATATCCGGGAATAAAGCTTCTAAATACTTTGACCATCGGGTCAGTTATTTTAAATACAGCTTGAGATATCGGATTATAAAAATCCGCTTTTGCCAATTGTAAAAGAAATCTGGCAACTACAAATAATAGATAGAGGCCTGCTATCGTGTTAAATATCTGTGCTACTGCATTTCCAGCTTGTCCCATAATTAATTCTCGTTATTTGTTAACGACNCTCTGATAACTCAATCGAACGGTTTCGGGCTGTAATGAGAGCTTCGCGNACTAGTCCTTTCAAGTTGCCGNNTTCAAACTTTCTTATAGCTCTTTCGGTCGTTCCTCCCGGTGATGTTACCTTTTTACGTAATTCAATTGTTGAATCTTCACTTTGGCGAGCCAACTCACTTGCGCCGACTGCTGTTTGACAAATCAGAGTTTCTGCTACCTCTTGTTCCAAGCCAAATTCCTGAGCAAATTCTTGCATCGCTTCCATAAACAAAAAGAAATAAGCAGGGCCACTACCTGACAGGGCGGTGACCGTATCAATATCATCTTCCCTTTTAAGCCAAACAGTTAATCCTACTGAATCCATAATATATTGTGCCAATTCTTTTTGTTGTTCACTCGTGAAATTATTTGCGAACAATCCGCTCGCGCCTTGCCCAATCAATGCTGGTGTGTTGGGCATACAGCGCACAAGTGCCGGTGGTTTATCCAACCAATCCTCTAATTGCGCTACCTTTACGCCAGCTGCAACTGAAACTAATAGTTTGGATGAATCAAAAGCTTTTATCTCCAAGCAAACGGTTTGCATTAATTGCGGCTTCACCGCTAAGACTACTGCATCAGCGATTGTGCATATATCATTGGCCGATGACGGCTTAATACCCGTTTCGTCCGCAAGATACTCTAGCTTAACTTTGTCGATATCTTTAACTAAAATGGATGCTGGTGCTATGCCTGACTTAATTAGGCCCCGGATTATGCTGCTGGCCATGTTTCCAGCACCTATAAAGCCAATGATTTTGTCTTTCAAACTAACCTCAACAGTCCACTTAAGGATGAAATATACAAATTAACATCTCCAGATTCTATCGTATTCAACTCGTTCAGGATAATCTGAATTACTCTCGGGCACCAAAAAGAGCGGTACCGAGTCGAACCATAGTGGAACCTTCCGCGAT
>NHGO01000012.1 GCA_002172295.1 Gammaproteobacteria bacterium TMED139 | reverse complement strand
AATGAGCATTCTTTTCTGCCGAGAGTTCAATTCACTGTAACTAATGCCTGAATTTTCTAATCGAGTAATTTCTTTTTCTGCCGCAGTAAATATGTCACCCGGCACCTCAATATCAAGAATCGCCATCTTTTTTTGGTCGGCAGATAAAGCGCTAACAAGGTCTCGACCAAGGTCTTCCTCAACCGAGAGCACCCGAGTCCCAATTCTTTCGCCAGACCTCACCTCTGCTGGATTAGAACCGAAAAATTGGGGTGAGCTCGCAATACCCATACCACTGACGAAGGTCCAATTGTANGCTAGGTGATGNCCTTCATANCTNAGGGCCCAATTACTATCCAAACCCGGCGTGCCAAAGATCGTAAGAAAGTAAAGCTCTGGATCTCTATCAAANCGCCCGTTNACCTCAATTTCAGCTAATACAGACTCTAAAGANCTCACTGCCTCCGCTCTTTGGTAACCTTTGGCGCTAAAAAAAGTCTGTAGTACNTTTTGAGCCGCNGCNCTTTGAGAATCGNTCATCGAGCGNAAAGGCACGCCCTTNCGATCTCGTGGAATAAAATGCCAATTGAAGCGCTCCTCATCTTCAAATGTATAAANTCCATTNTTNCGNTGCTGAACACTTAAGCTTGACACGAACGCNTTCGTTGCCTCAACCATCTCTTGCGTNAGGTCGATACGCGCCTGCTGNGCNNTCGCAGGTAATACCGCAACTAATACAATCAGTAGCAACAGCTGCTTTAGGGGAAACATGGGCTCAACCCTCCGGTGTTATCGTTTATTCTGTTTGGTTTAGAGAATAAACCTCAGTGTCATCGGCGTCCAGCCTATTTATCCCCTGCTTTGCCTCAGTTACNTTGTTTATCACGGNTAATTTTGAGATAAATACCTTATTGAAAGTACAGGTTTGGCAAGGAGCGAAAATGAAGGCGGTTAGAGTTAACGAATACGGTGGGCCTGAAGCCCTAAGCTATGAAGACATAGAGAAGCCTGTCCCAAGCAGCAAAGAAGCTTTGGTTAAAATCAACGCCTCAGGCATAAACTATATAGATACATACCAGCGCTCAGGACTTTACCAAGTACCCCTGCCAACNACCCTNGGCTTAGAGGCTGCTGGCATCATTGAGGAAGTTGGTGATGANGTGTCAAGGTANNCCAAGGGCGATAGGGTNGCTTATACGAGTGTCCCTGGTGCCTACGCGGAATACGCAACAGTTCCCGAAGAAAAACTCGTTAAACTGTCAGATGGCGTATCATTCAATGAAGGTGCCGCAGCAATGNTACAGGGATGCACAGCACATTACCTTTGTAAATCGACTTACCATGTAAAGGAAGGGGATAGTTGTTTAATCCACGCTGCCGCTGGTGGCGTCGGGCTCTTACTCATCCAGATGGTAAAAAATGCAGGCGGATATGTCATTGGAACCGTTTCAACAGATGAGAAAGCTAAATTAGCGAAGGCCGCGGGCGCGGATGAGGTTATCTTATACTCGGAACAAGATTTCGAAACTGAGGTTAGTCGAATTACGGAAGGAGAAGGCGTCAACGTCGTGTATGACTCAGTAGGCAAAGCGACATTTGAGAAAAGCATCAATTGCCTGCGCAAACTCGGTTGTATGGTCCTCTACGGAAATGCCAGCGGACCTGTGACCGAATTTAACCCCGCTACTCTTGGCCCGAAGGGCTCGTTATTCTTGACCCGCCCCACTCTGTTTGATTACACAGCCGATAGGGCCTCTTTAGAATGGAGGAGTGGTGACGTATTCAATTGGATATCAAGCGGTGAGTTGAACTTGAGAATCGAACATTTCTATCCGCTTTCTGATGCGAAATCAGCACACCTGGACCTCGAAGGGCGAAGGACCACAGGAAAAATAATACTGACTCCTTAATTTTTATTGTACGGCCATCCGAAATATGAAATATAGAACTGAAAGATACTTATTCTCAACACTCGCTTGGATCATATTATCTAGCTGCAGCGCGCAGCCTGACGACGGATGGTTTGACTTGTTCAATGGTGAAGACCTGTCTAATTGGAAAGTTAAATTCACAGGCCAACCTCTCGGAGTGAATTATCGGGATACATTTCTTGTTGAAGATAATTTGTTGACAGTATCGTATGACAACTGGGATGAGTTTAATGGGGAATTCGGACATCTATTTTACGATGAAGTATTCTCCCACTACCTCTTGAGAATTGAATATCGTTTTGTCGGCGATCAAGTTTTTAATGGGCCTAACTGGGCTTTCCGNAATAATGGAATAATGCTCCACAGTCAAGACCCAGAGACTATTACGCTAAACCAAGAATTTCCCGTAAGTATAGAATCCCAGCTACTTGGGGGAAATGGCACAGACGACAGAACAACCTTAAATGTTTGCACGCCAGGCACTAACATGGTGATGAACGGCGAGTTAATTACACGCCATTGCTCAAACTCGTCATCAGAAACCTTTCATGGCGATCGCTGGGTTACTGTCGAACTTGAAGTCCGCGGGAGCAAGAGCTTAATTCATAGAGTTAATGGGGAGTCGGTGTTCGAATTACAAGAAATACAGCTCGACGAGAGCGATCCAGATGCGCAAGCACTTATCAAAAACGGATCAAGTCTCCCACTATCAGAAGGATATCTAGCTATTCAGGCTGAAAGCCACCCCACCCAATTTAGAAAAATTCAAATAAAGCTTTTGGATGAACCCTAAATCTTTACAATAGGGCCTCGATTCGATCCATCAAGGAGTCCATCCGCCGTATTATTGGCTCATAAGACTCTGCTGCCGTCATATCCAAGCCCGCCTCTTTTAGTAAAATGTCATGCGGATAATCTGAACCGCCGGCGCTTAGCACCCGAATAAATGCGTCTCTCACCTCTTCATCCCCGGCAAGAAATTGTTCTGCGAACCATGCCGCGCCAGTAATCGAAGTCGCATATTGAAAGACATAAAAGTCTCGGTAGAAATGAGGAATAAAAGCCCACTCAACCGTATAAAGGTCATCAATAGTCAGAACACCAAGGTCGTGCCCATGGTAGCGCCTCAGAAGGTCCCCATAGATCTCAGAAAATCGAGGGCCCGTGAGTGGCGAACCATTTTCTGCCGCCTCATGGATGGCTAGCTCAAACTCGGCGAACATCGTTTGACGGAAAAAAGTTCCACGAATTTGCTCCAGCGCCCCACCTAGATAAAAAAGCTGCTCCTCTTTGGTTTGAGCATTCGCAATCATGTGTTCCTGAAGAAGGATCTCATTAATTGTGGAAGCCATTTCCGCGATAAAAGTTGAATACCCCGCAGTCTCGTAGGGGTTGCTCGCGTTGGCTAGCAACGAGTGGACGGCATGCCCCCACTCGTGCGCGAAAGTTGACATAGACTCGTAATCATCATTGTGATTAAGCAGCACATAAGGGTGAACGTCATACACAGAGCCATTCATGTATGCACCAGAACGCTTGCCCGGCTGCGGATGACTATGCATCCAATCCTGCCGCAAGCCGAAATCAAGTAAGCTCAAATATTCTTCACCGAAGGGACGAAGTGCCTCAAAGGTAATTTCTTTCGAACGCTCAAGGTCGAAGACACCCGTATTAACACTTACTAATGGTGGATAAATGTCGTAGTAACGAAGGTCCTCAATACCTAGCATCTCTCCTCGCAAACGAAGATAGCGATGAAAGATTGGCAGGGCTTCGTTTACTTGAGCAACTAATTGAGTATAAATCTGGGGCGGCAAACCATCGTCAAAAAGATTGTTAGCTAGAACCCCATCATGATTGCGAACACGGGCCGAGAAAAGATTAGACTGNACCTCACTNGCAAGTGTCGCTCCCATTCCATCTGCGTACTGCTGCCAGGTCTGCCAAAAAGTATCAAATACTAGTTTACGATCCTGGCGATTTGCGCTTGCTCTCCANAGNCTNTAACCNGATTGATTCAGCGTAACGTTTTTGCCTTCACTTAGAGTAACGTCCGGCCAAGGGATATCCGCATTTGCAAAGTTTTGATAAACCTGAGAGGGAGAGGACAAAATCATTCCCGCCTGAGCCAGAATCGATTCCGTTGCCTCGTCCANAGTATGGGGGCTCTGTCGCAATGTGTCGCGAATTAGGAAATCAAAGTCAGCTAATGCGGGTTCTTCGTTCAAAAGTTGAGCTACCCTANCTTCCCCGAGACTCAATAGTTCCGGATTTATCCACGATGAAGCCTCNGTAAGGTCGGTATACATTTGCCTAGCTAATCCAAACCGCGCCTGGGCTTCGGGCTCACGCTGATCGGCATCCCGTTGCAGACTTGTGTAAACGTAGGCCCTCGCAGCGTCCTTGTTTAACTCTGAGTACTCCCTCATTACCCGAAGCAAAGACTGAGCGCTTGAACCCAAAGTGCCCTTCAGTCCTTGAAACTGATCAATGCGCAATGAAATTTGATCCATTGCCGATTCCCATGAGGATTCATCTGAATAAATGTCCGTTAAGTCCCATTCAAAGCGAGGAGAGTCTTGTGCATTTAAGCCAACAGATAGCTGAAGAGTTATAAAGAAGGTACTAAACAATATAATTGAACGCGTCATTTAAAAACTACTCCGATTACTTATCGTTTTCGAACCGCCGAGCATACCACAGCCACGATGACTATCTAACCGTCCTGGCAAAGCCTAATAGAGACCAAATTAATACAGCCACCCTACCCGTATATGTAGACAAATCAGTGAATTAGCTTTAGAGTTTGCTCTAAGAGAATTAAAAGAGCAGGAGCAAATATGAAAGCCCTCATCAAACAATCAATAGCTCTCTCGGGATTATTGACTTTAAGTACACTCTCATTAGCAAACACGGTCGGGGAAACCCCCACGTTTTATGCTGACGCATTACCAGTTTTCCAAAAAAATTGCGTCGCTTGCCATCAGGATAATGGCCCGGACGTCGGCGGAATTTTTGCTCCGATGCCCCTCAATGACTATGAACAAGCGAAGATTTGGGCACCTCTTATTAAAAATGCGCTCGTTACAAATTACATGCCTCCATGGGGCGCCCATGAGCGCCATCGCGGCGAGTTCAAGGGCGAGAGGTATATGGATAAAAAAGAGAAGGACCTACTAATAGCATGGGTAGACGGTGGCGCCATTGAGGGTGATTTATCTGATGCAGGTAATAATTCTGCGGTCGTTGCTAACGGAGCAGGAACCACTCTACCAGACTCTGGCTGGTGGATCGGCGACCCTGACCTAGTAGTTCAATTTGACGAAGAGGTTTATGTTCCTGATGAAGTGATGGATTGGCAACCTACTATTCAAATGCCAGTACCTGAAGGCGCGCATGAAAATCCAAAATGGATATCAATGGCTGAGCTTGATCCGGGCGGCCCTTGGGTACACCACATTGTGTCAAGTCATATGGGGGTAGGTGTTCCAGGGCGAGGTCCGTTTACCTACCCTGAAGGTTGGGGTGTGCTCCTGCCTGAAGATCCATTTATCACNGTGAATATGCACTACCATAAAAACCCTGGTGAGGACACCGCGGTAAATGATTTAACCAGAGCTGCGTTTAAATTTTATGAAGAAGGCGATGTGATTGACCATGTNGTAGAAACTAATTTGTTACCGCATCGGGGCTGGACAATCCCTGCTGGCCACCCAAACTACGAAGTAAACAATACCTATGAAATAGAAGAGGATATTTACCTCCTATCCATGGGGCCTCACATGCACTATCGTGGCAAAGCGATGCGCTATGAACTTGAGTTTCCTGACGGCGAGCGAGAGGTTTTGCTTTGGGTACCTGACTACGATTTTAACTGGCAATTTTTGTATGAATACGAAGAACCGAAGTTTATTCCCGAGGGCTCAAAAATGCACATGAGTTGGTGGTTCGATAATTCTGAAGGCAATCGATTCAACCCAGACCCAACGCAGGATGTTGTTTATGGGCCAGAAACGACTGACGAAATGGCAAACGCTCGAATTTATTATGCTCCCACGACTCCCAGAGGGCTTGTCGTTGGCGATCAGATACCAGAAGATATAATAAACAGGGCGCGGGANGAGGATATGGTTCGCCGAGAGCGAGCCGATCTTTTTGACCCGGCCGCTGATGATTTTTCTTGGCTGACCGAGGATAGCCCATAAAGGGTTTTCAGATACAGAATAGGTGAGGAGACCCCAATGCAAAAACTAAAATATGTATTAGCGAGCAGTCTGATAGCTGCAGTAATACCCATGGCGAGCTTTGTCTCTGCTCAAAGTCAGGATTACATTGTTCCTCGAACGCCAGATGGCCAACCCGATTTACANGGTCTTTGGACTAACGATACGATAACTCCTATGGAGCGCCCTGCTTCTCTGCAAGGAAGNGCATTTCTTACAGAGGACGAAATAACAGCAATGGAANAGAATCTTGCAGAGCNGCGCACATTNGCGGACGATAATATTGAGGTCACTGTTGGAGGTAATNTNGGAGGCTACAATCAANTTTGGTTGGACTCCGGTGATACNGTNCTTTCTACTGGTCAGACTTCTTTAATAGTAGACCCCCCCAATGGCAGAGCACCATTGCGAGAGTCAGCAGCTGCTATTCGTGATTATTATTTCGCACATGTTGAAGATGATTATATTTATAGCACGGTATGGGACCGCTGCCTCACACGAGGAGTNCCNGGNTCAATGCTTCCCGCCGGNTATAACAATGCTTACAGATTCATCCAGACAGCAGACACGTTCACGATAGTGCATGAGATGATCCACGACGTGCGCGTGATNCATCTAAATAAAGAAGAACACATCGACGACAAAGTTAAACTTTATATGGGTGATTCAGTAGCGAGATGGGAGGGAGACACGTTGATCGTGGAAACGGCCAACTATAACGATAGAGGCATGATAGCCAGCAGNAGCGCAGGTGCGCGACTTAAAGCNGTCCCNGTCACTGAGGACCTGAACGTTGTCGAGCGCTTTACCCGGGTTAGTGAAGNAACCATNATTTGGTCAGCAACNATTACCGATCCAGAAATTTATACACAACCATTCACGATCTCAATGCCACTTACNCGAGATGACGAATATGTCATGTATGAATATGCATGCCATGAGGGCAATTACGCCATTCCTAATATTCTTAACGCAGGACGCGCTAAAGAACAACAGGCCCAACTCTAAAGACTAAACGATCGAAGTTGCGTCAAGCAACCTCGATCGTTTTTATGAAGGTTTTATGCAGTGATTCCTGAGGCCGCGACCTGAAAACTTAATTTCACTGCAGCTTATTTAAGTACTAGTAACCGCGTCAAAATTCTTAATTCGAACACTCACCGTTTCCATATCATGTTTACAAACACCAGATCGAGCTATTAGCTTTGTCTCGCAAATATCACACCGCACACATTCTTTGAAATCAATCCTTGGTCCTCGTATAGCCCCGGTTGGACAAGAATGCTCACAGACTTTGCAAACATCGCACTGCGGCACTCGACTAATCCTCCAAGGTGAAATCAAAGCAGTAATGCCAAGTGCAGCGCCCAATGGGCAGGCATAGCGGCAATAGAAGCGAGGTATAACAACTGAGGCGAGAACAAAGACACCAAGAATGCCCCACAATAAATAAGACTGACTAAAATAAAATATGGTTCCAAATGGCTCAAAATACTGAAACAAGCTTAGGTTAGTAAAAAACACAGCCATAATNATTAGAAATACTAAAACGGCGTACTTTATGAAGATAGCCTTATCATGCACACCTTGAGNTAATTCTTTTTTAAACCTTTTAGGAGTAAATTGCGCAATAAAATCTTGCAGGGCACCGAAGGGACACAATGAAGAACAAAAGACTCTACCCCAAAACAAAGTAGTGATAATCGTGAAAACAAGTATCAGCAGTTGAGGAAGGTCACTCCTAAACATAGACGGACCAATCTTTACAAAATTAGTAATATGAGACACTGAGACAAAACCGCCGTCCATCCATCCCAAATAAATCAAGGTAAAACCTAGAGTAGCCCACCGGATAGAAGCACTTTTTCGCAAAAAAGCCGTCATAACCATCGCTAATAGTAATAACAATATGCTTACATCAAACCAAGGCGCGTCATTAATCAAACTCGCGTAAAGGCCCTCATTTTGAAAGGCAGTCAGGTCATCATCAATTTCTGGCAATAGCTCTGGAGGAATGGGTTGACCTAATGCCAAAGCCAGAGGAATGGTAGGAACCTTATAGCTTATCTGGGCTATAGTACCAAACTCCCCTACCCTACCACCCGTATTATAGAGAACATCAAATGGCTGATTAAGATCTATCGCCGGATCCAAAACCATAGCTCCAGCAAAACGAACTCTATTTGCTATTTTTCCATAATCAGCGCTACCAACGTACACAAAACGCCTTCTCTCAATTGGGAAGACATCTTCACCTTGCTGAACTGCTAAACGTTCTTGCCGAAAAGGTTGTGATGAGTTGCCCGCAATGCCAACAAGTAACATATTGCCATCACTCACCCGAGCACTAGCCTCTCTATCAGCTCGAGAATAGTCGACGTCACCTACCAGAATTTCACCAAGCCCATCGTGCCCCATAAAGACCAATGCAAGCTCCAATTGGGTTCCATCCGGCTGAGTAATTGTCCAATTCACCACTAACTGGTTTTCGACCATATCATCCCAGGTTTGGGCCGCGAGAACCTGCAGGGCAACGGCATCGGAACTAGTCAAAGAGACGAATTCTGAATCCGTTAGATATGCTTCAGCCACCCGTCTAGCAGCNTTCCTTATACCCCGAGACACCGCCCAACTTGTAATAGTGGCTCGCGATATGCCATCAACATCGCGCCCAATGCGGAAGCCTTCTACAATATTCTTATCTTCAAATTGATTAGGGAAATATTCACTGTTTATAAAATCGCCTCTGATACTTTTATAAGATTCAATATAATGGAGGATCTTCAGTCCCGTAATAGTTCCCTTTAAATCCATCCCCACCAAGATATCAACCGGCGCGGAATAACCCACCTCTTCTGGTGGCATGTCTGGCGTTTCAAACAAGTATCCAACCGTCTCAAGCTCACCGTTTTCTGGATTTTCTCTAAGCGCACGATAAACCGGAGGTTCTCCTTCTTTTGGCGAAAACCCATCCGCACCCTGAAAAACGTCGTGCATCAATTCCTCGGTAACTTCTAATGGTGGTTGTGCTAGGGTTTGAGTCGCAGCAAATAGCAGGAAAAGAAAAAACGCCAGCGATTTGGATCGGTAGATGGGTATGACAGGGTGATTCAGCAAACTAAACAGCAACATTCTTATTCTTCACAATAGTCCCTAAACATCATGCTACACAACCTGGCAAAAGAGTAACACCGCTCAATTGACTGCGAATGAAACAAAATGTGTCATATGATCAGTTATTGAGAACTAAAAAGATTTAGCGCCCTTGCTGCCAGAAAGACGATTGACACTTCAAACGTCAGACTTAACTACCTTGCACTTGCATGTTATGACGGATATTCTTTTAAGTTAACGAAGGCATTAACCCGACGAAAAGATAATGAAAATAAACGTATTAGCAACAATTCTATTAGTCATTGCGAGTAGCAAAGGATTCACTCAGATTCTTGAGTATGAGTCAGTAACAGATGAGCTACTACAGACCCCTCCTACGGAGGACTGGTTAAGCTGGAGGGGAACTCCAAGAAGTTGGGGGTATAGCCCCCTAAGTCAAATTAATACTGAGAATGTAAATGAACTCCAGCTCGTCTGGTCATGGGCATTGGATGATACAGGCTCAGCGCAGGCGGCACCTTTGGTCCACAATGGCATTATGTTCGTCCCGGCACCACGCGGAGTAATTCAAGCACTAGATGCAAGCAACGGCGACCTGATATGGGAGTACAGGCCAGGGACCACGGCCTCCGTTGACGGTTCAGACCAAGAAATTACGGCCGAGGATTTGGGTGATGCGGCAATGCCCTTGACTGCGTTTGCTGGCGTTGGTAGAGGCGTTCAAAAGAATATAGCTATTTACGGCGAGATGGTTTATGCCGCAACGGAGAATGCAAGTATCCGTGCCATCGATGCCCGCTCAGGTTTATTAGTGTGGGAGTCTCAAACAGCTGACCCTTCTCTCGGTTATTTCTACACCGCAGGTCCGATAGTAGCAAATGGTGTGCTTGTAACTGGAATCACGGGCTGTGAGCGCTATAAGGAAGATGTCTGCTTCTATACGGGACATGATCCTTTGACCGGCGAAGAACTCTGGCGTTTTTCAACTGTTGCCGCTCCGGGAACTCCAGGCGGAGACACATGGGGAGACCTTCCTCTTCGTTTTCGAGCTGGAGGCGATTCCTGGCAAGCGGGTAGCTATGACCCAATATTAAATCTAGTTTATATGGGTACCTCCCAAGCTAAACCGTGGGCAAGAGCCGTTCGAGGAACAGACGGAGATGCTCTCTACACCAATTCTACGATTGCACTGAATCCTCAGTCCGGCGAGATGGCCTGGTACTATCAGCATCTCCCTGGTGAAACTCACGATATGGATGAAACCTTTGAATCAGTCCTTGTCGACGTGGACGGAAAAGAATCCATTTTTAAGATGGGTAAACTCGCAATCTTATGGCAATTAGACCGGCAATCCGGGGAGATCATTAAAGCAACAGACGTCGGCTACCAGAATATTCTTAACGTTAACCCGGTGAATGGTGTCGTCAGTTACAGGGATGGCATGATCCCGAGGATAGGGCAGCAGATAGATATGTGCCCAAGCACTTCAGGGTTTAAAAGTTGGCGAGCGATGGCCTACTCACCCCAAACCGAAGCAATGTATATCCCGATAACNCTAAATTGCGAACTTGCAACCTTTGGGCCCACCGAACAGGTTTTGGGTGGCGGGGGTACCGGTCCAGTGAGAAGAGTTAACTACCCCCATCATGAAGCAGAAGAGAACTTGGGGGAGCTTCTAGTTATGAATATTCCTGAAGGCGATATTAAGTGGCGTTACAGACAGCGAGCTCCAATCAACACCGCAGCGCTCACTACCGGAGGAGGATTAGTTTTTGTTGGTGACTGGAACCGCTACTACTATGCACTCGATGCTGAAACCGGGAAAAAACTTTGGCAAACAAGAATTACGACCTCAGCTCAAGGGTTTCCTATGTCCTATGAGATAGATGGAACTCAGTACGTTGCTTTGCCCGCTGGAGTTGGGGGAGCCAGCTGGTCCGGCATGCTACCCAGAGACCTCGCACCTGAATTAAGTAGACCTCTTCATGGAAATTCAATACATGTTTTTGCACTTCCCAACAATCAATAAAGCACAAATATATTTAATTACGGCGTTGACTTTGCTGTACCCAAAATTAAGTATGGGCCAATCCCTACAAGACGGTATTTATACTGAAGAACAAGCCTCTCGTGGTGCAGAGGAATATGCCTCGCGCTGCGCGTCTTGCCATTCAGCAGATCTTCGCGGGAACAGCAACTCTCCAAGTTTAATCGGGTTAAGTTTTATGTTTATCTGGGAAGGGCGCTCACTGGGAGAATTATTCACCAAAATGAGCACTGAGATGCCAACCGACCAACCTGGCAGCCTCTCTCAACAAAGCTACGCGGCGATACTTGCTTTCATCCTACAATCTAATGAGTTTCCATCAGGCAGCACTGAACTAGCTTCTAACGCAGATAGGCTTGAACCGATCCCCATAAGTTCTCAGTGACTTTCAAATTGAAAGTACAACTAGGCTCTCAAGGCCCAGGAAAAGGTTTTTACGCATGGGTCTAAAGATAACAAGGCTGATATTTCCGTTTGCTGCCTTCCCATTGCTTTCATACGCTGCCTTTTCCATATGGGCTGAATCCATTCCAAGTGCTCAATCCGAAGGATCAGTCATTCTGCAGTATGCTTTTATTTATGGAGCTACCATAGCGTGCAACAACCCAGNTCTATGGGGCTTGTTGTTTTTATTCAGCATTTCACTAGTAGTCCTATCGGCGATAAAAAAATATGCAGCGACGTATCTTCTGTTAAATATTTTTCTGTTTATGATTTTCTGTTTACCCATTTTTCTTGCCATCTTGGGGAAAACAAGATTTTGTATTTCCTTTTTAATATGAATAGGTACCGTGAGCTAAACTAGTTAACCTGACAGGAAGAGACTAAATTCCTGTCAGCGGCTCACTGAAGGGCTCAATTTGCTAGAATGGCTGAGAGTTAAACATCAAAACATCTGCGGGCAGAGTTAACTCCCTTCAAAACGTACCTGTTATCTTAAGGGACACAACAATACCATCGAACCGACACCGATTTTCTATTTCCTCGATGACATCATTAGACAATCGACCAATAAATCGAGTTCGCTCTCGGCAGCTAACGCTGTTCGTAATATCTCTCGCATCGAATCTCCAACTCGTGCCTTGGTCAGTAATATACTCAGCGAATACCGAAAAATAAGAGTCATTCCTTAAGTCTGACTTATCATCAATATCGTAGAGCTTTCGATTTCCATTGAAAGTCTCGCGCCAACTGGCTCCCCAGTTCAAACTCAAACTGGGAATGTCATGTCGAAAACTGAGATTCCAACGACCTCTTCCAAAAAACTGAAAGCGCCGATCGATACCCGTAAAAGGATCGGTTATTTCTGAATCGGCTAAACTCAAGCTTGTTGAAACAAGTAGATTCGGCATGTTAATCGCGTTCATTCGAATGCTGCTGTTCAGACGAAGNCCGTACATTATGCCATCTCCGATATTTCCAGTAGCTGATTCGAGCCTCGTCTCATCAGTCGTCACATCTATTCTTTCGATCACATCACGATGATCATGATAAAACAAGTTTGCGTCGATAACGCCCATGTCATTTGGCAAACGGTATTCGGTGATAAAATCATACTTCCAAAACCATTCTTGACGCAGGTTNGCNTTCCCTGCAAAGGTATCTGAGTCATCATCTTGATCATCGGTTCTAGCGACAAAATCACTGAATCGTAGCTGGTTCACAACCTTTTCTAATGACCCTCGCAGTTGTAAGCTTGGGGTCAGGTTATACCGAAAATCTACCTTTGGTTTTATAAAATTGAAGTCTCTTTTATTCCGGACGTCTCCCCATTGCTCTATTTCTGAGTATTCATAAAGTAGGTGACTCTCCAGTGTCATTCGAGAATTAATCACCCAATTGTGGATTAAGAAGGGCTCATAACGCTCTTCTTCTACTGTAGAATTTGCATTGCTCACAGGNACCGGAACTAAACCTCCGAAAGCGAAAGAAGGTTCTCCGCTCGCNGATGGTAATCCTAAGCCCAGATTCGACTCCAAGGTTGTTACAGCTCTTTCAGCTCCTACCTCCAAGTCCTGACTATCAAAAATATCAAAGGTGTAAGAGCCGCGAAAAATCTCTTCAGATGTGCGGCTGCCATTTCTAAGAAATAGGTTTTTTTCCTCGTCTCCGACATCCAAAACATCATAGCGTTCTCGTGTCGAGTTCCGATTGTCTTGGTTCAACACGAATAACATTTTCAGGCGACTATTGTTATCAAAAAAACTCTCGAAATCCCCGCCGATCTCCCAATTGTCTTGTTCACCCGGGATATCTTCTCTCTGAAGCAGGAATCCGTTGGGAGCGACCGTGAAGTCTGTAATACTGCGCGTTAGTTTGGTCGGGTTATCGTTTTGAGAGAACAAAGCGTTAAATCTTGCGCTGGAATTACTGTTAAACTCATAACCTAGATTAGCTGTCATGTCATAGCTTGTTTGCTCTCGAATTTGATCTATCACAACACGATCGTTTGGTGAATAGTCGCCCAAGATAGATAACTCATTGCTTTCCTCATGGCGATAGCGAGGTTCGGCAACAGCGCTCAATACAAAATCAAACCCACCAATACGATTTCCATAAGATATGTTTCCTCCTGGCTGGAAGTATGAATCTCTGTAACGGTCGGCATTGAGCTGGTATGTCAAGCTCGATTGGTCCAATTCCTCAAGCAACACAATATTGATAACTTGGCCAGAGCCCCTAACATCAAGCTCGCCAGAGGTTCCTCGAATAATCTCAATGTAATCGACCTGATCTGAATTAATTCGATCCAATACGCCACTTGTCGCATTACTTTTGCCCGCGGTGCGCTTGCCATTGATAAGTATCTCGCTAGATCCGCTTCCAGAACCAAACCCTCGACCCCCACCTCCGCCACCGGCACCTCTAAAACCTCCTGAGCTGCTTGATCCGCCGCCTGTGGTAGAACCAACACCNGGGATTCGATCCATCATATCCTTAGCGCTGACTGAGCCATATTGTATAAAGTATGAGGCAGGGTACGAGATTGTAGTCTCGTCATCAGAAATACTTTGCGCATGAACAATGATCGGAAACAACGAGCTAGTCAAAGTAGCTAAAAAATAAACAAATCGTATTTTTGAATGCATGCTTTTCAAAACCTTTAGTTANGCTAACTCTGCCCTCTGTCCTAGANTCGAATTATCGTCGTNATTTCGCTGCGCCGCCACTTACTGTTAAACTTCGTTACAAGCTGAGACCAATAAGCATTGTAAGTGAGTGATTCGGTGTCAAGAATTTTTGAAAAAAGAAAAAGCTTGAAACTTAAGGGCCAAGAAGACAAAAAGCTATGCGATTAACTTGGAAGTAATAGTTTTAAGTTGTTAAAGTGCACATATAAAAATAAGTGAGGTGTTAATATGAGAAAGCTTCCATCCATAATAGCCAATGTTNTATTTCTTTGTTTTATCAGTAATTCGTTAATCGCCCAACAAACNGACCTGCCATCGTGGGCAGCAACCGTGCAAAACGAATTCCGGGTTATTCCAGACATAACCTATCGCCAGGCCAACGGAGTCGAGCTTAAAATTGATGTTTATCAATCTCGTGACCAAAGAGAACCTGCTCCAACCTTCATTTATTATCATGGAGGCGGTTGGGTCGCCGGTTCAAAAGAAGCCAATGTATTACGCTTGATACCCTATTTAGAGAAAGGCTGGACTGCAGTCAATGTTCAATATCGTTTAGGCAATGTATCCTTAGCCCCTGCTGCCGTTGAAGACAGTCTTTGTGCACTTCGATGGGTTGCAAGAAATGCAGAACAGTATGGTTTCGACACAGCGCGACTAGTTGTATCCGGAAACTCTGCTGGAGGGCACCTGGCACTTACTACTGGAATGATTCCTCCAGAAGCAGAACTCGATAGGCAATGCCTAGGAAGCGAAACACCCAAAGTTGCAGCGATTGTTAATTGGTATGGAATCACAGATGTGGCTGATCTTATCGAGGGTCCGAACCAAAAAGGCTACGCTGTCCGCTGGTTAGGCGCGCAACCAAATAGGAATGAAATTGCCGACCGCGTTTCACCGTTAAATTATATACGAGAAGACCTACCTCCGGTCATTTCTATTCATGGGAACGCTGACCCTGTAGTCCCCTACGACCATGCCGTTCAGTTGCATCAAAGCCTAAATCGATCTGAAGTGGTTAATGAGTTAATAACAGTGCCTAATGGTTTGCATGGCGGCTTCCCGGCTAATGAAATGATCCGCATTTATGACTCAATTTTTTCATTCCTTGACTCCAATATAGATTAGGGGAATAAAAGTGAAAAATCACGGTGCATTGGCCTTCTGTATTTTGACAACAACTTTTTTGATCGGCTGCGATAACCGAACAACCGATCTTAGCTACACTGACGTTAACAATGAATGGCATCACCATGGAGGTGACCATTTCTCTTCAAAATATGCGCCATTCGATCAGATTAATCTCGAAAATTTCAATCAACTCGAAATCGCTTGGCGCTGGCAATCCGCTGACTTTAGGATTCCANCCGATCAACTCTACCCAACGGGAGATTATCGAGCGACTCCTCTATATGTAAACGGCGTCATATATACAACGACAAACCACAGTCAAATTGCAGCGATAGATCCAATATCCGGCGAGGAGTTATGGGTTTTTGATCCGGAGAGCTACAAATTAGGNCCCCCAAATTTTTCACCAATACAAACGAGAGGTATAGAGTATTGGGCGGACGAAGAAGTCGAACGTATTTTTGTCGCCACTCCAGGAAAGCAACTCGTTTCTATAGACATAGTAACGGGCNTGCCCGACCCTGAATTTGGTGATGATGGATTTGTTGACCTCAAGCAGAATCTAGGTCGGCTTGAGTTTGAAATGAACAATATAACGCACGGAGCACCACCGATTGCCGTAGGAAATTCACTAATCGTTGGCTCAAAAATTTATGATTACAGTATGAATAATCGAAGCCCGCCAGGGCATGTGAGAGCCTACGACACACGCACAGGTGAATTTAAATGGCGATTCAACACAATACCTCAACCTGGCGAGGAGTTTAATGAAACATGGGAGAATGGATCNTGGGCTGTAGCGGGCAACACAAACGTCTGGACCTATATGGCTGCAGATGATGATCTGGGGATCGTTTACCTGCCTACGTCAACTCCAACGAATGACTACTGGGGAGGCTACAGATTAGGAGAGAATTTGTATGCGGAGAGTATCGTAGCTCTTGATGCAGAAACCGGTGAAAGAATATGGCATTTTCAGACTGTCCATCANGGACTATGGGACTATGACATAGCCTCGGCACCAAACTTAGTAGACATAGTTGTAGATGGAAAGTCTATAAAGGCCATTGCTCAGGTATCAAAAACCGGTTTCACCTATGTTTTTGACAGAATCACCGGAGAGCCAGTTTGGCCAATTGAAGAAATTCCCGTACCCCCATCNACCGTGCCTGGTGAGCGGGCCCACCCTACCCAACCCATACCGAGCAAGCCGCCACCATTTGAACAAGTTGGTATCAACGAAGATGATCTTATCGATTTCACGCCAGCACTCCGGCAAGAAGCATTAGAAATTTCAGAAAAGTTTCAGCTTGGTGATATCTTCACACCACCAATTGTCCAAGGTACAAATGGTAAATCGTCAACTTATGTCGTGCCTGGTGCCGGTGGCGGAGCTAATTTCCCAGGAGCTTCGATGGACCCTGAGACTCAAACCCTGTATGTCCCTTCTGTTACCCGCCCTACCGGCATGGCGCTGGTAGAACCTCCAGACGGAACTTCTGACTGGCCCTACGTGATTCGTTACGATAGATCACAGGGCCCACAAGGTTTGCCTTTAATAAAGCCTCCCTATCGCCGAATTACAGCCATTAATTTAAACACAGGTGAACATGAATGGCAGGTTCCTCTGGGGAAAGGCCCCACTGATCATCCTGCTATTGCTCATTTAAAATTAGGCGACCTAGGGTCTGTTTTCAGTGATGTGGTAGCAGAGGGCGGCGTGCTCGTTACTAAATCTTTGGTTATTTCGTATTTGGCTGCGAAGGACGAAATAGGTCCGGAGGAGACGGGTTCTATTCTCGTCGCTTTTGATAAGACTAATGGCACAAAAGCAGGTGAAGTTTTTGTCGACCAGCGTCTTCATGGTCCGATAATGAGCTATCAACATGATGAGATTCAATATATCGCGGTCGCTGGTGGAGGGCGCGACAACGATGCGGAATTGTTGGTATTTAAATTAGGCAACACCCCATGAGAGTCATCTTAGATTTATATAGACCGCGGGGCAAAAGATGAAAAAGCAGTTTAAAACAGCAATGTTATTTACAGTCAAACTACTGGTGCTTACCGCTATCATGTTTGCAGGCACTCCTCTGGAGCGTTTATTTTCCCCCAAGACGTTTGCGCAAAACGATAACACCGTTAAGGAGAAAGTTGTCCACCTCTTGGAAGAGCCTCGCCATCGCACTGTGCATAGAGAAGGAAACTTATATTTGCTTGATGTGCAAGTTAACCCTGGAGACACATCGCTCCAGCATGTTCATGATCAGGCTATCTTACTGACCACAATTCACACGAGNAGGGGGCCCNCCAACGGCCCNGTGAGGTCTATCTCTGANTATGCCNTTGAACCGTTTACGCATAATGTCTCAAACGNTGGTCCTGGATTACTGAGNATTATNGCANTTGTTAACGGTGGCGAAGGTTCGTCAGATGCAGGTGACGCACCGGANGGTTTAGCATTTGAGCCNGACATTGAAAATCCTTGGTTNCGCTCCTATAGGTTAGAATTGGGNCCAGGAGAACAAACAAGCTTNCAGANCCATNATAACCACACAGTAATAGTTCAAGGCTCAGCAGGAATAGTGCATGTTACTCGGAAAGACGGTTTAACAAGAGANCTNAANGCAGCGGGAGAATGGGAATGGAGAGAGCCTGGCTCGCCGTTTATAGTTAAGAATATGGGAAATTCATCTGTCATCGTTGCGATCAATGAAGGCAGAGAATAGATCTCCAAAAGTCGCCGAACTCAAAAAACTGGAATCGGCTCTTCTCTAAATGCAATACCTCTTCATTAGGAGAGTTTTATCGAAAGTGAACTCTTAGGCTGGTTTAACCAAAATTTGAAGATCGCGATTTTCGCAATCCCTATCTTTGCTTTTGCTGAGGCTTTTGTGGGTTTAGGTTTATTTGTCTCTAGTGCATTCCTTGTCGTTGCCAGCTCCTTAGTCTATGAAAATGAACTGTTAAATGTTCCAGCTATTTCCTTCCTAGCCTTCTTTGGAGCCTTACTTGGCGATCAATCAGGATTCTATGTCGGGAAATGGGTAGGTCCATATTTTCATGAATTTGCATTCATAAGAAAAAGACAGAAAACCATGCAACGGGTGCAAGGAATGATGGAAACCTATGGGAGCTATGTGATCTTTGTCGGTCGATTCATCCCAGCAGTACGAAGCATTATTCCAGCAATGCTTGGCATTACCGGGTTTAACCGACTGAAATTTTTTCTTTTAGACCTATTGGCTTGTTGTTTATGGTCTGCAGCACTATCGGNTATTGTGCTTNGCATAGGGNTCATTTTCTNAGACTTTANATCCCNCGCCTAAGATACGAATACTANACTTCCNTNATAGGCATTATCTGCCTTCCAGNTCCCAACCATTTTCCTCNGCAACCCTAGCTCCACGCAAAGTGTTTAACATGCCATAGTTACCCTCATGACACGCATATTCATAGAGCTGGCCGCTAGTTTTCGTCATGGGCACCACCGCCGAAATTTTATCGGTAAAGGTAGCCGGATCATCAATAGTGAATTCATAAACTACCTGATCATAAGAGGTGCGTTTAAACTTCTCTGTTAAAACCATGTCGTAATTATTCCCAGTGCTGCTGAAAGTTTGTCGACCCCCATTAAAGTTTTTTGTTTCAACCACTAAAGTATCGTTGTCCCAATAACCTCTAGAATCTCCCGACCAAAGCCTAATGTCATTATCTANCATTGGTTTTGGGCCAANAGGAACAATACGGGCATCGTGAATCATCTCTGTCAGTATCACNACATTATTCTCATTCTGAAAAAGTTGCACGTTGTTNTTNTACAAACTCGGNACGAATGGNGGGCCTGAGTTAAATCCAACAATGCANCTCTCNGACANACCNCGGTCTTCTGGGCCGTCTTTACTGATACCACCNACGACAAACCGNACCGGCCTATTTTCNTTCGGNGTATCCGTAATCTGGTTTCCACGCTGTACTTTAGCTCCCTCAACCGNAGGNGGAATACGACCATTNGCAGGGTAAACAATGTGTGAGGTCCTGACATTAGCATCTAAGCCCTGCGTCTCAAACCAGAAATCATTATAGCCAAGCACTTGGGGGCCTGTAGGAATATCAGCATCAAGGTCAACGGCCCTTGCGGCTCTATCGTCAGCCGCTCTTGCTGCGGCTTGTTGCCGAACAATTTCCTCTTGTAGTTGCTCAGATGTCAGAAACTCTTGCTCTCCCCATTTCTCCGGCCTTTGCATAGGTGTGTTTGAAGCAAAGTTCCAAACCCCACTAAGGTCTGGGTCACCCCATTCATTTTTGGGGACATTGTAATCAAGTTCTGACTGCGCCACTGCGCCGGTGACTGTCAAACTAAAAAATAACGACGCAACTTTTATTAGCTTCATGAGGAGGCCTCTCAGTAATTCTTTAAAGCCTAACTTAAATCTTAGGTCAGTGAGAATCAACGGCCAATAGGCGACAAATTGTAACGAATTACCTTATATATATTACCAATTTGGAAATCGCTTAATGTTTACCCATTGCACTCTGAATTGACGTTGAATATGCTATGGGTGAAAACTTTTTTAGGGGTTTCCGATGGCTTACTCATTGATAGGCAAAGATTTCATCCCACCTGATGTCCATGGCAAAGTTACTGGCAAAGCTAAGTANGCAGAAGACTTTAAAGTNGATGGCATGCTTCATGCTCGCCTGTTAACCAGTCCGATCCCGCATGCGCGAATTGCCCGTATTGATGTTTCGAAAGCGCTTCAGATGGATGGAGTTGCGGCAGTACTTACTGCCGATGATGTTCCTTTCATACCTAACCTAGGCAACCCTATCCTAACAAACGAGCCGGCTTATGTAGGCGACCCAATACTCGCGATAGCAGCCGAGGATGAAAGAACAGCTGAGGACGCTATTCAAGCAATCAACTTTGATTTTGAGCCTCTGCCGTTTGTTGTTGATCCACTCACTAGTTTGCGACCAAACGGACCACATGCGAGAACCCAAGGCAACGTAGGTAATGCGACTATGCAGGATGATTTCCGCTCGGTTCATTGGAGTGACGACGAAATGGCTGCGCTAGTCAATAAGGAATTACCACAAGGCGAGCCCGCGCGCGAGTGGTCGGTCGGTGATCTTGAAGCGGGCTTTGCCTCCGCCGCGTACACAATAGATGAGAGTTTTGTTACAGCGAGCTACTCTCATAATTCAATGGAACCTCGCTCCGCCCTGGCCTACTGGGAAAATGGAAAATGTTTTCTTTATGGTTCCAGCCAAAGTCAAAGCTTTCCCGTTCCTGCGTTGGCGGAATATATTGGTATTGATCCGGCCAACTTAGTTTTTGTTGCTGAGTATTGCGGTGGCGGTTTTGGTTCAAAAGGAGCTGCATATCCGGCCATGTCTATCCCTGCTCATATGGCCCGACTAACTGGCCGACCGGTGATGATGCGANTAAGTCGTGAACAAGAATATTACATCGGATCCGCAAGACACGGTTTTCAAGGACGCGTGAAAATAGGTTTCAAAAACGATGGTCGTATTTCTGCGATCGATCTTTATGTCATTCAAGACAACGGCGCTAATTCAGGTTTCTCGGATTGGCTCTCAGCCGGAGACGCTGTTTCATTGGTTTATCAGCCAGAGGCTATGCGTTTTCGTGGAATTCCTATTTTTACTAATACTCCAATGAAGGGACCGCAACGAGGCCCCGGACAAAATCAAATTCACTCTGCACTAGAGCCTTTGCTCGATAAAGCTGCTCGAGAATTGCAACTNGATCCGCTAACCATTCGCAAAATTAATGCGCCTTNNGCCGATGCTACTTATGGTCCCAACTCTAGCTCGCTCACGAGTTCGCACCTCTCAGACGCCCTTGAGAAAGGTGCTCGGCAGTTTGATTGGGACTCAAAGCGANAGCAAAGCGGGAAACGCAATGGCAGCAAGGTCATAGGCGTAGGTATGGGGCAAGCCTATCATTCAGCTGGAAGCAATGGTTTTGATGGTTTGGTACGCATAACACCTGATGGTATTCTCCACGTCCATACCGGAATCGGTAATCTCGGTACGTATTCCCATAGCGCGACCTCTAGAGTTGCAGCCGAAATCCTGAAATATAATTGGGACAATTGTGTTGTAGAGCGTGGCGATAGCCGTCGACACCTTCCCTGGAATCTAGGGCAATTTGGATCAAATACCTCGTTTACAATGACGAGAACAAACTTCGTGGCCGCCCAGGATGCGCTGCAAAAACTTCTTGAGATAGCCGCCATCAAATTCGGTGGATCACCATCCGACTTCGAGATCGCTGATGAACGTATTTTCCTAAAAAGTGACCCTTCAATTTCCCTTAGTTATGCTGCGGCCGCTACGACAGCAATTGAACTTGGCGGCAAATTTTCCGGACAAGTTGCACCAGAAGATATAAATGATATGACGCGTCGATCGGTCGCCGGTCTAGCGGGAACTGGGCTAATTGGTGTCGCTAAAGATAACCTAGAGAAGAATGGAACAGTACCTGCGCTTTCAGCCGGATTCATTCAAATCGAACTAGACTTGGAAACCGGTAAGTTTGAAATATTGAATTATTTAGGAGTGGCCGATTGCGGCACGGTCCTTCATCCTCGCGGGTTGGAAATTCAAGTAAAAAGTGCTGCCGTCATGGGTTTTGGTATGGCNGGATTTGAACGTCACGTGTACGATCCACAAAATGGCCTCCCTGCNTCCACAGGCATTCATAATTCTAAACTACCGACCTACCTCGACGTTCCCACNCCNATGGATTGGGCGGCGACCAATATTGCCGACCCGCAAAACCCAGTTGGTGTAAAGGGGGTTGGTGAACCAATTCAAGGCTGCGCATCAGCCGCATTGCTCTGCGCTATTTCTGATGCGCTTGATGGACACACGTTTAATAGAGTCCCTGTCACCGCGGATATGATTGTCAACGCGGTAACCGGCAGAGAAGAATCTCAGAGCCCTTTATCGACAAACACGACATAACCGAATTCACTCTTCGGGAAGATTAAATACCTCTACCATGTAATTTTGGTAAGGTCCCTCAACTAAAAAGTTGTTAAATATCTCGTGTAATAGATTGACGGATGCCTTGACGGCCAAGTGCGCGTCATCTCTCAAAAAACCAATCGACACAGATAGCTCACTGTTCGTATTTTTTGCTTTGATCGAAAAACGCTTTGCATCAATTTTCCGGTGGTCCGGAACTCTTTCTGAGCAACGTTCAACCAGAAAATTTCTAAATGCCTTATCCATATCCGACCGGAATGGAACAGCCGGCAAAACACTTTTCAATTCAAGTTCATGCTTAGCT
>NHGO01000011.1 GCA_002172295.1 Gammaproteobacteria bacterium TMED139 | reverse complement strand
GTAAGCCAGCATTTACTTCTGGACGATATTGTTTGTGTTGAGGTATGTCAAATAATGCGTTTATCTCAGGGAGTATGGACTTTAGTGCGCCGCACTCCTTAAGTGTTGATATAAACTTTTCTGGGGTAGATGTGGCGAGTGCATATTCAAATTCTTGCCAGACCCGTTCGGCGCTTAGCGTTATTAATTCTCCGCTATCACTAATATCTCGCATAAGACGCATGGTGCCAGGAGATACTGTAAACCCCATCGGAGCAAGTTTTGCGGCAAATCTAGCAACTCTTAAGACTCGCAAAGGATCCTCAGAGAACGCATCAGAGACGTGCCTTAATACCTTCTTCTNNATATCTTTTAGNCCGCCAAACGGGTCAATTAATAGACCGTTCTGATCCTCNGCTATGGCGTTAATAGTTAAGTCTCTTCGTTTTAAGTCCTCTTCCAGACTGACCTTTGAAGAAATATCAAGCTCAAAAGCAGTATGCCCTGGCCCGGTTTTTTTCTCGGTTCTTGCAAGTGCGTATTCTTCTTTTGTTTGAGGGTGCAGAAAGACAGGAAAGTCTTTGCCAACTTGAAGGTACCCCAATGCCTTCATTTCTTTCACATGCGCCCCAACTACAACCCAATCCTTATCCTTCGTTGGGATCCTAAGAAGTTTGTCACGAACTGCGCCGCCAACCAGATAAGTTTCCATAAAAAAATTTTAACTATTAGAACCCTGTATTGATAACTCAGTTAGAGATTGAGTAACGCTGTTTATCTTCCAAGCGCATCATTGTCAGCCTTCTACCCCAGACATAACCCGTGTCGAGAGCATGGACTTTTTTTCTCCCAGTTTCTCCTTCAATGGCAGCCCAATGACCAAAAAGTAAGGTTGCATCTTGAGATATTTTTTCGTATTCATACCAGGGTTTAAAGCCCTCTGGAGCTGCGCACAAGCCTTCTTTCACATCCAACCGAAGGCTACCGATGTCATCGCAGAATCTAACCCGGGTTAGATAATTCGTAATAGTCCGAAGTCTCTCTTGACCCTCGAGTTTGTCATACCATCTAATCGGATGATCTCCGTACATGTTCTTTAAAAAGGATTTATACTCGTTTCCTTTCAGAGCTAATTCTACTTCAGCCGAAAGATTTAGTGTTTTTTGAAGCGACCAATCTGGTGCGACCCCGGCATGAACCATTAAAAAGTCTTCCAACCCATTTTTAGTCTCCACGCAATTGAAATGTGCCAATGGTTTCTGTCTGAGCCAATGGCTAAGTCGATCACAATCTTTGGCGTTTAATAATTCAGCGAGAGTGTCCTTAGTTCGGGGCGGAGCGCATCCTTCATGAATTGCTAAGAAATGAAGATCATGGTTGCCGAGAACAATTTTCACCGAATCATCAATGTCTTGTAAAAACTTTAATGTATCCAGAGAGTTAGGGCCTCTATTAATTAAGTCTCCCACGCACCAGAGATGGTCCTTGTTTACAGAAAAACTTACTTTTTTAAGTAACTTCTTTAGGGCTTTATAGCAGCCCTGAATATCACCTACCGCATAAGTACTCATGATGTCTGCAACATTTCCAAAACGACAATTATAGCATTAAGTAGCTGAGGTTCTTAGACGCTAATGAATAGTGTGAGGCATAGACAGGAGGAAGGGGGCTATTGGCGCATTAAATTTCCTTCCTGATGCCGCTAGCATTTCATAACTGCCATGCATAACTCCTGTTTCAGTGCCAATTATTGCACCACTAGTATATTCAAAAGCCTGTCCAGGCAGAATCAGAGGCTTTTGCCCAACGACTCCCTCACCAGAGACTTCTTGTACTTTTTCGTTATCGTCTTTAATGTGCCAGTATCGGCTGAGTAATTCCACCGCTTCGTCTCCAGCATTATGGATTTCAATGGAGTAGGCAAAGACAAAGCGGTTTGCTTTCGGATCAGATTGCTCCGATAGATATAGTGTCTTCACACCAATTTTTATAGATTCACTTAGTTTCATAATCTTCAGGTCCCGCGGTGTGATTACATATTGCATTACTAATTTCTACGTACTCATTGAGCGTAATATCTTGTGGGCGCAGGTTCTTATTGATTGCGATTCGGTCCAAAAGAGCTTCTGGAATTATAGTTCTGAGGCTATTTCTAAGTGTTTTTCTTCTCTGGTTAAAGGCTGTACGTATTACTGTTTGTAAGCAGTCAGAATCCTTTGCCCGAATTGAGGTGCTGTTGTGCGGCTTAAGTCTGGCGAGGGCTGAAACAACTTTTGGCTTTGGAGAGAAAGCTGAGGAAGCTACATTAAATAGGTGCTCCACCTCACAATAGTATTGAACCATCAAACTTAGGCGGCCATAATTTCTCTTCCCTACTTTAGAGACCATTCTTTGAATCACTTCTAGCTGAAGCATGAAAGTCATGTCTCTGATTAGTTCAGAATTTTTGAGAAGATGAAAGATTATAGGAGTAGAAATATTGTAGGGTAAGTTTCCAATAACTCTGAGAGGTCGTTTTTCTGTAGCTATGGAGCTCAAATCGAACTTTAATGCGTCACCTTCAATGATTTTAATAGAATCGTATTCTTGAAATTCCGTTCTCAACGATTTAGCTAAATCGGCATCGAGTTCAACGCAGTGAATAGTTGCACCAGTTTTCGCCAATTCTTTCGTCAGGGCTCCCAAACCGGGCCCTATCTCTAGCAGGTGATCTCCTTCAACTGCTGAGATAGCATCCACAATCTTCCGAATTACATTCTCGTCATGCAGAAAATTTTGACCGAACCTTTTTCTTGCGTAGTGCGGACGTCCATTAGCTAATGCAAGTGCTTTTTTATCTATGTTCATCAGGAGTTATTTCTTAATCATCGCCTTGGCGGCTGCGATTGCTTGATACAGACTCCCGATATCCACTTCACCTGTGCCTGCTTTATCGAGTGCGGTCCCGTGGTCGACGGATGTTCGTATGATGGGCAACCCAAGTGTTATATTAGTAGCTTTACCGAAGCCCTTGAATTTAAGTACTGGGAGGCCTTGATCGTGATACATTGAAAGGACAGCGTCTGCTTTGTCTAAGGAACTTGAGCTGAACAGCGTGTCTGCCGGGAGCGGGCCGATTAAGTTCATTCCTTGTTTTTGAAACTCTGTTAAAACTGGCTGGATTACCTCAATTTCTTCTCTGCCAAGGTGGCCACTTTCACCTGCATGAGGGTTTAGACCGCTGATTATTATCGTAGGCTTTGTGATATAAAATCTTTTCTGCAAGTCGCCATGAAGTATCCTTATGACATCTCGCAGCAAACTTTTAGTTATGGCATTTGGCACCTCTGATAACGGTATATGGGTTGTTGCAAGCGCAACCCTCAGATCGTCCGTGGCAAGCATCATCACCGATCGTTTTACCTTGCAAAGTCCGGCCAAATATTCAGTATGTCCACTAAAATCGATTCCGGCGTCATTTATGATTCCTTTATGGACAGGTCCTGTAACAACTGCGTCTAATTCTTGATCGAGGACTTTCTGCGTAGCGAGCTCTAGGGATTCCAACACATAAGGTGAGTTCACTGCGTTTAATTTTCCAACCGTTACGTCAGCTTTTTTATTTATTTGAACTAATGATAATTCCCCTATAGCACTTGGCGTTGGTGCTTCTTCGCGCACGTAAGGCTTTAATGAAATGGAGATCCCAAGCTTTTGAGCCCTTGCCTCCAGTATCGTTCTATCAGCGAAAACTACTAATTCAGTATTCTTGGGGGGGTCCCTCGAGATTAGGGCACAAATATCAGGACCAATTCCAGCTGGATCGCCCGGTGTAATTGCAATTCGATGTATCACAAGAGATTCCCAGCGAAATTTTAATCTATAAATTCCACAAAAGCTTTTTCACGAATTTCGATCATCCAATTTTGCAACTCAAGGTCAAATTTGCGATTNCGGAGTGAGTTTGCCGCTTGCGACCGAGTGTACTGAANGCTCAGATCTGTTTCTCTGCGCCCCAGTACTTCAGCGATATGCCACCCAGTAGCCGACTTGAAAGGTTCGCTTAACACGCTTTCTTCAAGGTTCTGGATCACGGATTCAAATTCAGGTGGCATTCCGCCCTCATTCACCCAATCTAAGTCACCCCCTGCTACCACGGAGGTGGCGTCATCCGAATGCTGCCTAGCGATAACGGCGAAGTCTTCACCCGACTGGATTCGCTGACGTAACTCATGGATTTCAGCTATTGTCTGTTCTTCATTACGAATTTCGTTTGGTGAAAGCATTATGTGCCGAATGTTTGTCTGATTTACAATCTGTTCTGTGCCACCACGTTTACCCGCGAGGAAAATGACGTGATAACCATTCCCAGCCTCGATTGGTCCTTGAATTTCTCCTTCCTCCATCTCGGTNACGATGGAGGAAAACAAATTCGGAAGCTGTTCAGCTTTTCGCCAACCAAAGTCCGTTGACTGAATTTGAAAAGCCCCCGAATCGCTCGCTTCTGCTCTCACTTCAAGGAAATTGGTCCCTTCTTCTACTCGTGCGACTAAATCCGCCGCATAACGAAGTTTCTCCTGTTTTTCTTCACTGGGTTCGTTACTGGAGGCAATAACAACCATGTGATCAATGAAAAAATCAGGCGACATAACTTCTCGACCCATTTCAGAGTTAAGAAAATTATCTATCTCCTGTTCCGTGACAGTAATTCTGCGGTTAACCATACCTCGTTGTAATTCTTGTATCATCATTTGATGTCGAACCTGNTCTCGCGTTTGCAGATAAACGCCACCGCGCTCTAGTGCGCTTACATATTCATCGAAGGCCATATTGCTATTTTCGGCCATATTNGTGAGTACGCGATTAATAGTGTCATCGTCATAACGGATACTTACTTGCTCGGCCATTTGAAGTTGGATATTCTCGATGATGAGCGCTTCTAAGACGTCTTCTCGTATTTCATCTTCTATCGGCATCGGTCGTTCATCGCGTGCGGCTGCTTGTTTCAGTTCGTCAATGCGAAGATCTAATTCGCTCTGAAGCACGACTCCTTCGTCAACCAGAGCGATTACCCTGTCGAGAAGCACACGTTGAGCGTTGGCAGGTATACTTAAAAAGGCCAGTAACAGGAACGCAAGCGCTGAATTTACGGTAAACGAATTTGAGGATAGTCTTTTTTTACGGCTCATAATTACTCTCTCTGAAGCCCCATATACTGTCGCTTAATAGATTGCTCAGTCCCCCGCCAGTGAGGTTTCCGAACCCATTTAGGCTGACTTGGACAAAGACTCCATTATTCGGCTCCATATTAGGAAGAAACAATTCATCTTCGTCAACCCATTCCCTGCCGATTAACCGGATCGTAGCGCAGCAATTAGACCATTCAACCCCAGCAAAGGTTTCAAGGTTGCGAGAATTACTGTGATCGTAGTTGAAGCGTCCGAGTAATCGCCAACGAGCATTTATCGGCCAAACCATCGAAATATCAGTTTGTTTGATACGCGAGTCGATGTCAAAAGGTATCACAAACCTGGAGGTTGGAACTAAGTTTCTGATGCGATACGCAATATTGAAGAGGTGATCGTCGTCTCTATGATATCGCAATTGAATCGAGCCTTCGTCAATTTCCTGTTTCTCTTCATTCCATTGAGCATCCGAGTTAAAACGCCACCGGTCATTTAGTGTAAACGCCAGCTCGCCAACGATGGAGGATCTGTTTGTATAAGTTGAATAACGAGATAAACGGTTATAAAGCGGGTTAGCTATTGTTACTCGTCTATCTCTAAAATAGCGAATTTGTCCAATGCTCGCGCGAGCTGCCTCTCTCCCCTTGCTGTCAAGCAAACGACTAGTTATAGCTAAAGTAATTTGATCAGCATCGGCTACGCGGTCACCACCACTAAACCTATCATCTCGAAATAATTGGTTGAAGCTAAAATTAAGCTCAGAGGTATCAAACAGTGGAAGTTTTTCCTGATCCTCGAAATCGCTATAAAGGTAGTAAACTCGAGGCTCGATGGTGCTGCGCCAGCCGCGATTTGATTTGGCAATACTTTTCTCAAAAACTAGTCCAGAATCAAAGTTATAAGTTCCCACGCCAATCTCTGGCTGCTTCAGGCTTGTAACGGCTTGATTTTGGAGTTTATATTCAACATGTTTATACTTCGCATTTGTGCGAACAAACCAACCTGGTCTTTCTATGGACCAACCAAGTTTTGGCTCAGCAATTAACCTGTCGCCCTTCACCAGAGCTCCATTCTTAAGTTCTATGTCAGAGAGGATTGCCTCTTCTAAGTTCCTGTCAAAAGAGGAGAACTCTGTCTTGATATCAAACCTGAAGTTACCCAGAAAATCCGTTCCTGATTCAATTTGGAATTGAGGTAAGCGGTCAAAAGGCTTGCTAAGGTTTGAGGTTGAAAAGAATGGGTCTATTATGTCAATACGTTGGACATTAATGCCAGCGTTCAGAAAGTCGGAGTTATATTCAATCCGACCTTGCCTGTTTAAATGAGTGCGGCTTGTTAGATTCAGGCCGTTACTTCCTAAGTCATAGAAATAATCTCTGTCTGAAACTGCGTTATAGTCAACAAACGTTGACCAGTTTTGTCCGAGCGCACCAAAATGTTCAAAACCAAGGAACCAACGGTCTTCTGATATAGGTGAGTCTGATCCGGGAAGATTAACGGTCTTGGGATCATAAAGCTTATCGCCAGAAAGCCCGGCAAAGTTTAAGGTATTCATTGACCAGCTTGCGAGATAGCGAGTTTCTAACCCTGCTAGTACTCCTCGATCGGAAATAAGACGAGGAGATAGCGTAGCATCATAGTTTGGAGCAAGGTTAAGGTAATACGGCAATTCAAAATCTAATCCGCCACTGCGAGTTGAGCCTGTGCTGGGAGCAAGAAAACCAGAAATACGCTCATTACCAAGAGGGAAAGGTAAGGTTCCAGGGTAATAAAAAACTGGTATATCGCCGAACCTTAGGCTGACATTCTTTGCATAACCACGGTTTACATTTTGATCAAGAATAATATTGTCAGCGCGTAATTTCCAAAAATTACTTCCCGGCTCGCAGCGACTGAATTCTCCGTTCTCGATGCTTACTAGCCCTGTATCACCGGTATAAACGATACTGTTCGCGCTTCCATTTGCTCCATAATTGTGGAGCACATACTGAGCTTCTTCGAGCCGGTTGATTGAATTTCCACCATCAATGTAAGCGGAAGATCCTACCATTAAGATTCCAGGCTCTCTGAATTCAACGTTTCCATCCATTAAAACGATATCAGTATCCCGATCGATTGAGGTGGCGCTGTCATTTAGGATGCTTCGGTAGCCTTGTTGAACCCTCACGTTTCCGTCTATTGAGATTAAACTTTGAGTAACTTGTGATAGACCCGAATCACTGATGAAAGTAGTTTCAGAATCCTTTGGATCATTTTCCTCTAGATTTAAGTGGGCAATGGGATCTACGTAGGAGCCGCAGCAATTATCCGGTAAAGTTTGAAGTTTTTCATTGGAAAGTTCTGCTCGAGGAACCCAATCTAATTCATAAGCTTGTGCTTTAAAACGCCGTCGCTGAGAAAGTGTATCCAAGCCGCTTTCTTGTGGAATATTTGAATCCGTTTGACGCAAAGTTTCGTTTTGAGTTCTTTCTTGTGTGCCACTAATTTCAAGATCAAGGTTTGGCGTGCTAGATTCTTCTAACTCTGAATCTTGTGAATTATCTGCTCTTTGGGTCTCGCTTGGAAATAGTTCAGCATCGCTGTTATAGCGACCTCTATTTCCTGTCGGATTAGGTGAAAGGATCTGNCCANTGTTCTCGCAAGNCCAACCGTNTCNGGCTTCATTTGGNCGGCAACTATATTGNGAAGGTTGAGCCTCTGTTGAATTAGAAGATAAAGAGAGGGNNACACCGAGATANATGGCAAAGGCAGGGTGTAATGCCGAAAAGGGTACTTTAGTCGGCATGTAGATTATGTCCAGAACGAAGATTTTTGGTTAGAAATAAATAAAAGAATCGCCATGGGGACCGATTAAAATATTGAAGCTTATATTTTTGTAAAGCGCCTAGCTGTTAGGCTCTCATACTAATTCATTGTAGTTTGATTGGAAAGTAGACGAATTTAAAATCAAGATACAGACACCTATGACTAATTTGAGAAAAGATCACTTGGTTTCATGGCTTGAGTCGCAAACTTCTGCGACTAGGGGGGAGATTAGCTTATCCTTAATAAGCGGGGATGCAAGTTTCAGGAAATACTACCGAATAAGGATCGAGGGGAATGATTTTGTAGCAGTTGACGCTCCGCCGGCTCATGAGGATTCACAAAGGTTTGTTAGCCTTGCTAAATTGTTTAGGGATGCTTCCGTGACCACTCCAAATGTTCTCTTTCAAGACTATGAACTGGGTTTCATGCTTCTTGAAGATTTTGGAGATGAGACTTATTTGAGAAGGCTAGAAATTTTACGACAGGAAGGAAGCTGGCAAGAAATCTATCAGCTTTATGAAGCAGCGATAAAAACGCTGATAGACATCCAAACTCGAGTAAACGGAGAGTCGCTCGCGCAGTACGAGGGGAATATTCTTCTAAAAGAGATGCAACTTTTTGAAAAATGGTTCTGTGAGTCATTTTTGAAATTAAAACTTAGTAAAAAAACTAGACTATTGATACAGGATACGTTCACGTTTTTAGAGCTTGCCTCCAGAACTCAACAGCAAGTACCAGTTCACCGCGACTATCACTCACGTAATTTAATGGTTCTAAAACCCCGAGGCTTAAATGACATAGAAAAACCTGGAGTCATAGATTTTCAAGATGCGCTAATAGGCCCCTACACTTATGACTTAGTTTCATTGCTGCGAGACGCTTATATTTCTTGGGACCCAAAGCACGTCCATCAATGGGTTGCTTATTATTTTGAAAATGCTAAGCAAATAGGTTTGCTAACTGTTGCTTCACAGGATGAATTCGTTAGAGATTTCGACTTAGTAGGTTTGCAAAGGCAACTAAAGGTAATGGGAATTTTTGCTCGTCTAGCCATTAGGGATAATAAAGCGGGATACTTGGCCGATATTCCTCAAGTTATGCAATATTTCATAAAAGTAGGGGAGCGATACGTTGAATTAGAGCCTTTTTTGGAATGGTTTAAAGAAGCCGTGGTAGTTGTCGCCCAGACTAAAATCAATCCAAGAGCGAAATGAAACCAAATTGCTGCAGTAATTAACTCAAAGATGGAATGACAATGCGAGCGATGATTCTTGCCGCGGGCTTGGGAAAACGCATGCGGCCTTTAACCGAGAAAATACCTAAACCTCTACTTAAGGTCGATGATAAGCCACTTATAGAGCACCTCATAGTGCGCCTGATAGAGGGAGGGATTACTGGAGTTGTTGTCAATCATTATTACTTAGGGGAGATGATTGAAAAGTTCCTTGGAGACGGGGCTAGATTTGGTATAGAAATTCTCTACTCAAAGGAAACTACCCTTCTGGAAACGGGAGGAGGGGTCATTAACTCCCTTGGTAAGTTAAAAGATGAAAGTTTTATTGTCGTTAACGCAGATATTTGGACTGATTTTAATTTCNCTAGCTTGAAGNAGATTCACGANGNTAAAAACTTGGCTCACTTGATTCTTGTTGAAAATGTGGNGCACAACCTTAAAGGGGACTTTTANATTAACNAGGCGGGGTTAGTGAGNGNTAGGCCATCGACCGGTGCGNCATGTTTGACCTTTAGTGGNATCAGNGTACTGCATAGAAAACTCTTTGAAGGNCATAAGNTTCAGNCATTNTCATTTATCCCTTTACTTCANGCGGCCATGGCTNATGNTCGAGTTACNGGTGAGATTCANANCGGAGTCTGGATTGACGTGGGCACCCCAGAAAGGCTTGACGAGGTAATCTCATTAACTTCCCNGATCAAGTAATAGTGAANTTATGTTAGAGCGCATACTTCATCGGAACTACAGNAAGGCCATCANCAACAGATTGGGCGGGCATAATCTTGGNGCCCCTTTNCCAGACGGCGGTCGNACNCANCAGCTCTTAATCATGNCTATGTTTCTCGTGATGGGAAAGCTGGCAAAAATGGACGGTAGGGTAACAGTTGANGAAATTGNATATGCNACTTCAATTATACAACTCATGGGTCTGTCNGNGNATAACAAGAAGAAAGCNATCAATTATTTTGATCAAGGTAAACAACCAAATTATGAGCCATCNGAAACGGTCCATGAGCTAGCTNGCTTAATTGGCAAGGGAACGCCTCTGGCAAGATTGTTTTTACGAGTTCAATGCCGTCATGCTTTCGTTAAAGGGACGCTTCGCCTAAAAGAGAAGATATTACTNAGAGATTTGGCTGAAATACTTGGTTTTCAAAAATCTCAATTCATCGNNATTTGTCACGAAATTGATGGTTTTANAGAAAGCGAACCGCATATGGCAGAAAGTTTTATGAATAAGGCCTATCAATTATTACAACTTGAACCTGGAGTTGAAGATTCTGAAATTAGGAAAGCGTACTTGCGTATGATGNCAAAATATCACCCCGATAAATTTGCTCACGGTGACTTGACAGAAGAATCTCGTAAAGAGTTACAAGAGAAGGCAACGAATATCCGCAACGCCTATGAGGCATTATGTGGCTTTCGAAAAATCCGTATTTAGTATCATTCACGATATTCTCTCATGAAATAAAAGACGAATATTAAGACAAAAAGCATGGTTAATTGTAAGATACGGACATGTTACGGACTAAGGGTTTACTAACTCATGAAAGATTATCTAATTGCGCCATCGATTTTGTCCGCTGACTTTGCTCGATTAGGAGAAGAAGTANATGCTGTTTTAGATGCAGGGGCNGACGTTATTCACTTCGATGTAATGGATAATCATTATGTGCCGAATCTTACAATCGGCCCCATGGTTTGTGAGGCGCTGCGAAATNACAATATATCCGCNCCTATCGATGTACATTTAATGGTCACCCCTGTTGATGACTTAATTCTCGAGTTTGCAAAGGCCGGCGCCAGCTACATTAGCTTTCATCCAGAGGCAACGTTGCATCCTGATCGATCGTTGCAGCTGGTAAGAGATCAAGGGTGTAAATCAGGCTTAGTGTTTAATCCAGGCACCCCCATCGATTGTTTGGAGTATTTAATCGATAAAGTTGATGTGATCTTGCTAATGTCGGTAAACCCAGGGTTCGGTGGGCAAAAGTTTTTGTCTTCGACTTTAAAGAAATTGGTAAAAGTCAGAAAGATAATTGATGATGTTGGCTTGCCAATTCGCTTAGAGGTGGATGGAGGCATAGGTATAGAAAACATAAAGCAAATAGCAGATGCCGGTGCTGATATGTTTGTAGCAGGGTCGGCAATTTTTAATAGTAGCGATTATTCGGCAACTATNAAAGCTATGCGAGAAAAANTAGGTCAGCAACCNTCAAGAAGCCACTAACCTTTTTAAAATTATGAACCAAGATAAATATCAGCAGCTTGTAGCGGAGGGCTACAATCGGATACCAGTTGTGCGAGAGGTGCTTGCTGATACTGAGACACCCTTAAGTGTTTATCTTAAACTCGGTAGAGGAAAGCACAGTTATTTCTTTGAATCTGTTCAGGGAGGAGAGAAATGGGGTCGGTTTTCCATTATAGGACTACCATGCAGAACGGTTCTTAGGGNTATTGGCTCGCGGGTAACAATAGAGACTGACGGTAAGGTTCAAGAAGAGGTCTTAACGGAAAACCCTTTNGAATTTGTGGCTGACTTTAAGTCACGTTTTAAAGTAGCAGAGCTCTCCGACAAACAACGTTTTGCTGGAGGTTTGGTNGGGTATTTTTCATACGACACTGTGCGATTCGTAGAGACAACTCTCGGTCCGGCAAACGAANCGGATAGCATTAACACCCCAGACATCCTACTAATGCTCTCCGAGGAATTGGTAGTTTTTGACAATCTCCGTGGAACGATATCATTCATTATCAACATTGATCCGCAAAGAGAGGGTGGGTTCNGCGCTGCACAATCTCGACTTGATGAACTTAATGATGCGCTCAAAAAGCCAATATCTTTACCCTCATTTCAAAAGCGAGGTGCCTCTGAAACAGCTAGATTTGAACACCATTTTTCACAATCGGAATTTGAATCTGCCGTTGAACGCATTAAGGACTACATCAACGCTGGTGATGTCATGCAAGTCGTACTCGCTCAAAGAATGTCAATTGAATTTTTAGAGGATCCAATCAACATTTATCGAGCTCTTCGCTATTTGAACCCTTCACCCTACATGGTTTTTTTCGATATGGGGGATCATCAAGTTGTGAGTGCTTCACCGGAGATTCTGGCCCGGGTTGAAGCTGGGAAAATAACGGTTAGACCGCTAGCAGGTACGCGAAAGAGGGGCAACAGTGAGGAAGAAGATTTAGCCCTAGCGGAAGATTTGCTTACAGACTCCAAAGAGATAGCTGAGCACTTAATGCTAATTGATTTGAGCAGAAATGATTCCGGACGAGTCTCAAAAATAGGAAGCGTCAAGGTTCCTCGGAAAATGTTCGTTGAGAAGTATTCGCATGTTATGCATATAGCCTCTATCGTCGAGAGTGAAATCCAAGATGATAAGAATTCCCTTGATGTACTAAAGTCCACACTGCCTGTTGGAACTTTNAGTGGAGCTCCAAAAGTTCGAGCGATGCAAATTATTGACGAGCTTGAATCGGAAAAGCGAGGGATATTTGGTGGTGCGATGGGCTATCTTGGGTGGAACGACAACATGGACATGGCTATAGCCATTCGAACTGCAGTTATTAAGGAAGAGAAACTTTACGTTCAGGCGGGGGCTGGGATAGTTGCAGATTCGCAAGCTAGCTTGGAGTGGGAGGAAACTCAGAATAAAGCAAAAGCGATAGTTCTAGCTGTGGAGCTGGTGAATAACTCGCTTGACTTGGATGCTAGCAGTGATTAGCTGATTTTTTTTAAGGAGTGATAGGCGTTTAGTGCTGCCTCGCGGCTAGCTTTTAAATCAACTATTGCTGACGGATAGGTCTTACCTATTCTAATTCCGAAATATTNCAGTTCAGAGCTGGGGGCGGAAGAGGGGTCATGTATGTATTTGTTGGGACAGTCAGTTAGTTCTGGGATCCATTGTTTTATATATTTTGCATCGGGATCAAATTTTTTCGATTGGGTTACGGGGTTAAAGATTCTAAAATAGGGGGCTGCGTCTGCGCCACTACCCGCAACCCATTGCCATGAGCATGAATTATTCGCTAAGTCAGCATCGACTAGAGNGTCCCAAAAATATTGAGCGCCGCTTCGCCAGTCCACTAGCAGATTCTTTACTAGGAATGATGCAGTAATCATTCTAACTCGATTATGCATATAACCAGTATTTGATAATTCACGCATCCCGGCGTCAATTAGCGGATACCCCGTTTGGCCAGCACGCCATTTTTTGATGAGTTCTGTGTTTTTANTCCAAGGAAATTCGTCAAAGCGGTTGTTTAAATTCTTTACATCGAGATCTGGGAAGTAGTGAAGAAGTGAATAGGAGAATTCCCTCCAAGCCAGTTCACGTTGGTAGTGCTCTGCTTGTGTATCCAGTTTGTTGTGTGACGCAAACTCGGTAACGGCGTGCCATAAGTGGTTCGGCGATACCTCACCAAAATGTAGGTGAGGAGATAATCGAGAGACCGCTTCCATTGAGGGGTAGTCTCGTCCTCGTTTGTACTGTGGAAGGCCTCGCGTCAGAAATGTGACGAGAGAATTCTCGGCCCCATCTTCCCCAGGAGTCCAATTTAAAATCATTTCTTTAGACCACTTATCTTCGCTCAAGAGATTCAACGAATCTAGTTTTCCTGACAGCTTTGAGTTTGATACCAAGTTAAGGTTAGTGAGATAGTCGCTATGAAGTTTTTTTGGGGTTCCTTTACTCAGGGTTTGCCTGTAATACGGAGTGAAAACTTTGTAAGGTGTGCCGTCTGACTTTGATACTTCCCAAGGTTCATGGAGCAAAGAACCATTGAAGGATTTCACATTTAAGCCGAGTTTTTTTATCTCGCATTTTATAGTCTTGTCTCTTGCAACTTGCCATGGCTCATAACACCTGTTCCAAAAAACATTGTTAATATTTTCGTCAGCAATCAGTTCCGTCAGTATTTTGAGTGGATCACCATTAAAAGTGCATAAAGATCCATTTAGAGCATTATCAAGCGAAGCTAGGCTGTGATGTAACCACCATCGACTGGCCTTGCCAGGCGGCCAATCACCAGCGTTTTCCTGGTCAAGAATGTAAATAGGTAAAACCTTCCCAAGCGAAACTGCGAATTCTAGAGCGGGGTTCTCTTTCAGTCGGAGATCTTGACGGAACCAAACGATAGATTTTGTTTCTTTCATTGCTGATAAACTCATTAAGATAGGCTTATTACGTTTGCACACGAGATTTCGATCAACGTTGGACTCAAGACATAGTAAAGACGGGCTGCTATGATAAGGCTAAGAGAACCTCTACCAAAAAGGTTAAGCGACTATGCTACTAATGATTGATAACTATGATTCATTTACGTACAACGTAGTCCAATATCTCGGAGAACTTGGCTATGATGTTACTGTATTTCGAAATGATGTGATTAGTATTCAGGAAATTCAAAACTTGTCGCCTAGCCAAATTGTTATTTCCCCAGGGCCTTGTACTCCAAATGAAGCCGGAATATCAATGGAGGTCGTCCGCTATTTTACGGGAAAGATTCCCATTCTCGGTATTTGCTTGGGTCATCAGAGCATAGGTCAGGTATTTGGCGGCAATATCAAGAAAGCTCGAAAAGTTATGCATGGCAAACTTTCGCAAATTCATCATAGTAGTGATGGAATTTTTAGAAATTTGCAGACTCCATTTAAAGCGACTCGTTACCATTCCTTAGTTATTGATAAAAAGCAGTTGCCAGATTGTCTTGAGATTACTGCATGGACAGAGGATGAAGCTGGCGAAACAGACGAGATAATGGGGGTTCGTCACAAAGAATTTGAAGTAGAGGGGGTTCAATTTCATCCTGAGTCTATCCTCAGTGACTATGGACATGAAATTTTAAAGAATTTTTTAGATAAAAATGAATAGCCCAGATTTTCTTTCCGGAGCATAGACATGAATGTAATCGACGCTATAAAAAGCGTAACGAACAACGANGATTTNCATAGNGAGGATATGGTTTCGGTCATGANTGNCATAATGGCTGGTAGGACNACAGACGCACAGAATGCTGCTTTTTTGGTTGGACTGCAGATGAAAGGAATAAAGGTATCGGAAATACTCGGCGGCGCTGCTGTAATGCGTCAATTGTCGACTAAAGTAGATGTAGAGTGCACTTCGAATTTAGTCGACACATGCGGGACTGGCGGTAGCGGCTCAAATAAGTTCAACGTTTCGACTGCCGCGGCGTTTGTTGCTGCGGCCGCTGGCGCGAGAGTTGCTAAGCATGGTAATCGAGGAGCAACCAGTAAAAGTGGTAGTGCAGATGTTCTTCAGGCAGCTGGAGTAAATTTGGACCTCGAGTCTAGGCATATTGCAATCGCAATTCAAGAAATAGGAGTTGGCTTTATGTTTGCACCCGCTCACCATAGCGCCATGAAACATGTAATCGCGGCTAGAAAAGAGATAGGGATTCGGACAGTTTTTAACTTGTTGGGCCCACTGACAAATCCTGCGGGAGCACCTAATCAGGTTCTGGGGGTTTATGATGTAAATTGGATCCGCCCTTTATTAGAGGTTCTTAAGGAGCTTGGTTCGAGTCACGTATTAATTGTGTCAGCTGAAGACGGTTTAGATGAAATCAGCAACGCGTCTGCTACAACTATCGGTGAGTTGTGTGATGGGGATATTTCCGAATACAAAGTAGTNCCAGAGGAACTAGGTGTCGAGCGGATAGATAGCTATGAAGCTTTTCAAATTGATTCGGNGGAGGCTAGTTTAGCTATTTTGAAAAAGGCTATTACTTATGAACAAAAATCCGCAGGAGATATTGTCGCACTGAATGCAGGTGCCGCGATTTACGCAGCGAATCTTGCTGATTCATTAGCAGGTGGGGTAGAGAAGGCNAAGNCTGTTTTATCCGACGGAACTGCGCTCGANAAATTAGAAACGTTTGTTAAGTTTACTCAAAATGTGAGTGCCTGAATTGAAATCTCAAAGCACCATTTTAGAGGAGATTGTAGTTCAAAAAGGGCGAGAAGTAGCTTTGGCGAAGCAAACATTAAGGTTTAACGAGTTAGAAAATCAAATTAAGAATTGCTTTCCTTGTAAGCCTTTTATTGAGTCGCTTAGATCTGTGATTTTGAGGCGTGAACCAGCAGTCATCGCGGAGATAAAAAAAGCATCACCTTCAAGAGGTTTGATAAGGCAGGATTTTCAACCGTCTAAGCATGCTCAAGATTATGANGCGAGTGGCGCAACCTGTTTATCGGTNCTNACTGATGTNGAATATTTTCAGGGAGCTGATAAATATCTGACAGAGGCAAGGCAGATGTGTTCGCTTCCGATTTTACGAAAAGATTTTGTTATTGACCCATACCAAATAGCACAATCAAAACTCTTAGGGGCGGACTGTATCTTACTTATCGTAGCAGCTTTGCAGCATTCACAACTACAGGAGCTAGCAGCCTACGCAAAGGAGATTTCAATAGATATATTGGTTGAGGTTCACGATAAGCATGAGCTAGATCGGGCGTTGGAGTTAGAAAGTGACTTGATTGGAATCAACAACCGCAATTTGCATAATTTTGAGACCTCATTGCAGACATCACTCGAACTGAAAAAGTATATCCCTCCAGAAAAAGTGGTGGTGACTGAGAGTGGTATTAATTCGATGGAGGATGTCAGAATAATGAACTCGAATGGCATTTTTGGTTTTCTTGTTGGNGAGACGTTTATGCGAGCTCCTAAACCGGGGGCGAAATTAAGGGAACTTTTTTTTGANTGAGGGCGGGAGTGCAACCTCTCGGCGAGTAGCCATCATCTNCAAAAATAGGCTTAATAAGACTGACTGCAGCAACCAAGTACTATGCGATTGCTCTAAACTTAAGTATTGAGAGAAATTATGAATGGAATGGTAAAGTGGGTTGATAATGTGATGTTTGTGGCCAAGTCGGGCTCAGGTCACAGCATTGTTCTAGATGGCGCTCCAGAGGGTGGAGGAGGAAATTCCGGAATGCGACCAATGGANCTTATGGCTTTGAGTGTTGCTTCGTGNTCNTCATATGACGTAGTAACTATTTTAAAGAAAGCACGACANGAGATAAGTAGTTGTGAGGCGGACGTCGAAGCGGTTCGAGTTGATTCTGTGCCGTCTGTCTTTGAATCNATTCACTTACACTTTAGGGTGTCTGGAACAGACTTGAATGCAAAACAAGTGCAGAGGGCAGTTGAACTGTCGGCGGACAAGTACTGCTCAGCTTCAATCATGCTAAAAAATTCAGGTGTCAAAATCACTCATGACTTTGAAATCATCTCTTAGTTAATTGANCTCAAAAGGCAATGGTCAGAAGGGCCTCGCTGAGCTTGCGAAAGTAACAACCTCTATACGTGATAAGTGGTTTTTTTCATTACTTTTGCCATCATAGACATAGTTTCCTGAATAGGTTCTGGCAGCTTCTTGCCGCCAGCTGCGTTCGCAGCTTCTCCGTGTCCCTCTTCATCAACTATCATTTGCTGAAGTATCGCTCTCGTCTTTTTGTCGNGTTCCGGTATCTCTTGTAAATGATTCTGTAAATGNTCCGCTACTTGCCGTTCAGTTTCAGCGATAAAACCGAGGCTCCATCTATCTCCAGCTAAACCAGCGGCAGCGCCCATNGCGAAAGAAAGNCCATAATAAAACGGATTGAGTACACTTGGCTTACTATTTAATTGAGCTAATCTTTCGTCGCACCAAGCTAAATGATCGACTTCTTCCTCTGCAGCATGCTTCATGGACTCTTTCGTCGCTTCTAACTTCGCAGTCATCGCTTGACCTGCATAAAGCGCTTGTGCACAAACCTCTCCCGTGTGATTGATGCGCATCAAGCCCGCTATATGTTTTTTGTCTGAATAAGAAAGATCTTCTTCTTTGAGGGCCTCCGCCGGTGTTTTCCGACTTGCTTGATTGGTTCCCGGGACACACGTCCGCAACGCCTGGTCGCATTGCATTAAGAACTTGTCTATTAGCGAGTGATTTATTCTTTCATTCATATNAAGTATCTTCTCTTGCTATGGCCCGGTATGCAATNTCGGTCCGAANNTNCATGCTATCCCATTTAACGCTTCGCGTTAAGTCATAGGCAGCTCTTTGTGCCTCGCTTACTGACTTGCCTAGCGCAGTTGCGCATAAAACTCGTCCTCCATTGGTTAAGATTTTTTCGCCTTGTTTTAATGTTCCCGCATGAAATATTTTTTGACCTTCATTCGGGTTTTTGTTCATACCCCTTATTATCTCTCCTTTGGGNTATTTGCCTGGATAGCCTGCCGAGGCCATAACTACCCCAACAGCAGAGCGCTCATCCCATTCGGGGCGAACTGAATCAAGTTCATTNGACAAAGCTTTCAGGCAAAGATTTGGAAGGTCAGACTTTAATCTAAGCATTATGGGCTGCGTCTCAGGATCACCGAAACGGCAATTAAATTCAACTACGTTAACNTCGCCTTCGGGAGNGATCATTAACCCAGCGTATAGAAATCCTGTGTAACGGTTGCCCTCGGCAAGCATGCCGGCCACAGTTGGCAACATCACTTCGTTCATTATACGTTTGTGAACCAAATCAGTGACTACTGGTGCTGGAGAGTACGCNCCCATCCCGCCGGTATTTGGTCCTTTGTCACCATTTCTCTGAGCTTTATGGTCTTGAGAGGTTGCCATGGGCATTACATTTTCGCCGTCAACCATAGCTATGAAACTAGCNTCCTCGCCGACCAAGAAATCCTCAATCACTACACGGTGACCGGCTTCACCAAAGGAATTTCCAGAAAGCATGTCTTTTACTGTTTGTATTGCCTCGTTCTCAGAGGTTGCAATAACGACACCTTTTCCGGCTGCTAACCCATCNGCTTTGATCACGATAGGCATGNTTTGATCGNGGATNTATTGGATAGCAGCCTCGGTTTTAGTAAACGTTTCATACGATGCCGTGGGTATCTGGTTTCTGCTGCAAAAGTCTTTAGTGAATGCTTTGGACCCCTCTAATTGGGCGGCTTCAGAAGTTGGGCCAAAACAGGGCAGCTCGCGATC
>NHGO01000010.1 GCA_002172295.1 Gammaproteobacteria bacterium TMED139 | reverse complement strand
GTTCCGTGCATGCAGCCTCCATATGGGACCCTCGGCGTAGTGGACCTTGAGACCAGGGAGTTACTTTGGCAAAAGCCTATTGGCACAGCAAAGCACACAGGGCCGACGTTTTTCGGGTCACTCAACTTGAAAACTCGGCTTCCGTTGACTGTTGGAACGCCGCAAACGGGTGGAACGGTTACCACTGCCGGCGGATTAATATTTAGTGCTGGAGCGTTTGATAATACAGTCAGAGCTACGAACCTAATGAATGGTGAGGAGCTGTGGAATCGTTCTATACCCTATACTGCCCAGGGCACACCCATGACGTATCTTTCTCCGGAGGGGAAGCAGACATTGATTGTTGTAGTGCCGGTTTTTAATTCGACCAGAGGTTCTGGCTATCTTCCTTTACCAGCCGATGAGGAGGATCCCATGGGCGGCTACATTTTAGCATTCCGGCTGCCTGATCTTTAAACACGATTTACAATTTCAAAAAGCCAAATTAGCTCTTCTGTTACTCGTGCTGAGGAGGTGGGTTCCGAGCCCCTACCATACTTGCGCCACGATTCCTGCAGAACAGGAAGGATGATATCTCCTTCTGTGATAGGAACAAGACGTTGTTCATACAGTTTCTCATCGACTCTAAGAATAATCCTATCGTCGTTCTCTAATCTCCGAGGCCACTGCTTCCATACCTGACCATACCAAGTTTGCCGTCTGCCGCTTGCCACGAACAGTCTACCTTCGACGACCATCGTCCATATCGTTTTAGTAGTGCCAAGGTTTAAGGTCTCCATTTCCACTTCTTCACGCTCTCGAAGGAAAGTCCAATCCTCAGGAGGGGTGCTCAGCTCCCCGGAGCGAAAGGGACCGCCGGTGCTTATCGTAAACCAAGGGATGAACTCGACGGGGCCGTCATGTGTGCGCATGTAGACGAAAAAGATGCTGCTGAATACGAAAAATGCTGCAATAGTTGTAAGTGAGTACCTAAAAAAGGCGTTCATTTTTTAACCTCAATATCTTTGAGTCTAATATTTGCGCCATTGTGTTGAACTATCTTGAACGAGAACGAAGCATATTTTGATTAATCTGAGAGATACTTGTAACACCAAGCAACTTCATGTCGCGTTCAATCTCTGTCTTGAGATTACCTAGCGCTTTTTCTACACCTGGCTGTCCAGCAGCTGCCAGGGAGTACAAATACATGCGACCACCCGAACATGCTTTCGCGCCGGCGGCTATTGCTTTTAGGACGTGTGTTCCGCGTCTCACTCCGCCGTCCAGAATGACATCTATCTTATCCCCGACAGCATCGCTGATTTCACTTATCTGATCAAAAGGAGATCGAGACCCATCCAGTTGTCTGCCGCCATGGTTGGAAACCATAATTGCGTCGGCACCTATATCCACTGCTTTTTTAGCATCTGCAACACTCATTATACCTTTTAAGCAAAAAGGGCCACCCCATTTTTCTCTGAGAGCTTCAGCGTCGGACCAATTCATTGATTGGTCGAGCATTTTTGCGAAATAATCTCCAATAGAAACAGAGACATTTGACCCTTGCTGCACGAAGTCCTTGAGTTCGGCAAGTTCGAAAGCTTCGCCAAAAAAATAATTCATAGCCCATTCTGGGTGAATGGCGAAGCTGATTAAACTCTTTAAAGTTAATCTTGGGGGTGAGGTAAATCCAGTGTATAGATCTCGCTCTCTGTTTCCGCCGGTAATTGTATCTACTGTCAGTGCTAAGGCATTGAAACCGGCATCTTGAGCTCTTTCCACCATAGCGTCATTTAAGCCACGATCTTTGTGGAAATAAAATTGAAATAGTTTTGGGGTAGAGATCATATCTCCGATTTCTTTTAAGGTGACGGTTCCGAGCGCCGAAACTCCGAACATCGTTCCAAATTTTTCTGCGGCTTTTGCTACAGCTCTTTCACCATCGTGATGAAAGAGTCTTTGCAGTGCAGTTGGGGAGCAGAAAACAGGCATTTTGAGCTCTTGTCCCATGACGGAGACGGACATATCAATATGCTCAACGCCAGCTAGGACATTTGGAACGAGGTCACAGTCATCAAATGAAGACGTATTTCGACGGTAGGTGACCTCGTCATCCGCCGCTCCATCGATGTAGTGGAAGATTGGCCCAGGAAGGCGCTGTTTGGCGAGAAGCCGAAGGTCATCAACATTGTGGCAATTCTTGAGTTGTCGAAACATCTTAATCATTCCTAAAAGAAGTGGAAACGATTCTATCGCTAATTCTTTCGGACTCAAAGTACTCAACTACAGATTGTCTATTCTAGGAAATAAGAAAAGGGTAATATCGGGAGTCGGAGGAAATATTCTTATGGTATATAACAACGTCATACTGAAGGTTAAAAATATTGAGGACGTCGGCCTAGTAGCGGACTTACTCAAGGAGCAAGCCAGAATGTCGAGTGAAGAGCCGGGTTGTATTCGTTTTGAAGTTTATAATTCGCAAGCGGACACGCAGCAGTTCTTCTTAGTCGAGCAGTGGGCTAAAGAGGAAGATTTAGCACGCCATAAAGAAGCAAAGGCCTTCACCGAACTCTACGTGCCTAAGGTTATACCGTTGGTGGAACGTACCCCTCATTTGTCGGATTTAGTTTGGCCTTAGCAAAACTCATTACTGCTTTTTCGACCCTTTTTACTATACACTGTGTTTCCGCCTCTGAAGAATAGTTATAAGGTGATAACCAATACGGCTTAGACCACTAAAACAGGTGTAAGATATAGAATCGATAAAGATCTTTTCACGCATGGTGGTTACCTAAACTCTCACGTTGCGGGAGCAGTGGCACAGGCTGCCTCTTTGGTGACTAGATCGAAGACGCCGGGTTATCCTTCGTGAGAGGCTCTAACCTTCATGCTAACGCGAATGGCCCCTTAGAAGTTCGAGTTTTCGAACCTTCTACTTGAGTGAATACTGATAAATTTGTTCTACTATATTGAAAAAAATAAATGAAATACTTATTAATGGAGATAGAAATGAAGAAGATCTTAGCAGTTTTTCTAACCAGTTTCGGTTTGATCGGTTTTGCGAATGCGGGTGAGGCTCCAGAGCCTTGTGGTCCCGCTGGTCAATTGTCCGAAGAGTTTTCAAAAAACGTCGGTTCTAGCGCTCGATGTTTTGAACTGCGCATGTATACAGCGGAGCCTGCCGTTAATGGAAAAGGTGGTATTGATGATCTGCACCAGAGATTTCGCGAGGAGGAAGTAGCCATTTTTGAAAAGCATGGCGCTGAAGTGGTCGCAGTTTGGCAAAGGCTCGATGATCCGAACACGCTTGTATGGATGCTCGCCTATCGAGATAGGGCGCATCGATCGCAGGTTTGGGCAGACTTTGCGGCGGATCCAGCCTGGCATGCCTTGCGCGCAAAATATGAGGTGCCTCTGTCAATTGAGGCGTACATGATGAGCACAACAGATTACTCAAACCTTAAATAATATCAAACGGGGAACACCAGGGCTCGGCCAGCTCTGGTGTTGTTTCCTCTTATACAGTTCTTGTTGATGGAAATGGGCCAAAGTCAATTGTGAGGTCTAATAAATTGTATCCCATACAATATAACTTCACGGGTTTGCCAGGTCTTTTTGGACTTAAGCTTCCGCTTTCCATCTTTGCTAGCCTTCTACTGTCCTTAAATATCGGCCTCGCTTTTTCGGCCGAAGAGGAATTGTCTCGGGTAAGGACTAGTATTGAATATATCCGTCAAGTCGATCTTTATAATCAGGAAGTTGCAGAGTTGGAACGACGTTTTGGGCCTTATGATAGGTCCTTGCTTGAGCCGCTCGACGCATTGGTCAGCTTGCGCTCAGGTGCCGGTGATTTCGAAGAAATAAATGCGTTGCTGGGACGACAGTTACAATTAGTGCACGTCACTGAAGGACCAAACGCCTATAGTCAACTACCAATATTAGAGTCTTTAATTACGAATAACCTTAAAATTGGTGATTTGGAAGTTGTCACTAATAACTTTCAGAATATTCAATATGTTTTTTCACAGAACACTGACTCTACTGTTGAGCAAAAGCTCGAGTCGATGGACAACCTTCGAAACTGGTATCTGACTGCATTTAATTTAGATATTAAGCGAAATCGAATACTTCATTTCCAAAATTCGCGTAATTTATTACAGCAAATGCTGAGGGTCGCGGGCGATGCCTATGGTGAAAAAGATGAGCGTATAGTGCCCTTTCTGTATCAAGAGGCTTTGGAGAAATACAGTCTGATGACCTTACTTTCTTCGCAAGATGAATTAGGTCACGACGCAAATCGTTATATCTTTGTTCCGGAGCGGATTCCACCGATGACCTATCTACGTCAAGGGTATGAGCTCGTCAAAGACATCAGAGAAATTATACAATTAACCGACAATAATGAAGCGGATGGGATGGCTGCAGTTTATGAGGCAGACTATCAAATGCTGCTTGGTTTAGGCATTGCTCAGCGAACTTATCGGGAGGCGATGGACTTGTTTGTCGAGGCAGGTATCAATGATGAAAAGGTCATAGATTTTTTTACGAGGCCGGCGGTACTTCCAGTCTCGGAATATTACACCTCAATTGATGAGGCTATTAATGCTCAGAAAGCCACAGGGTATGAAGTCTTAAACGGCGAAGAAGGGTCTGATCCAAAANTTTACTTAGGGANCTATACGGCCTGGAATGAATCTGTGCCGTATACCGCAATGCCAGCTCTGCCTGAAATTCTGTCGGACATCGAACTGGAACTAATTAAGGTTGAAATGCAATTTCGTATTTCCTCGAGAGGNAAAACACGTGGCCCGGATGCGGAGTCCTCAGAGCCTGACTCTGTCCGGGCAAGAAGAGATGCAGAGGATGCATTGAAAGAAATGGTTTTCAGGCCAAGGTTTGTCGGCAATCGATGGCGGCCTCTGCGAAATCTTACGATGACTTATTGGTATCCTACNGAGAAATAAAAAGCTGATTTAGTCAGGAAGCGCGTAAGCTATCACATACCCGCCAGAGGATTCTGATTCATCTGAATCGTCAATCGCAGTTTCCAGCTGCAATCCACCGCCTCCACTAGGTACGGTAACAATGACATATTGCTTGCCTGTTGAAGGACTAACATAGGACATTGGCGTTCCAGTAGAAGAACCTATTAAGTTGTCAGTCCAGACTTCTTTACCATTGAATACGTTAATAGCGCGCATCGTGCTATCCACAACTCCTCCTATAAAAATAAGACCACCACTGGTGACCATCGAACCAGCATTGTAGAACATACCCATAGGTAGGGGCAGATTAGTAGGAATGCCCAGTGGGCCCTGGTCTCTGGCCGTTCCCAGGCCNCGCCTCCATAGTACTTCTTGGTTCGCTAGATCTACGACTGCCATTTCNCCATACGGAGGACGCAGGCATGGGGTAAAAATAGGAGATAANAAGAAAAANGAATATGCAGCATATGGCGTNCCTAANTGGNTTCCNCCGATCCCAAANTGNTCANTTCCAGTCATTTCATTACGGGGGAACAAACGNACCACANTAGGGTTGTGCATTGAGTTCACAACCATAAGATTATTGATCTCGTCTATAGCGACGCTNCCCCANTTCATNCCNCCNGCTACTCCNGGNTAGAGCANAGTTCCGCCAGTNCTCGGCGGCGTTAATGGTCCTTCGTACCGCAGATTTCGATACTGAATTCGGCAGAGTGCATGATCGAATGGAGTGATACCCCACATGTCTNTTTCATNAATATAGTCGCGTGCNAATGAAGGCATACCCACTGAAAANGGTTGAGTGGGAGAGGATATCTCGTCCGGGAGATCAGTCTGTGGTACCGGCAGTTCAGCGATCTCAGTTAAAGGCTCCCCGGTTNCTCGGTCAAAAACAAAAATNTCTGCCCGNTTTGTCGGNACGATTACCGCTTTTCTAACTTGCCCATTTATAGGAATATCAACTAAGGATGGTTGAGAAGGGACATCATAATCAAAGATATCATGATGAGTAGTTTGAAAATGCCATCTGACCCTTCCTGTCCTTGTCTCTAATGCAATTATCGAGCTTGAATATTTTTCCATTGCCTCTGATCGATGACCGCCATAGTAGTCGGGTGTGGCATTGCCTGTCGGGAGGTAGATCAGGCCTAACTCCTCATCTGCGCTTGTCAGGCTCCATACGTTTGGTGTGCCCCTAGTGTAGGTGTCACCTTCTGGGGGTAAACCAGTACGATCTTCTCGACCCATGTCCCAGGCCCATATCAGATCCCCGCTTATAGGATCAAAGCCACGGACGACTCCGGAAGGCTCTTCAGTCTCAACGTTATCAAAAACCCAACCACCGAGTACTAAGACATCGTTTGCGATGGTAGGTGGAGACGTTACAAAATAAAAACCTGGCTTTACACTCCCCATGCCGGGTAGCAGACTAATCTCACCATTGTTACCGAAGTCGCTACAGCGTTCCCCTGTATTCTTGTTGACGGCAACTAGTCTCGCGTCTGTGGTTGCGGTAAAGATCCGCTCCTCACAGACTCCAAATGATCTGAAGTTTGGTGCCGCATAGTATGTCACTCCCCGGCATGTGTCCCAAAATCCGATCTGCGGCGAGTCTATTTCTGGGTCAAAACGCCATTTCTCTTCACCGGTATCCGGATCAAGCGATAAGATAATGTTCTGACCCGTGCAAAGATAGAGCCCATCATCGATTTGAATAGGAGTCCCTTTAAAAGCACCGGGCACTCCCGTCCGAACCTCCCAGGCTCTTTCGAGTTGGTTGACGTTGTCTAGATTAATTTGATTTGATGCGAGGAACCTGGTGCCCCGCTTGGTCGCACCGTAGTGCTGCCATTGCCCATTCTGATTGTTTACCGTCCCGGTTCCGGGCTCGCTGGGTGATTTAACGCTATAACTCGAGTTGCTAAAATAAATTGCAATGAACAAGAAACCGATCAAAGGTAGTGAATAACGAAATTCTTTCTTCTGATAAATAGGGTTAGGATTTATTTGTAGGAGCCCCTTTCGCACTCTGGGTAACAAAAACCATAGCCCTATTACGGATAACATAGCGACACGGGGCATTAGGGCCCAAGCGTCTAGACCTACTTCGTAAAAAGACCACAACCAGGTAGCAATTAAAAATATCCCATAAAGTTGGGAGGCTTTAGGATTACCGGCAAAGAGCAGAGCACTGCAGGCTGTGAGGACTGCGCCAGAGGTTATAAAATACGCTGATCCACCAGCACTAATAAGCTCGAAACCTAGATACAAAAATGAGATGGCGCAAAAACCGATAATGGTCGCTAAAAAACGAGGTTTGGGAAATGTAGAGAGAGTCACATGTAATCCTTAAGGTTTAGGTCTCTAAGTGATTTATAAATTGGTGTCNGGTTGNCTGATACCGGTGACAGTATAGTTACCTTGTTGGGTAAACAAAGTGCCGGCGAGCTCGCTACCGTTTACGGTTCCATTGAAGCTTATTCGGTCGCTCAAACCTAGTGANGGAATATTTCTAGCATCAGTTGACCAGTTTATTCGGCTACCGGCTAATTCAATTTCATCGACTTGAAGNTCTGAGTTTGTGGCAATTATGAGTGTGGGCTCAGATGTTATAGTCCACATTGAATTTTGATTTGCGTTCTCTATTTCCATTGAAATTTGCCAAGTACCGACACTGACAGGTTCACATGCCAGCAGGCTGATTGNGCTCGCAACCATTAAGAATATCTTTAACANACCAGTTAAAATTTTACTCTGAATTTTCATTCGGCAATGANGACCTCTAATAAGCATTTGTATGTTAACGTATGTCTCCAGAGTTTAAACGATAAATCTTGAAATTTAGAGCATTACGATAAATCCGCACGAGGCCAATTTAATGGAGCAAAGAAAACTAGGTGACTTAACGGTATCGGCGATAGGGCTCGGCTGCATGAGCATGTCTCAAGGGTACGGTACAGCTGACAGAAAAGAGTCGGAGAGAGCACTTCATCGTGCACTCGATATAGGCTANACCTTTCTTGATACAGCCAGCGTATACGGTATCGGACATAATGAGTCCCTCATCGGGGAAGTTCTCCATAGTCGACGAGATGAGTATGTCTTAGCGAGTAAGTGCGGAATTACGAACAAAGACGGGAAAAGAGGTGTTGACGGAACTCCAAAAAACATCACGCAAACTTTAGATGAGAGCCTTCAGCGATTAAATACTGAATATATAGACCTTTATTATCTTCACCGTAGGGACTTCAATGTTCCTATTGAGGACAGTGTTGGCGCTTTGGCTGATGCTGTTCGTGCTGGAAAAATTGGTAACATTGGCCTGTCTGAATGCTCGTCGGATACGATACTGAAAGCACATGCTGAACATAAAATTTGTGCTGTGCAATCGGAGTACTCATTGTGGACGCGCGACCCTGATTACAAAGTCATTCAACAATGCAGAGACTTAGGTATTGGGTTTGTCCCTTTTAGCCCTTTAGGAAGAGCTTTCCTATCAGGGGTTGTCCGAGACATGACTAAACTTGAAGACGGTGATATGCGTCATTCTATGCCGCGTTTCTCTGGATCAAATTTTGAATCTAACCTCAAGTTGGTTGATGAGCTCGCTGCAATAGCTGCCGATAACAGCTGCACCTCAGCTCAGTTGGCGCTGGCATGGGTATTATCCAAGAGTTCAGATTTTGTTCCGATACCGGGAACAAAACACGTGAAGTTTGTTGAGGAAAACGCAGCCTCGGCAACCCTAACGATAAGTCAGAGTGACTTGGGGAAAGTCGAAGAAATTTTTGATCCGTCTGCGATCCTGGGTGAAAGATACCATCCCTCTCAAATGATAAGCCTAGATCCTGATGATTAGTTAGGAAGGTCTATCTAGGGTAAAAATCGAATCGGTGTTGGTTAGAGTGTAGTCGTTATAACCAAGCCTTCCTATCGGCTTTATTTTAGCAACATCTACTAAGCCTTCGTCGGTAATAAATTCGTCATCAATATGAATACCTACTACTTCCCCAAAGATCACCTTGTAGACATCTTCCTTGTTCCACCCAGGAAGCTCTACGGTCTTCAGATATTTACATTCTAGATGAACTGGAGCCTCCGCTATTCTTGGTGATTTTACTATTCTCGATTTGACCGGTGTTAATTTAGTTAGAGCTATTTCATCTTCATCCTGAGGGAGAGTGGCCGAAGATTGGTTCATCTGGTCTCGCATATCCCAAGTTGCCATGTTGCACACAAAGTCTCCAGTTTTTTCTGCGTTTCTCGCCGAGTCTTTAGTCTTATCCTTTGTGAAGCCGGCGCCTGCGGAAAACATCACGGTTGGCGGTGAATAACAGACACCATTAAAAAAGCTATATGGCGCTAAATTGAAATTACCCTTTAAATCTATAGAGCTTATCCAGCCAATAGGTCGAGGAATTACTAAACTATTGAAAGGGTTNTTGGGTAGGCCATGATCTTTCTTTTTGGGCTCGTAAAACATACTCTTGTCTTCTAAATGGATTTATTGATGNTGTATTTTACATCAATCCAGAGCAAAGTCAGAGCTGTTTGTTGTCAGGGTTGTTCTAATTTCCTTGGACTGAATCTAAGCGACGAGCGCCAGCCAGGATTCCTGGTAATGAATAGTTTCCTTCGTGGCATGCGTACTCATANACGCGCTCCTCTGGACGGTTGCGAGTAAGTATGCGCTCTCCTGAGAATGGACGTTCGTAGGCTTTACTATCCAAGACTGTAAACTCATAGAGAATTTCNTTCTTGGAAACTAAGGTATAACGNTCGGTGAGTTCAAACTCGTCTGAAAGTGTTATGGCTCTTGACGAAGATTGTTCCGGGCGAAAATTATTTGAGTGGACCACTAAAGTGTCCCCCTCCCAAGAAGCAACTGGATCACCCATCCACTGAGGGATATTAAACGGGAGGTGGTTGTCGTTAACTCGTATAATACGTGCATCATGAATCATCTCAGTGAGCACCATCACGTNATCTTTCGTTTGNACGATTTGCAAATTCGGATTCATCATCCCNGGTGTCATTGATGGGACCGCTGCACCAAACATTAANCAGCGNCCAGATAGATTNTGNCCNTCTGGCCCATCAGTGTCCTTCAATCCCGTAGCGCGCCTTTTCGCATGGAAATCTAAAAACCCGTCCCGTCGTGGTATTCGACCATCCGTCGGCTGGTAGATAACGGAAGTTTTGTACTCGCCCTTTATCGGAATTAATTCGGCTGGCAGGTAGTGGCCAAGAAAAGCATCGTCTGCTTCCTGGCCGATACGGGCGCCTTTCTCAGGCGCACCTCGATTTGGTTCCAGCGGCGCATCTTGCTGATCAAGTCTGCTTTGCATGGCCATTTCAAGTTCTTTAGCTTCCGCCTCTGAGTAGGTTCGTTTGTTACCTAAGTCAGGAGAACGCTGCAAAGGGGTTCGGGATCCAAAAAACCAGTATCCTTGAAAGTCCGGGTATCCATGCTCGGTTCTTTGCATGACCCAAGAAGAACTATTATCGCTTTGCGCTGTTGATCCAGCGTTAATGACAATCGNTATGACAAAGATTAGATATATTCTTAGTTTAGACACAATACTCCTCCATNAACTGCGTAATAGTATAAACTAGTCCGNAATACATTNAATGGGANTTAGTGTCGCACATGCTGTTTGTTTCTCAATTCCCGAGTGCTTTTCACTTAGTTAACTAATACTATGCCAACTTGTAAGTAACGACTAGCCAAAAACTATTATGCCTAAAGAAATTCTAGAAAGAGTACATAGTACTTGCCCTCATGATTGTCCAAGCGCATGCGCTCTTGAAGTCGAACGCATAGACAGTAAGACTATTGGTCGTGTTTATGGTGCGAGGGATAATGAATACACATCAGGCACATTATGCGCAAAAGTTGGAAATTACGCCGAGAGAGTTCACCACCCGGAACGCTTGAAAGAGCCTATGCGCAGGGTCGGACCAAAAGGGGTTGGCACTGACTCCTTTGAGCCCATATCTTGGTCAGAGGCATTAGATGAAGTCGCTTTTAAATTTTCACAGCTAGCTGCGGATTATGGTTCAGAGACGATATGGCCACATTACTACGCAGGCACAATGGGGTTAGTACAAAGAGACGGGATTGAACGTCTGCGTCACGCAATGCATTACTCGAGGCAACATAGCACTATTTGCTCCGCAGCATCAGATGCTGGTTGGAAGGCTGGAACGGGAGTGAAGAGGGGAGTTGATGCAAGAGAAATTGGTGACCATAGTGACGTAGTTGTCCTTTGGGGGACAAACGCGGTCCATACTCAGGTCAATCTAATGCATCATGTTTCCCAGGCTAAGAAAAGAGGGGCTAAACTTGTCGTTGTCGATCCGTATAGAAATGCTACTGCAAAAAAAGCTGATCTGCATCTCATGCTTCAACCGGGTACCGATGGAGCTCTAGCAACAGCTATTATGCATGTCCTTTTAGCAGAGAAACTTGCTGACAGAGCTTATCTGGAAGAATACACCGATTTCGGGACAGAACTTGAAACGCATTTAGCGGATAAGACAGCTCAGTGGGCTGCGGAAATTACTGGCGTTCCATCAGAACAGATTGTCGAGTTTGCGAGACTAGTTGGAAATAACCCTAAGACATTTTTCCGTTTAGGGTATGGGTTTACTCGAACCCGAAACGGTGCATTCAATATGCATGCAGTTTCATGCATACCGGCAGTCACTGGGGCTTGGAAATATTATGGTGGCGGTGCTTTGTACAGCAATGCGGAGCTCTTTCAGCTCGATAAATCTCTGATTGTTGGCGCAGACCTGCTAGACAAGGGGGTCAGAGTTTTTGATCAGTCTCGAATCGGAGAGATTTTATGCGGTAACCCGGTTGACCTGCAAGGCGGGGCTCCTGTAACTGCCATGCTGATTCAAAATACTAACCCCATGATGGTCTCCCCTTCTTCGCTTAAGGTTCGCGCAGGATTTGAGAGAGAAGATCTTTTTGTCTGTGTCCATGAGCAATTCATGACTGAGACAGCAGCTATGGCCGATATTGTGCTCCCAGCTACAACTTTTTTAGAGCATGAGGACATATACCTCGCAGGTGGCCATACGTTTTTACAAGTTGCCAAGCCTGTTATCGAGCCACTGGGAAATGCAAAATCTAACCACTTTGTAATTTGTGAACTGGCCCGGAGATTGGGTGCAGAGCATTGCGGGTTTGATATGACAGCATGGGAAATTATCGATCAAACTCTCGAACTTTCGAACTTGCCGTCAGCAGAGAAAATACACTCAGAGAATTGGCTTGATTGCGCAAAAGGGTTTGAAGAGTCCCATTTCCTCAACGGTTTCGAGACAAAAGATAGAAGGTTCCACTTTTCACCAGACTGGTCAAAATTGGGAAAGATAAATGCCTCTTTACCAAAATTTCCTGACCATTATCCAGTGACCGACAATCGAACTGAGGAAAGGCCTTTTAGATTGGTCACAGCCCCTGCTCGGCAATTCCTCAATAGCAGTTTTACCGAGACACATGCTGCACGCAAAAGAGAGGGTCGCCCTACTGCGAAGATACATTCAAGCATTTGTGAAAGGCTTGGCGTCGGCGACGGTGATCTGGTTAGAATTGGTAATGATTTAGCGTCTGTTGTTTTGCATGTTGAAATATTTAATGACCTGCAGGAAGATGTTGTTATTGTTGAAAGTATCTGGCCAAATTCGAGTTTTATAGAGGGTGCTGGTATCAACTCTTTAGTCAGTACTGACCCAGGTCATGGTGTAGGCGGTGCTGTGTTTCATGATACCTCTGTCTGGTTNAAAACAGTGGAGGCGAATAACTAAAGATTGGCTTTCTTTTGTGTCTTGAAGGGTTCACTTAGTAGCAANAGATAACTGATACATCGTTTACCCTGAAACTCTGTTATTCCTATGCTCATGGATTGATGACTCAACGCTGGCTTTTCCTTGTAGGTTCCGAAGATTTTATCCCACCACAAAAAGTTAAAACCAAAATTACAGTTATGCTCGTCTTTGCTCATGGAATGATGGATTCTATGTACATCGGGAGTGACTAAAAAGGACCTCAGTGCTGAATCAAGCTTAGCACTTAATCGCCAATTGCTATGATTAAAGATTGATGAAGCATTTAATAAGACTTCTGAAAGTAAGACGGCGGTCGCAGGAGGCCCTAAAAGTAAAACGAGCCCAAATTTTATAACGCTGGAAATTAGTATCGAGACAGGATGAAATCTAAGACCTGTCGACGCATCATAGTCACCGTCAGAATGATGCATCCTATGAAATTTCCAGAGTGGTGTGAAAGCGTGGAACAGACGGTGTTGAAAATAAATAGTCAAATCGAATAGCAGGATATAGAGGGGAATAGAAAAAACAAGGGGGAGCTTGATGATATTGAAAATCCCCCACCCCTCTTGGTTAGCAATAAATGATGATGCGATGACTAGAAATGATAAGCCTAGGTCAACTACTCCTGCATTGGTTATTCCGAAACTTAGGTTTGTAAGCCAACGTCGCGACTTTGAATAAAGTAGTTTTCTTCGAGGTCTTCGCACTTCCAAGATAGATATGCAACAAAGCACAATTAGGAAACAGAGAAAACGTATGAGGAATTCAGAATCAAGACTAAATCCTTCTGCGTTCACTTACTTTTCACCTTCAGAACTAAAGTTTTCTGGNAGCAGGTTGCCAAACATAGCGACGTAAGCTTTATTCAAAATACTTATCACCTCAGTATTAAAAAATTGGAAATGCAGAAACCGGATTTTCGCCCACTTATCATCCATTATGGTTCGNACCTCAGCCATCTCAGCACTGTCCGCAGCNAGGTATGCGACNTCATAATTAGGTAATAGCTTCTCTAATTCATTTTGCCNTTCTGTTATTTCCTGGTTTGCCGNATCAGGCAAGAGTCTNTAGTAGCTTTTGATGATAGTGCTAGGCTCAGATTCATCTGATAAGAGCTCAATTCTTTCAAAAAGATTTCCTTCAATTGTAAGCAAAGGGGCTTCATTTTCTGCTGCTACTAATGATCTAGCAAACAGAATGAGGCAAAAACAAATATGAGTTGCGAATGGGTAGACTTTTTCATCGGACCANCTATGTGGAGACATCAAGCTATTTCTCCTAGCGAAAATCTGGTGNCAGTAGCTCGNTTTTCTATGCGATCTCCCAACAAAGAATATTAGGCCCTGTTTAACGCTTCTTCATTAGCAGCTGATTCGATCGCTTCCTGATTCTGCTCCTGAAATTCTTTTAGCCGCCTTGCCTGCTCTACGACGAAGGCACGAATAGATTCAAGTTGGCTGGGAGTGATTGTGTCCTCAAATTCAGGCATACCCCTTTCTGCTCTTGAGCCACCTATNACTATATCTGCCATCTCTGAGTGAGTGTTTAAGTTCATTAAGCGTAGGTCTGGTGCCACTATCGCGACCTCGTTAGGTATCCCTATCCCACCGTGGCAGCTCGCACATTGCGCGTGATACAAATCATCCCCTTCAGAGATCTGAGCAACACCAAAGTCATCATCCGGAAGCTCTGGCACTTCAGCTTGAACTATTTCAGGAATCGGAAGTTCGATGTCTCCGTTGAGTTTGAAGACAAGNACTGTACCACCTAGATCAATTGCCCGGTTTCCGTTCATCATCGTGGCAACATATTGACTATTTCCTACCTGGTAAGTCATCACCGATGTTGATCTAAAGGTACCTGGCGCTTTATATCTCCATAACACCTCGCCATTTTCAGTATCACGCACAGAGAGTTCGCCAGTTCCTTCGGGGTGGAATAGCAAACCGCCGCGAGTAGCAACTACTCCGCCGTTATAATCGGATTCCAGTTCGTGGCGCCACTTATAACCNCCGGTAATAGGATCGAACGCCCCGACATAAGCTTGTGACTCAGGCCTGGGNTCAGCNTCCTCTATCAATCGTCGTCGATACTCACCTTCACCCCAACCGAGACTAAGGCCTCGTTCGCGAATTTCATATTCTCCCGTTTCTACAAACCCTTCGTCTAGTGAGTAAAAGTTAGCGATGTCGTGATAATAGAAATACATGAGGCCTAACTCGTTATCCCAAGATTGGGGTTCCCAATTATGTGCCCCTGAATTGGCAGGCATAATCCATTGAGGTTCTGACTCGTATACTACGTCGGGGTTTTCTACCGGTCGCCCNGTTTCCATATCAACATGAGTCGCCCAGTCAATTCCTTCCGTGTATGGTAGTGCTCTCAANAGTTCTCCATCTTCACGATCGATAANGTAAAAGAAACCGTTCTTTGGGGCCTGCAGGACAACTTTGCGCTGNTCTCCGCCAAACTCAATTTCACCNAAAGCCATATCCATCGCGGAACTATAATCCCANTTGTCACCTGGCGTTGTTTGGTAGTACCAGTTCATNCTGCCAGTNTCGACATCGACTGAGACGATGGCCGATAAAAATAAATCGTCTCCGCCTCCCGGCGACCTTATCTCTCGAGGCCACGGTGCGCCGTTACCAACTCCTATGTACAGACTATTAAACTCTTCGTCATAAACTAATGAGTTCCAGGCCGTGCCGCCGCCGCCATATTTCCACCATTCCCCCCCCCAAGTCTGTGCGGCTAGTTCCATTTCAGGATGCTCGAAGGGTTGGTTGGGGTCTCCGGGCACCAAAAAAAATCGCCAGTCAACCTCTCCAGTATTNGCATCGTAGGCAGTGACGTAACCTCGACGGTGNCCGGATTCGCCGCTGCCCTGACCTATATAGACTTTTCCTGCAGCGGCTCTGGGTGCACCTGTTATGTTAAATCNACCTAAACCTTCTGGAATCCATGTATCTACATCCCAGACTTCTTGTCCTGTGTTTGCATCGACTGCAATCAGTCGGCCGTCGAAAGTTCCAACGAATACTTTCCCCTCATAAACTGCAGCACCGCGATTATGAGCTGGACCGCAGCAAGCCAGACGGATTGAGCTCTTATCGACCTCAGGGTCATAATTCCAAATTTCCTCACCAGTGGTTGCGTCGAGTGCGTAGATAACACTCCAGCCGTTTGTAACATACATAACACCATCAACAACTATAGGAGTGCCCTGCATGCGCATATTGTAGTCGCCTATCTGCTTGGTCCAGGCAAGCCCAAGTTGATCTATCGTATCGGTATTTATTTGTGTGAGCTGGGAGAATCGTTGTTCTTTAAAATTTTGGCCATAAGTGAGCCAACTACCCGGTTCTTCTGNGGGAGAATTAATAACTCGTTCGTCGGTGACGTTCCCCCGNTTGTTTTCTGCCCCAAATGAAGGATTGAACGAAATTATAAAAAACAGTAACAAAGCGTTCGTAAGAATTGTTTTAAATCGATAGCAGTTCATTTAGTCTCACTCGCGTTCTTGGTTTTACTGCTACTTTACCTTAAAAATCGACTTTATTTGAGTAAATTCTCTTCAAAATAGCGGCACATCCGAGGAACCACTAAACTCAGAGCCTGAGAGCCGAAATAGGTTCTCATCGAGGAGGCTTAACGCTGAAAAAGGTAAGAGAATTTCACGAAAATTTGATCACCGTCTTGACGAAGTTCATTTGCCACAACTAGCTCCCTTTCTCCCTCCATTTCGACGATATCGAAATTACTCTGATTTGAGTTATAGCCGACGTAGAAAGCTGACCAGGGATTTATGACGTACCTAAGAAGCAAGTCAAAGTTTAAATTCTCATTATCTTCGAGTCGGGTTGCCGGACCACTATCCGTTTTATCATACTGCGTAATAAAACGAAGAGACAATTCTTTCGTAAATTGGTAATTCCAGTTACTGCGAAAGATTTCGTTTGTAAAAATNTTAGTATNTGAATTCCGATTCTCTAACTCGGTTAGAAAATATGTATTTTGAATCTGCAAACGTTCGATTGGCCTCCAAAAAAAGGAGATGTCGACCCGACTGGTGTTTGCGACATATGGCAGTGCGCCACGAGTTGGCACAAGGTTTAATGCTCTGCCTTGTCGGTAGCTTGCCTTAATCGAAGCGGTTTGAGATGTATTATTAGAAAAGTCGATTTGCCAGTTCTCATAATCATAGCGAGTATTGCTAATGACACCGATAAAATCTTTTGGGCGAAGGATTTCGGCNTAGTCAGTAAAACGTGCACCTATCGTAGTAGTCGCAAAGTTAAGCTCAAAATTTGGGCCGAGTTGGTGATAGATGCGAGTGCCATCTGTATCATTCAAATAAACGTCGAAAAGGCCAGCAGTCCAACTGTTGATATTTGGGCTCTCGGGGTAAAAATTCAGATTCAAACTATTATGGATTCCCGACGTGTCCGGCTTGAAGAAACGATTCTGGAACCCCAAATCAGTACGAAAATTATCGGTCGTCTCTATAAAGTGAGAATGAGTGTTTACGGTTCTTCCTACTCTGTTAATTTGTATGTTCCGCTGATAGCCCTGTGTCGGATCACCGCCTAAAACTGGCTCAGTATCGGTGCCAACCACCTGCATATTAGTGATCCAATTGTCATTTAGCTTTAAGCGAGCGTCCAGACTCGCGACTCGATTAAAGCCATCGCCGAGTTCGCGATCGCTTAAGAAGAAACCAACTCTTGATTGCTCGGATATGTCTCGAAACCCTCGTAATATTCCAATATTTGCCTTCTCGCCGCTAAGCGGATCTGTTGTTTCTCGGTTCATTCCAGGCGCTTGATCATTCATTAAGATCGTTCCGAAACCATACTTACCCGATCGACCCGTGAACCGAACGCCTCCTTCGGGGTCCGCGATACGGCGGGTGAAGAGTAGGATAGAATCAGTAGCAAAAAAATCAGCATTTTCTATGAAGAACGGCCTGCGCTCTGGGAATTGGACTTCAAATCGCTCGTTTACTGTTACTTGTGGTTGGTCAGATTCCACCTGACTAAAGTCAGGATTGAGCGTAATATCTAGAACCTTCGAGTCGTTAAAAACAAACTTCGCATCCAACCCTACATCAGTTTCCGTAATGTTTTCAAACTTGGGACCATTTTCTGCTTTAGAGTCAAGTGCATTTAAATCCCTTGTGAATAAAAAGGGAATGAACTGTGAGTTATTTCCGGGAGACACATTTTCTATGCCACGAAGTAGTGCGGTTTGGTTGAGTCTACCCTCTAATTCGAGCGAATATCTTGGCCAGAAAGAAAATTCAGAATATCGAGGTATAAAACGACCAAACTGAACGCGCCAAATTTGCTGATCCGCCTCTCTAAATCTCAAACTGCGAAGTGGTATCGACATCAAGACCATATAACCTTCATCAGTCACTCTTCCATCGCTTTCCCACACGGCGTCAAAGGATGTATCGAAACCGGCCCGATTCGATGACCCCTCTGTCCAACGGGCATCCCACTGTATGCCGAGTGGCGTNGAATGAAATGAGAGAGCGGTCCGCTGATCATTGAAGGTGTCAATCGTCAGTCCGACGCGTTCGTCACCGTTGATGTTCTCGCGAGAAGCTAAATTTGCGCGAATCAATTCTGGCTCTGTATCGAAGGCCAGCCATATTGCAAACAGATGAGTCTGATTGTAAGCAATATAGACTTCTGTCCGTTGGCTGGGGGAGGCCCCGTCGTTAGGTGTTCGCTGAATGAACTCGCCAGCTTTTCCCATAGATCGCGCTATTTCTGTCTGGGGTGCCATTCCTTCGAAGTCTGTGAGTGTGGGTATGCCTTCTATACGGGGTATAAATATTTCTCCATCAGCGGCATATGAATATATGCCGATACTGCTCAAAAATAGAAACAAGTGTGACCGAATAGCGTTCTTGGTGTTCATTTCTTTGTCAGAATCTATAAGAATTTTAGGCGCCACATCTTATGGATTGAANATATAAGAGCAAGCCTTTATTGCAATTTATTTCACATCAATTTTTATGACAAGGTTGTAACTGTCTCGCGCTATTCAGACAGTAATAGGAGAGGAGTAGCTAGGTGATCAAATTCATGTCATCGTCCCACTCGGCTGTGACTTCCCTACGAGATTGGTCTACACACTTGCTTAACCATTCATCATCGTATTCTTTATTATGACGCTTTAAAACTTCTTCAGGCACGCCATCCCAAACATTAGGAGTATTGCCTTCATATCCTAGATCTTCAAAGCCCAATTCTGTGGTGTAATAGCCAGTCATCGTTAAATCGCGCATTAGTGAGAAAAATCTTATACCGGGCTGTAAAGTTTGATCTCTAACCTCAGGGTATGCAATTGCATCGCAGATTTTTAATCGTTGNGACTCAGTAATGTTTATAAAATTTGCGCTAAAGTTTTCTATCGAATAGTTGTCAAGCCACATAATTCCCCCTCTTAGAGGAACCTTGAAGTTCTCTTTCTCTTTGGTAATGAATTCAATAAAGTCTGGCACGCCTGCATCTAGTGCCCCTCCGTTTGGGTGTTCATTGGGCAGAATTATGTCGCATAGAGTGGCAATGGTTATCAATTCATGATCGCTAAAATAAGACTCCTTAAATAGATTTTGGTCATGAGCTTTTTCTACATCTGTGCGACCGTACGAATAGTCAGAACTAATATTTGNCCATGTTAGTGGCTTTACCGCATTGTTGGTATAGCTCGCGCATCCGACTGTCCCGATAAAGCTGGGTGCTGCAGAGGCTAGTATTAAAGTTTTTAGTGTTTTTCGGCGATTCATAAAGTTCTTCTTAAATATTACGCTTACTCATTTGGTCGACTATATAGTCAGATGTTCGCCACGCTAGCGCTAATATAGTCCAAGTTGGATTTTTATCGGCCTGACTAACAAAGGGGCCAGCGTCGGCGACGAAGACATTGGCAGCATCATGCAGTTGACAGTACTCATTTGTTACTGATGTCCTCCGATCTGTTCCCATCCTAGTTGTTCCCACTTCATGGATGATTTCGCCCGGCACTGTCAAGCCAAAATTCTCACTGGNTCCTGGTTTTTCGCCTAAAGGGATGCCCCCCGATGCTTGTAAGAGATCCTCCATCGTGTCTTGCATATGTTTAGCTTGGTTAATTTCATGCTGCGTCCATTTGTAATTAAACCGCAGAACGGGCATACCCCACTCATCGACCTCGTGTGGGTCTAGTTCACAGTAATTGTTATGTTGCGCGATGCTCTCTCCCCGACAAGCAATAGAAAGTCTGGCGCCAAAAAAGCGTTTAATGTCATCCCTCAGTCGCTCTCCGTAACCACCTACTTCTTTGCCAATGAATTCATTGTACTGGTTTACNGCAAAACCAAAACCGTAACTCGGCATGCGCATCCCTCCACCTATCTCTAGGTGATAGCCCCGAGAAAAGTCTAAATTTGAATTTTCCAACCACCAGGGTGTGTAGACATGCATGCCCCCAACGCCATCTTCATTATAGATGTCTCTGTCCATTAGGTCTGGCAGAAAGGCGGCTCGGCTTGCCCCAGTTGAATCATGCAGATATCGTCCTACGTGACCACTATTATTTCCAAGCCCTTGAGGATGTGCTGGGCTGGTCGAGTTGAGTAAAATTCTCGCAGAGCTGCATGCAGAGGCTGCAAGCACAACGGCTCTTGAATGCAAATTATTAAAGCTTCTATCTTTTTTATTTATGAAAAGCACACCAGTNGCCTTGCCGCTTTCATCGGTCGTGACCTCAGTGACCATGCTATTAGTAAAAAGATCAACCCGCCCACCGTTAAGTGCTGGGAATATAAGTGAAGTTGATGATGAGAAATCTGCATGGATCGAACAGGCACGATCGCATTGGCTACAGTAGAAACATACACCTCTCTGATTGTTGATGCGCTTAGTCAAGATAGATTTTCTTGCGGGAATCACGGGAATGTCTAACTTTCTAGCGCCATCGATATAATACAGCTCATGTAATCGAGGCTTGGGCGCAGGTAAAAAGAAACCGTCAGGATCGTTATATAAACCCTCGTTGCTTCCAAAGACGCCTATTAATTTATCTACCTTGTCATAATAAGGTTTGATGTGTTCGTAACCTATGGGCCAATTATGACCTAAGCCATCAGAGTCATATCGTTTAAAGTCAAGCGGTCCGAATCTAAGTGAAATTCTGCCCCAGTGGTTCGTTCTACCTCCCAACATTCTAGCTCGCCACCACATGAATTCGGTACCCTCGGTAGTTGTGAAGGGCTCGTCGTCCAATTCCCAACCGCCGATGCATGCATTAAAGTCTCCAAAAGGCCGCCGCCGTGTACTGGCGCCTCTTCGAGGCGATTCCCAAGGAAAGCGCAGCTGTGTTCTCTGGCTGTCGTCTGCGGGATCATAGAAGTCTCCCGCTTCAATGAGTGCGACTTTTAAACCAGCGTTGGCCAATTGATATGTCGCCATACCACCGCCCGCGCCTGAACCAACAATGATTACATCGTAGGAATCTTGTGACATAAAATAATAAATGGTCGTTATGAAAGAAACTTGATCATACTTTCGAGAACGTTCGAGCGCAAACTATTGTGTGGTTTGCTGGTAATTTGATTCGATAATTTCGCGAGCACGCTGGAAATCTTTTCTTAAGGCGGAGTTAAAAACTCTTCGTACAAAAAAAGCGAGTAAACGAGAAGATGGTTCATACACAACCGAAACACGAACAAGTGTCTTTCCTTCGTCAGGCTCTGAGAATTCATACCTTGCTAGTGAATAATTTAGAGGGGCTTGAAGTGTTGATTCCTCCATGTCGGTTAAATAAGCATAGCTGAACGGCGGGTCGAATTGCAGAAACCGTTGAATTAGAAAGTCATTGTCCTCCATCGTAAGTTTTCTGACTGATCCTTTTCCTAGCTCTCCTGAAGATTCTGAACTTGTATGATTAAATTCTAGGGATCTTGCGTCAGCGATGTACTCATTTAAGCGCGTGGAGAGGAAATCAAATACGAACTGAAGTGGAGCATTGATTGAAATCTCGATTGACTGATCAGGATTGGTCTCAACTCGCGTTAACTCTTCCTCAATAAATGCCCGCTCGATTTTTTGAGCGAAGGGGGTATAAAAGGACAGAACCACAACCGTCGGCAATATCGTAAAATATTTTACAAAGCTGCTAGATGAGAAGAGTGTCTTTTTCATGCTGACAGCAATAATTAGTCTTATCTTTCCCAGTTTATATAATAAAAATGTCGATTAATGATTCCACCATGCCAAATCAGAAAAAGATCGTAAATCCAANTCATGAGTCCAAACTGAGCGGTGTTGTTGGTGNAAATGNAGATAAGTTTCNGCAATTTTTGANGGCAGCATTAAACCATCCTTTTCCATTCCTTTTGTCTCACGNAGCTTTTGAAAATTTTCCGGGCCNAGCATCTTGCCNAGCGTATCTGGCGCATCCACAGAGCCATCAATAACAATATGAGCGATATGGATACCTTTTGACGCATATTGAGCGCTAAGTGATTGACATAACATTCGACGACCTCCCATTGCAGCTGCATGGGAATGCTGTCCGGCGTTTCCTCGCATAGCAGCCGTTGAGGAGGTAACTAAAATGGTGCCTTTGCCTCTTGATTCCATTAGTGGGCAGACAGAGGAGGCAACTCGAAAAAGAGCAAAAGTAGCCATTCTCCATCCAAGTTCAAAAACTTTGTAAGCGGTCTCCTCAAGCGGCCTGTTGCCAACCTGGGCTCCCAAATTAAAAACTACTACTTCGATTGGTCCGACCTCTGATTCAACTTGGCTTACCCTTTCTTCAATTGTGTTGTCTTTCGCCGCGTTGAGGAGAAACCCTGTAGCGTCGTTGCCATCTTCTTTTATATTTAAAACAAGTCGCTTTAAACCCTCTTCATCACTCCGTCTGCACAGAACTGAATGATAACCCTCTTTGGCAAAACGCCTTCCTACCGTGCCACCAATACCAGCACCCGCTCCAATGACTAAACATACAGGCTTCATAATGATCCCTTTAACTATTTGTTAAGCTCTGGCGGATTTTCTCGTCGTTACACGAGACCACCAAGCGTCAAGATTGGAAAGCTCCTGAGGAATTCGAATACCCACAGCTGCCTTTCCCATAACAAACGCACATTGAGCTGTTATATCGGCAACGGAATAGTCACCGCCCGCGATGTATTGTTTACCTTTTAATTCTGCATCAAGCCAAATCATTTTCTCTTTTACATCTTCTGATTCGATCTCAGCAATTTGTGGTATCTGAGTTATTCGGTCTTTCCACATTTCATGTGTGTGTCGAAATATATTTATCATTGGATTGAGCAGTAGGAACTCCATGCGTCGCTGCCACATCTCTATAATTGCCTGCTCTAGTCCAGACGATCCAAAAAGCGGTGGGCTTGGAAACTCGCTTTCTAGGTATCGGCAAATAGCTATTGACTCGGCTATGCAAGTACCGTCGTCGAGTTCCAGGAGAGGCATACGACCCAAGGAATTTTTTGCTAAATACTCGCTCTTCCTGTTTTCGCCAGAAATCATATCGATTGGCACCATGGGTATTTGCAGGTCTTTTTCAGCGATAAAAATTCGGACCCTTCGGGCGTTGGGAGATGCGGGTAGATCGTATAACTTCAAGATAAATTCCTCTTAGTAAAAAAAAATTCCGATATGTATTGAGTTTATGAAAAACTAAACTACTCGATTCCTAAGGCGTCCATTTCTTGTCTGCGCTCACCTCTAAGNAGGTTAGTCATTCCATAATTTCCTTCATGGCAGGAGTATTCGTAGAGGAGGCCATCGACCCNAGTCATNGGCACCATTGCTGTNATCCTNTCTGTAAANGTGCCNGGGTCATTAATAGTAAACTCATACTCTACCGTTGTCTCATTGACTCGAGTGAAACGTTCCNTGAGGGATTTCTCGCGAGCGTTGCCATAAGGNGANGCAAGAAAACTTTGCACCATATCGCTAAAGTTNTTGGTCTCGACGACAAGTGTATCACCATCCCAGTAGCCTCTAGAATCTCCTGACCAAAGGCGAACATCGTCGTGTAAATCNTGGTTTTCATCCAAGGGTACTACGCGAGCATCGTGAACCATTTCTGTCATGATTACGATGTGATCTTTGTGTTGGAAAATTTGAATGTTGTTGTTGTAGGCGCTGGGCATAAAGGGTGGTCCGGCATTGAACCCAGCTATACACCGTTCAGAGAGACCGCGATCCTCTGGCCCATCCTTCGAAATCCCTCCTGCACCCATAAATCGCACCGGGCGCTGGCTTGGATAGTCCTCGCTTACGCCACCTCGCTGCATGAAAGCGCCTTCGACGATTTCTGGGATGCGACCATTTTCGGGGTAGGTGATTAAAGAGGTTCGAAGGTCATACCCTATGGCTGCGCGCTCATACCAGAACGAGTTATAACCCCCAACACCATCAAAATGAGACTCCGCCCTTGCCTCAAAGGTAGAAACAGAACGTTCTCGATTTTCTTCATTCTCCTCGAGCGTGAAATACTCTCGGTTACCGTACTGCTCACCTCTTTGAACCGGGGTATGAGAAGCAAAATTCCATACACCCTGCAGATCTGGCTGACCATATTCGGTTTTTGGAACAACATAATCCGTTTGTGATAATGCAGTAGGCCCGGCTCCGAAGAGCAGGGCTGCAAGAACAAGTTTTTTCATGGACTTGCACCTCATTTGAAATTGTTATTTTCTGCTAGCTTATCAGACATTTTTTGGTGATCAAAAGAATGAATGGTGTACTATGGCTTTCATTAAGAGCATTCTTATAGTAAGGGTAGACAAACAGCTGCGATCCAGGGGAGTTCAAATGTTAAGGAACACTAGGCTAGTTACAGGAATAGGCGTTTGTGCGTGCAGCGCCTTAATTTTTACCGCCTCATCCCAAGAAAGTTCCATCCAACATGCTACAGACGTCAAGTTTCAGGAGTGGCAAAACGTTATTCACGCTCCGGAAGGTAGAGTGGACCGTCAAGTCAAAGTTGTAGATATTGGTGAGTCAAATGTTGCTGTTGGAGTGCTATTTCGTGATCGCATTGAAGCAAATGATGAGCCTATAGGCGGCATTGTTCACACACACGTTTCAGAGGTCTATTACATTACGAAAGGTTCGGGCATATTAGTCACGGGGGGCACTTTATTAGATCGTCGTGATGCCCCTTCTAATTCGGACATTGTTGAAGTCCTTGTCGGCGATAGCTTCTTTACGTCCGTGGCGAGGGGTGATGGGCAGGTTCGCGAAGTTCGAGAGGGCGATATCGTAGTTATCCCAGCTGGAGTCTTTCATGGTTGGCATTCGGTTGATGAGCGGGTAGAAATGGTNAGTATAAGGCCGGANCCTAAAAAAGTTCTTCCGGCNGGCTACGTTAATCCTTACNCNGAATAAGNAGCGCTAACTATNGCGGCNAGGCGGACTATTTTTTCGCCACTAATAGCCTTTATCGAAATCGACTACGCCTTCAAGTGACTCACNCTNGATAAAATGTTCTAGGTTTCTTAGAAATAGATTNACTATATCCCGNGGCCGACTTTCCGCAGCTGTGTGNGCNGTCANTGTTAGATTGGGTGCNGCCCANAGTTCGCTGTCGACTGGCAANGGCTCCTTTTTCGTTACATCTAANACAGCACCGGCTAGCTNCTTCGATCTNAAGGATGCCGATANNGCCGCTTCATCAACTAAATTNCCTCTTCCNACATTNATGAANAAAGCAGTCTCCTTAAGTTCTTTCAAGGTAGANGCGTTGATTAGGTCAGTTGTTGTTGAAAGNTCCGGTAGGACTCCGANTAGGTAGTCAGAGTTTGCTAAGAACTCGTTTACCAAATCGTTNGAGTAAACCTTTTTAAAGGGTNAGNTTTNTTTACCTGAGCTGTTGAAACCNAGCACTTCAACGCCTAGTTGGCTCAAAGCNGTGGCAAGNGCGCTGCCTATTGANCCTGTTCCCATNATGCCGGCAGTTTTTCCTGACATNTGGCCACTGGAAACTGGCTTCCATTTGTTTTCTTTCTGANACCGGANACGCTCCTGGATTTTTAGTTCAAACGACAGGATATGGCCAATCACATANTCCGACATTTGAGAGTTAAACACTCCCTTCGCGCATGTCAGCGTGTAAGCCCTGTTAGGTATTTTAATTAGTGGTGCAACTCCAGCCCAGGTCGACTGAACCCACTTTATAGGTTGTTCTTTTTCTAACAGAGAGGAGACATAGTCTGGTCTTCCCAAAACAACTGACTGTTGCCTGTAGTACTGTCTTGTTTCTTGAAGTGAGGACGCTAATGTTATTTTTACCTGCGAACCAAGAGCGTCCCTGATTAAAACCAAATATTCCTTCGAATCTGGTGTTGCGATGAAGATCTCTGGGAATTTCATTTAAGCCTTATTTACGGTCCATTAGGACCTACGGAAAGGCTTGTCAAAGCAACTCTCTACCAAGCTTTCCCCTCGGCACTCGGTGGCCTGCATCAAGCACATAGTCTGGGCCTATGGAGGCAATAGTCGGCGTGCCGCTNCCCATCATNGCTATTCTTAGTTCTCTATTTAACAANGTGAGCACCCTTTCTACACCTGCTTGACCGAAGGCTCCAAGCCCCCAGCAATAGGGNCGTCCGATGCCGACGGCAGANGCGCCAAGTGCAAGAGCTTTATACACATCCGTGCCGCGCCNAAAGCCNCTGTCAATAATTATTGGGGCACGACCGTTAACTGCATNCACAATTTCAGGCAAACANTCTATTGCNCCNCGATCAGATTCGATTGCGCGACCTCCATGATTAGAGACCCAGATGCCATCGGCTCCATTTTCNACGGCGAGTGANGCATCTATGCCNACTTCGATGCCNTTGATAATAACCTTCATNTTAGTGACTTCTTTTAATNTTNCGATGACACTCCAGGTTAATGAAGGGTCATTTAATCCAACGCCGCTCATATCCAAACCATCAAAAATTGGTTTGGCTTGGCCTTGATGGCAATTTGAGCATGTTCGTGTATCTTCTCGAGCCAATTTCATTTGTGTTTCAACATTTCGTCCGCCAGGTAGATCGATAGTCAAACAAACGGCGGTAGCCCCAGCGCGTTCGGCGCGTTGCACCATGGCCACCGTATATTCCCAGCGAGTCGTTGGGTAGAGCTGGAACCAAATAGGCCCATCTCTTTGTTCAATAACCGCTTCTATGGGAGTTGACGACTGAGTAGAAAGTGCCATGTGGTGATCTTTGGCAGCTGCCGCTCTTGCTGTTCCGAGTTCAGCGTCAGCATGATAAGCCCCATGACTACCCACTGGGCAAAGGAAAATTGGAGAGCTAGCCTCAGCACCCAACACATTTACCGACATATCCGGTTCACTGACGTCCACAAGTCTTCTCGGTTTAATCTGAAAACGGGTGAACCCACCTCTATTTGCTCTTAATGTCATGTCACCATCAACCCCGGTTGATAGGTAGCCAAAGTGCGCCGGTGGAATTTTCTCTCGTGCNAGGGATTCCATCTCAAAAACATTTATAACCTCTGAGGGATCAGTTAGTCTTTCGCCAAGCGTTTCTTCAACTTGTTGAGCAAAAGCTTCGTAACTTGTAAGCAAAGGGCTGGCTGCTAGAAACTTCAGAAATTCTCGACGTTGGGTCATGCTGCCTCCAGTGGTGCGATTCTAAATTTGTAATGAGTATAGCTGAGAAAATCTATATGTGCAGAGTCTACTTGTCTGCTGGAAGATTAAAACGTACATTTTAGTAAAATAAACTAATTCAAGGACCAAAACTATGTCCATACGAACTTGCGCTTATTCTCTCATGTTTTCAGTGCTGACCATTCAAGGTGGAGTCGCTCAGAGTTACGACTACGACCCTGAGAGATCGGCTATTCTTTTGGTCGATCCATACAACGAGTTTCTCTCCGAGGGAGGCATTTTATACCCGCTCTCTAAAGAAACACTGGACGCTAATAATGCTATCGAAAACATGAAAAAGCTAGTAGATGGCGCGAGACAATCGGGCGTCAAGGTTATTTATGTGCCGCATCATCACTTTGAGGAAGGAGATTATAGAGGATGGAAGTTCGCCCGAGGAACTGGTAGAGCATTTAAAGCAGGAACATGGAACGTGGAATACCATCCAGATCTGCAAATGAAACCAGGTGACTTAGAGGCCCGTCAGCATTGGCAGTCAAGTGGGTTCGCAAACACAGATCTCGACTTCTTACTAAAACAGAATGGTATTGATCATGTAATAATCGCTGGCATGCGGGCAAATACTTGCATCGAATCAACGGCGCGTTACGCAGTTGAGCTCGGGTACCATACAACTATGGTCACAGATGCCGTTGGCGCCTTCAACATGAAAGAAATGATAGCTGCCATCGAGATTGATTACCCCGTGATAAGTCACAATGTACTGACCACGCAAGAATTTATAAATGCTATCGATAGGTAGTTGACGCTAAAATTGTATTTTATATTTCTAAACAAGCTTGCTTCTAATCAAAAGCCGATTAGTGTAAATGAATCAAATTTGGGGTGCTTGTTCGTTGTTTTGTTAGTATTCTCTATTTTGAGAGCTGTATCTTGCCCGGGAGAATAATAAGAGTGTCCTTCAAGCAACCTCGAACTTTCGATCATATATTGTCCAAGTNGATCTTGGCCGTGAATTTCNTTTTTTTACTTNCAATGGCTGGTTACTCTTTTGCCCAGTCAAATCAATCTGCATTCCCGCGACAGATGGCTTGGACCGCCTATAACTTNGGCTCTACGGGTTATAACCAAGCTGTTGCGATCGGAGCTATGTTGCGAGAAAAGTTTGGTGTGACTTTGCGTGTCATTCCTGGCCAGAATGATGTTTCACGACTTCTTCCTTTAAAAACTGGGCGGGTAGATTTTACCGTGAATGGGGTGTCTACTTATTTCGCTCAAGAGGGGATGTTTCAATTTGCAAATGATCAGTGGGGTCCGCAACCGGTTCGGTTGCTTATGACCTCTAACGGACTAAGCAATCAGACTGTGGGGGTTGCNGCAGACATTGGTGTAGAAGAGATTGCCGATTTAAGGGGTCGGAGAATTCCCTATGTACGTGGCGCCCCTGCTTTAAACGTTTCCATGGAAGCCTATCTCGCCTGTGGTAACNTAACTTGGGACGATGTTGTGAGAGTCGATTTTCCTGGCTACGATGCTGCCTGGACTGGTGTCATAAACGGTGATGTGGATGCCGGCTTTGGCACAACTGTCTCTGGACCAATGTATCGGGTTGAAGCGTCGCCTAGAGGTATTTTTTGGCCACCAGCGCCCCATGATGACCAGGGTTGTTGGGAGCGCATGTTAGCCATCGGACCCTATTTCACAAAGCACCATGCTACTCGGGGAGCGGGAATCGATCCTAATAACCCGCANGAGGCTGGCACCTATCCCTACCCGATGTTAACTGCGTTATCCAACCAGGACGAAAACTTGGTTCGCGCGTTGACTCAGGCTATACATGAAAACTACGATGATTTTAAGGACTCTGATCCAGGGGCGATTGGTTGGGCACTTGACCGGCAGGTATTTCAATGGGTTGTACCCTATCACGATGGTGCCGTTCAGTACTGGCGCGAGATCGGAATTTGGACGGATGAATTAGAGCAACATAATAATTCACTGGTCGAAAGGCAGGAAGTTCTTGCGGGTGCTTGGTCCGAATTTATTCAGGAAGAAATCGATGACCAACAAGAATTCGTNGAGGCCTGGGGGCGATTGAGGGCTCTGCGATTGGAGGAAGCTGGTTTCAATCCAGTATGGCGATAGTAGTGTCCAAAGATACTGACAATNTACCAACACCGTTGAAGTGGCTGACAGGAATAGCGGCTCTAACCAGCGCTTTTCTGGCAATGGATTCTCTGCGACTTTTTTCAGAAAATCCGNTATTAGATTTTGCGATAACACTACAGAATCATTATTACTACGCATTGATCGGACTACTGCTGCCTCTTTGTTTTCTTCTCAACCCGTCATTTTCGAACAATAAAACATATTGGTTTGATGGCTTCCTGGGGTGCCTTGTCCTGATCGTTTGTGCTTTCTTTTTTGCAAACGCAGAGACGATGCTCGATTACGGTTGGGANTTTTCGGCGCCGGATTACGCGGTTTGGATGAGCTACGTGTTATGGGCGTTAATTATGGAGGGAGTCAGGCGAACAGGTGGTTGGATTCTTTTTGGTTTAGTTTTCTTCTTTTCTCTNTATCCAATATTTGCCGAGAGTTTGCCTGGGCCAATATCAGGTATGGCATCTACACCCGCAGACACAGCGGCCTACCACGTCATGAGCATAGAGAGTATTCTTGGTTTGCCATTTAGAGCTTTTGCTCAGCTTGTAATCGGATTCCTAATTTTTGGTATAGCTCTCCAAAAAACGGGAGGAGGGCGTTTTTTTATAAATTTGGCGTTCGCAGTTTTTGGCCATGTTCGCGGAGGATCGGCCAAGGTCGCTATCGTTTCAAGCGGCTTAATGGGTTCGATGAGCGGAAGTGTAATTACTAATGTTTTGACAACTGGTCAGATGACGATCCCCGCCATGGAAAAAAATGGTATGGAAAAGGAGTATGCGGCAGGTGTCGAGTCGTGTGCGTCGACAGGCGGAGTTCTCCTACCGCCAATAATGGGATCGACGGCGTTCGTGATGGCAACGTTTTTAAATGTTGCTTATACAACAGTGGCTTTGGCGGCAGCAATCCCNGCTTTTCTGTACTTCTTTGGCCTCTTTATGCAAATAGATGCCTATGCNGCGCGAAAAGGTCTCGCTGGAACACCAAAGGAAGAGTTGCCCAGCTTGTCGGAGACCATGAGGCAAGGTTGGTATTACATTGCAGCTTTTCTGGTGTTAATTTTTCTCCTAGTTTACTTGCAGAGAGAGGCTGTCGCTCCGTTTATTGCGACCGGGCTTTTGCTGTTATTAAATCAGCTTTCACCAGAGTATCGTTGGGATCTTAAAAAAGCTGGAAACTTTCTTGTAGCTACTGGGAAGCTTCTCATGGAGCTGCTAACCATTATGGCTGGTGTCGGCTTAATTGTGGGAGCTCTATCAATAACTGGGCTATCTGGCACGTTAGTAAATGATTTGTTGTACTTAGCTGGAGATTCACCACTGCTTTTGCTAATTATGGGAGCATTCTGTAGTTTTATATTGGGAATAGGAATGACGGTAACGGCTGCTTATGTATTCTTAGCAATAGTCCTAGCTCCGGCTTTAATACAGGGCGGATTGGAGCCCATGAGTGTTCANCTGTTCATTCTATATTGGGGTATGCTTTCATTCATTACCCCACCAGTTGCCCTAGGCGCTTTTGCCGCGGCAAGTATTAATGGCTCTTCAGCTTTGGCGACCGGTTTTAAGGCGATGCGATTAGGGAGTGTGATCTATTTCATACCATTCTTTTTTGTGCTCGAACCGGCTCTTATCCTCTCCGGTACTTTGTGGGAGACCATTTTCGCTACGGTTAAGGTTGGCATAGGTATAATCTTAATAGCTGGTTCGTTACAGAGTTACCTCTTTGGGGTAGGCCATTTGGATAGAGNTGGGTTTCGGGGATTAGTCGGACGGACGTTAATGGCGCTCGGTGGAGGCCTCATAGCCCTCCCGGCTTCAGACTTATTGGGCCTGACTATTGGGCCTTTGACACTTTTGGGCCTCGGTTTACTCGTTTCTTTGCTGGGTGTTCTTCTGAGTTTCAACTCGAATATTCCTGGTNGGCAAAACATCTCAGCTACATAGTAAAAATTTTCGGNAAAGGAGTTGAAATGAGTTTTCAAGATATGGGTTCGCTCGGCGAGTTTNTTGCAGCTATAGCGACAGTTGCTACCCTACTATATTTGTCTGCTCAGATTAGACAAACCAATTTGATAACCAAGGCGCAGTTCGGTCATGGACTTACCCATCGGCTCTACGAAAGGTTCTTTCAAACCGCAAAAGATCCAGAATTTGCTGAATTTATCGGCAAGGACTGGGCGGGCGAAGACATAAACTCGGTTGATAAATCGAGGATCACGTTTTTTACAATTATGTTATTGGTTGATGTTTTTGATGTCTATGACAAGGTTCGGCAAGGTCTCGTAGAAAAGAAACATCTGGATATGCGCGTTCACATGTTAAGGACGGGAATTTTTAGATCACCAACAGGTGCTCGCATATGGNGTTTTTGGAAGAACGTGCGTGATCAGGAATTCATAGACTGGTTTGAAAANAACATCGTTGATTCGGCCTCGATGGCAGAATTCATAAAGAAATATCAAGAAGAGAACCCTGAGGAACAAGAAAATTCGGATGGCGAGACTAACAGCTTTATTAGGACAGACTAGTTTTAGAGTTAATATTTTTGCGGGTTCATTTATGTTAGCTGTTATCGATCATAAAGCTGGCTTGAGTCTCAGCAACAATTTTTCCATTATCCTCTCGAACCATCTTGCCTTCCATTAAGATGAGCCGGTTCCGTTTTTTGAGGCAATGCCCTTCTATGCTCACTTTTGTTCCTATAGGGAGACTGTCCTTGTATCGAATGTCACATTTAGCCGTATAGGCCCTAATGCCGTTTAGGTAGATCCAATTCGCCATCACATCATCCAATACACTAAAAATTATTCCTCCATGTGTCACATTGTCATAACCACAATGTTCGACTTGCGGCGTGAACTCGGAGCGGCAGACATCTGCATCTAACTGGAATGTCAGTTTCAGTCCGATACTGTTCTCTGGGCCACAAACAAAACATCGGCTGGCATCTAAACTATTAGTATTCATAAATTACTATCCTTGAATTCTTAAGATTGTAAATCAGTAAGCTAATATGGTCGATACTTCATGCTCTTTACATAAGTCATTTTGGCATCTTTTACCACTTATGTTCTCTGATTAATCAATTACGGCGGAAAAGAGCAGATGTTCGTTTTATTTGGTTCAGAAGCGACTGGGTTGTGATAGAGTTCGATTATGAAACATAAAAATTAAAGAGGTAATATTTTCATGTCTAGAAATCTATTTTTTATTCTGTTCAGAGCCGTAATTACCCTTTCTTTTTTGGGCAGCGTGCGATTTGCGTTAGCTGATATTTCTGGAGAATGGAATTTCTCCCTAAATGTACAAGGCCAGTCTGGCAGTGCTGTTGCCACCATTCGACAAAATAATGAGGATATAGAGGGAACTTATATCGGGCAGCGGTTTGGTACAGTTGATTTTACCGGCACTATGATTGATGGTGAGTTAGACTTCCAACTCGAATTGGATGCAGGTCTCATTATTTATGAGGGTCGAACACAGGACGATGGCTCCATTAAGGGGACGGCTGATTTGGCTGGTATGGCCGTAGCAAGTTTCGTGGCGGTAAAAGCAGACTAATAAACTTGGTATTGACTGGCCCGTGAATGGGTTTCTGGGGGGAGGTATGGGCTTGAAATCAAAAGTAGATCTCGTGGGCGCTTTTTTTTGTTGGTTAATAGTGATTTGGCCCGTCCAAACTTATTCTGCGGAGCGACCCAACGTAGTCTTAATTCTTGCTGACGATCTAGGCTACACAGACATTTCGCCATTCGGGAGTGAAATTAATACACCTAACATCGCTCAGCTTGCAGCTGAGGGCTTGTCATTCACAAACTACCATACAGCGCAGAATTGCGGCCCCGCTCGCGCGATGCTCTTGACTGGGGTGGATAGTCATCGCAATGGTGTGCCTAATATTCCTGAGTCAATTCCACCAGAACAGATGGTCTACGACCATTATAAGGGCGTGCTGAACGACAAAGTAGTGACTATTTCTAGTCTGTTGAAAGATAGCGGGTATCACACCTATATGACTGGAAAGTGGCATTTAGGACATACGCCGTCTCTCCTCCCTTCCTCTCGTGGCTTTGATCGAACTATCGCGATGGCTGATACAGGTGCGGATAATTGGGAGCAGCGAACCTACTTGCCGATCTATGATCAAGTCAGCTGGTATGCTGATGGATCACCTCACACCTTGCCTGATGATTTCTACTCGTCTAAGTATTTCATTGATAAGACGATCGAGTTCGTTGCGTCGAACGAAGACAGCGACCAGCCATTTTTTGCTTATATCCCTTTTCAGGCAGTTCATATACCCGTGCAGGCGCCGAAAGAGTATTCAGATAAATATGCTGGCGTCTACGATGAAGGATGGTCAGTGATGCGTGAAAAGCGAAGACAAACTGCTGTCGCCTTAGGTGTTATTCCTAAGGAAAGCGAAATAAAAGTTACTCCTGGCACTATNGATTGGAGTAGCATGACGGATGAGCAAAGACGCTATGATGCTCGCCGCATGGAGGTATATGCGGGTATGGTTGACGCGATGGATTTCCATATCGGNAGACTGATGGACTATCTGAAAAGTATTGATGAGTATGAGAATACGGTCTTTATTTTTACCTCTGACAATGGCGCGGCGAGTAGTCCTTTATTAGATTCGGATGGAAATTCTGTGCTAAAAAACTGGTTTGATAGAGTTGGCTATAACACAGATTATGAAAGTTTAGGCGAGAAGGGCTCCTGGGTGGCAATAGGGCCCGGGAATGCCTCTATTGCTAATTCACCGCTGCTTTACTACAAGTTCCATGCTAATGAGGGAGGGTTGCGTGTGCCTCTAATAATGTCTGGGCCCGGCATCACTCGGCATGGAGAGATTACTGATGAGTTTACTTTTGTTACCGACCTTGCACCAACAATTCTTAATCTTACTGGGACCACAGAACATCGAGGTAAATTTAATGGACGAGAAGTAGAACCGATAGTCGGCGTGAGTTTCACAGATTATTTGAATGGAGCTGCGGATCAAATTCATCAACCTTCTGAGTCAATAGGTTATGAGTTAGGAGGGAGTAATGCACTCTTTAAAGGAGATTATAAGATCGTAATTAATAAAATTGAGCAGAACGAGACAGAGTGGCACNTGTATAATATNAAGACCGACCCTGGTGAAACCACAGACTTGATAAATGAAAAGCCTNAATTATTTNNTGAGATGCTTTCAGAATANGAAAGCTGGGCAGAAGAGAACAACGTCCTNCCAATGCCGCAAGGTTACAATCGNGGAAGGGCTATTTTNCGCAATGGATTCAATTAAACAGAAACTAATAACTCTTTTANAAGAGATTTACTCGGCTACATGGGCTGAGTTNGGGACTAGAAAGTTACAATCTTAAAAATTTACAAGAGTCTGATTGTTTTAACATTAGCGCAGTCTTTTGGACTAACTGCGGCGCCAGTCCTCGTTTTATTGGGCGGCATAGTGGGCACGCGGTTAGCTCCCTCTGCAGACCTCGCAACATTGCCAATCACTTTTCAGATTCTTGGTCTAGCGAGCGCAGCAATACCCGCAAGCATTTTGATGTCTAAGTTTGGACGAAAGGCCGGGTTTCTGTTGGGAACGGTGTTGGGAGTCAGTGCGTCTTTGCTCTGNGCTTATGCAGTTTGGCAGGAGTCCTTTTTCACCTTTGTAGTGGGGACATTCTTGGTTGGTAACTACATAGCGTTCTTNCAGCAATTTCGATTCGCGGTCGCAGAGTCTGTNCCGCTTGTAAAGGTNCCGAGAAGCCTCTCTATTTTAATGCTAGCTGGGATCGTAGCTGCTTTTNTAGGGCCGGAGGTCGGGCGGCGGTTTAGCGCGGTTGAAGGGTTGCCGTTATATGTAGGCTCGTTTTTTGGGCTNGCNGTTATGTTGTCGATTTCATTTNTTATCCTGCTAGTTTTTTATAGCAATACCCTTGTTGATCACCAAGAAANAGATANTCAGNAGAGGCCGCTTGCTGAAATCTTGAGGGAACCNAAGTTGATTCTGGCGATTGTATCNGCTGCGATGGCCTACAGNATTATGAGTCTAATAATGACTGCAACTCCATTGAGCATGCATGAAATAGATCACTACTCTTTAGATTCCACGACTCGAGTATTACAAAGCCACATTCTTGCGATGTATGCGCCATCTTTTTTTAGTGGCATTCTTATAGCAAGGNTAGGAGTCNATAAAGTGGTAAAGTTAGGCTTGTTCCTGATGATTTTAAGNCTGGCGGTTGGNTGGGGTAATCCGGAAATCTTCCACTACTGGTTAGCTCTAATTCTACTAGGCTTCGGATGGAATTTCCTTTTTTTGGGAGGGACAACTCTTTTGACGGAATGCTATCGCTCGTCAGAGCGATTTAAGGTTCAAGCAGTTAATGATTTTAGTGTGTTTGGTATGCAGGCGCTTGGATCTCTNGGCGCAGGAGTGCTCCTCGCATCAGTTGGATGGAACGGACTTCTACTAGCTGCAATACCAGGGTTAGTCGCGTTATTATTGGCTATATTNTTAGCANGAAGGCTCGTCGCCAACTAGTTTGCCCCGGTATTTCTTATTTAACGCATAAAGGATTGCTGTAGTCTCCTCGTCTATAAAACCGCTAAAGCTAGAGGGTCGAAAGTGAAGTTGAAAGGCCCTGAAAGCGAATTGGCTTTGNTTATCCTGTTTTCCTGTGAGATCAATAGGGTATCCGTAGGTGGATAGNGCGCATTGCACGTCAANGATCGATGGTGGTCGTTGGCGAATTTCTGTTAATTGTTGTTCTAGATCAATCTCCTCATACCATGCACCGATTCCTCGATCGTNTAATTCNTCCCAAGGAAAGTTTGGCCCTGGGTCGGATTTTCTATTAGGGGCAATGTCCGAATGACCAATAATGTCTACGGGATCAATCTCAGGATGCCTACTCAGTATACCTTCTATGAGAGAAACGACAGCATCGATCTGTGCTTCCGGGAATTTTGGGAACTCGCATTCTAGTTGGATGTTTTCAACTGTTTGGTTAACATTTCCACGATCCTCACATGTAAAGTCGTTTACTATTTCTATGCCGATAGATCGGTCGTTCAGTGATACTTCATCTCCCCATTGGCTTACCCCGGCATGCCAGGCGCGCCTATCCTCTGACACGAGNCTGTATATGCGNAGCTTNTTGCTGNTATAAGTGGGATCCCTTAAGTCGGGCACTAAATAATGCGAACTGACCGGGTTTGGATTAGGCGTGCTGAGGAGTCTCAAAGACTCCTGAAATTGCCCAGACGTCGCGTGAATGACTAAATAATCAACCCGGCTATTCTGGTTTGTAGAGAGGGTCTCAACATATTTTGGGGCGGAGCAAGCAACCACGCTGAGCCCCATTATCGTTATCAGTTTGACCTTTTGAACAAGTATATTCATTTTTATGCAGACTTCAGTAGATTTCACTACATAATAAAACTCANAACTTCCCTAAAGCTAGATAAATAGTGTTTTCTGGTAAATCGTTTAAGTCGAGAAGTTGCCAGCTTCAGCGATCTTTGGATCTTGACCCAAGATACTTGAATTGGGAGAATCTCGGGTCTGAAGACAAAATTTTACGATAAGCATAGAAAGGGTTCTCGAATGGTTAATCTGTTTCAGCTCATAAAAACACTGCCAACTTTGGGTTTGTCCCTCATTATAGGTACAGGGTCGCTGGTTGCTCAGGAAATAGGTGACTATGAACCTCGAGAGGCTTGGGATGGCAATCCAGACATAAATGGAATTTGGCAGGCGATAGGCACAGCGCATTGGGATCTAGAGGATCATGAAGCAAGCGCGGGATTGCCAGAAATGGGCGCTATTGGATCGGTCCCGCCTGGTCCAGGGGTAGTGGTAGGAGGGGAAATACCCTACCAAGATTGGGCGCTAGAGAAGAAACAGGAGAACTGGGCCGGTCGGCCGACAGCCGATCCAGAAACCAAATGCTATCTACCCGGTGTGCCAAGGGCCACCTACCTACCTTATCCGTTTCAAATTCTCCAAGGTACGGATAAGATCATGGTTGTTTACGGGTTTGCTGANGCAAACCGCACCATTCACATGAATGTTGAAAANCCGGAATCACCGCCTTTGGATACCTGGATGGGGCGCTCNTACGGNAATTGGGATGGCAACACTTTGGTNGTAGAAGCACAAGGTTTCCTCGGGGAGGCTTGGTTTGATCGAGCGGGAAATTTTGCNAGTAATGCTCTNANAGTGACTGANCGGTACACACCCATTAGCCCTGATGCTTTGCTGTATGAAGCTACAATNGAAGANCCNACGGTATTTACGCGCCCTTGGCAAATTAGAATGCCCCTCTATCGGCGACTTGAACCTAATGCTAGAGTGGTCGAATACAAATGTGTCGAATTCTCAGAGGAAATTTTGTACGGCCATTTAATGAAGAAAGAAGACGAATAAATGATTTGTAAAATGAATATCGATATTAATGCGAAAGCATAAATAAAATAATTATTAGGAGGTTCGCGCCATGAAGTGTCGTACCAAAATTAAAGAGATTTGTCCTACGGTTGCAAAATTTTTCAGTTCAATTCTATCTTTTTTANTCTGCNCGATCNCGCTTATGGCTAATGCTGCTGCACCNCATCATATAACTATAGCGCTNTCGAATATCAGNGAGGCNATAAGTTGGTATGAGGAGCATTTGGATTGCGAGGTCATAGCAGGTAGAGATGATACGGTGACNTGTGGAAATGCAGAGATAGANTTCTTCTTGGGTCGAACAGTGGGNGGGAGCCAAGGCACTGGGGTAGACCGCATTGGATTTTCCGTTCCAAATCTTGATGCGAAAATGGCAGAGTTGGAATCTGTTGGCGTTCNTGGCTCTGGTGTTCGATTGGTTCGCTTCGATGACGGTTCTTTGGTGCGTGAGATTCCTGGACTATACAAAACTGCCTTCATCACCGACCCCTGGGGTACTAAAATCGAATTAGTTCAAGATGAAGANTTGTTTGGGTTTCACCATATCCAACTAAATTCAGTCGATCCTNGCGAAGCGCTTAATTGGTATGCGCAAGTGTTCGGAGGCGAGCGTGCGAGCTTGAAAGGCGTCTTAGACGGGGTGGTCTTTGATGGGGTTTGGTTACTAGCCTCTGAGTATACCGATGGTCGGCCTGGCATCACGCAAGGTCGGACGATAGATCACATTGGTTTTGAGGTAGCCAGTTTTGAGGAAACTTCGACGCAGATGAACAGTGTAGGCGCAGAGTTTCGCGGAGAGCCAGCTGTGCCAGATAATGGGCGCTCGTCAACCAGGCAAGCTTTTATCCTTGGGCCAGACGGGGTGACGATTTCGGTGGTTGAGCCTGGCTGGGAAGGAATTGAGGTGGAGCTTGTTGCAGCCGCGTCTGAGTCTACAGAGCTCTACGTGGTCCCAAAAACACCGTGGGGAGAGCCAGATCTTCAGGGCATTTGGACAGCCGACGCAGCACATGGTATTCCTCTTCAACGTGGGATTGACGTGGCAGGAACTGATGAGCTTACCCCCGAAGAGGCGGCTGCTCGTCGGGAACGCGGGACCCTTAACAGCATTTGGGGTTACGATCGTGAGTGGCGTGACACAACATTAGGTTATGTCACCTCAGCGCCCTCTACCCAAGTGGCTATGGTCGTTGATCCTCCTAATGGTCAGTTGCCAGAGACGACCGCGGCATACAAAGAATTAGTTGCCAACGCGGCTCCACGTATCCCGCCGCAGAGAGCTAGAACACCAGTAGATCTTGGGACATATGTGAGATGCATTACGCGGGGTCCTGTCGGTATGATGATGCCAAGCATCTACAACAATGGATTGCAGATTCTCCAAAGCCCAGGCAATGTAGCAATTCAAAAAGAGATGATTCATGAAACCAGGGTGATTTCTACCGAGTATCGAGAAGGATTCGGTGAAGGATTAAAGACGTGGTTAGGTGATTCACATGGGCGCTGGGAAGGAGATACGCTCGTAGTGGAAGTGAGGAATCTCAATGGGAGAACATCGTATCTAGGGTCCAGTGAAGATATGAAATTAACCCAACGTTTCACTCGCACAGGGCCAGACACACTACAATATGAATTTACAGTGGAAGATCCCGCTGTTTGGACAGAGCCTTGGACTGGTATGTTCAANTTTATNAAAGATGATAACCAGATAGAGCTNGTTGAATATGCGTGTCATGAGGGGAATTACGGAATGACTAATACTTTGAGCGCNGCCCGCACTATAGATGCGCGTGAAGCTGAGGAAACTGAATATCAAGAATAGCCGACGGCGAGGCTAACCTAANAACANTAAGATTTGGGAGGTAAAGCNAATGCGTTTACTAATGAGTTTAATAGGTGTCCTGGGCATGTTCGTTTTTGCTCTTTCAGGCACTCAGGCTCACCACGCCTTTTCAGGAGAGTTTGATTCAACAAAACCAATTAATTTGCGTGGNAAAGTTGTTCGAATGGAGTGGATAAATCCTCACGCTTGGCTGCATTTAGCAGTCATCAGCGAAAGTGGAGCCGAGGAGGTTTGGATGATTGAAGCTGGACCACCTGGCGCCTTAGTGCGNAGAGGATGGAGGAAAGACTCAGTTTTGCCTGGCATTGAGTTAGTNGTTCAAGGATACCACGCAATAGATGGTACTAATAAAGCTAATGGGAGGGAGGTTACTTTCCCTGATGGNCGCCGACTTTTTGCAGGTTCGTCTGGCACTGGTGCTCCGGAAGATGGTACTGATCCAACCGAACAGTAGTAACAGCCAACGACNGAGCTGTGGTTATTTCTGCAATGATTAGCGCTAAGAATGTGCTGTCAGCAAAAGANTTAGCNTCTATTTTGGAGGCTCGCTGACNAAGGCGGTAAATAGTTCGCGCACNGCCTCTTTTTTTGTATCGTCGGCGGTTAAATAGAAGTGCGTTCCTTTCGGATTGGCGCTAAANGTAGTTTCGCCATCATCTAATACTGTGACTGATCCAGCTTCCGAAACTCCAAAATATCCGCGAGACTGTCTGACCGCCCATAGAACGCTGGTTAAATCCCAAGTGGGTCTTTCATGAGGGGTAGGAACGTACGCCTGATATGACTCTGGGATCGGGTGTCTATCGACGTAACGAAAATCTTGCTCGATACTGATGGCCGGGTAACGAATCGCGAGACCAATTTCAAAGCCACTCCAGTAAACGGGTGTTGGCCACTCTTCCGCTAGTTTTTGAGCTGAGCGGATGTCCTGCACTATGTTGTATTCCAAGTGTGTCTCATTATTTATCGGAGTAAACGTCCCAGCCATAATTGAAATATGTTTTACCTTCCTTGATATCAACTCAACTCCCTCAAGGTCAGAGTGTTCATCAGCTCGGGTATCCAATAGTTGAGCAAGGTTGGTCGAAAAACCCACCTGAACGATGACGACCGATTGGTCTGGTTGATTTGCGAGAATTTCCCTTAATAAAGGCACCGCATTCGGTGCAGGATCTCCCAACTGAAGATCGTGCGGGTAGATGTATTGGCCACCATCTATTTCTAATGTAACACCAGTAAAGCGGCTCTTTTCTGGAGTGACGCCACTGTTTGTGATCCCAATAGGAATTTCACCACGACCGTAAAACGTATTAATTGCATCGACATAAGGAGCNACCTCANCATTGTCCTTGGTCAAGGTGATTGCTAGCANCTCACTCTCTCCTCTNGACTCNANTGAGTGCAACATCGCAAGCGCAAGAGCATCATCTACGTCATTACCCATGTCAGTGTCAAAAATCAATTTAACGGGTTCGGCATCGATAGATGCAGAAAAAATNATTAGGAAGAAGATATAAAGATTTGTAATTTGATTTTTCATTTTTCTGTTATCTTTCTAATTAAGTAAAGTGGGTTCGGCACCATAGACTATAACTGTATCTAGTAAAACGCTTGCCTCATCCGAGGGGTTAGTCAATCTAATTTCTACTTCATGGTCTCCGTCACTTAGCGAGTACTTCCAGAACAAATAAAAACGCCGCGTGACGAAGTCAGTGGGCCAGGTTGCTGTTTCCATCAATTCACCGTCGACATGAAGCTCGGCTTCAAATACGTAATCCTCGGCTCCGTCTTCAGATCTCGCTGATCCCATCAAAGCGAACCCGATGCCATTGAAATCGAAATTAAAGGAGTCAGTCAGCTCGATTAACTCTCTATTGGAACCGCCACCCGATCCAAGTTGGCGGCGTTCCTTTGCGAAGTGATTTTCAAAAGAGTCTTCGAACGCTACCTTTTGTGGTTCCTGTACAGGAATCGTGACACTGCTGTCGCTTACCAAGCCACCCTGTCTGCGTATCATCTGCAAAGCGTGTTGATACGACATTTCGTAAGCTTCATTGAGCGAAATCGTAGTGTACGCAAAATCCAGATCCTCAACATCACCAAGACCCTGCATCCAATAATCAGGAATCGCGTCGTAGCCGTAAATAGTTCCCAGTATGCCCATGGCCGAAGCAGGGTTACAGTCGGCATCATCGCCAGCTCGCGTCGCGATCTCAACTGTTTTAGAAAAATCCCCGTCTCCGTAGAGCAANCCGAGCACCACCCAGGCAGCATTGATTTTTGCATCGATATTAAATGGGGACATCATTCCTCTGGGACCGAGGTCGGTGGCTGCCCATTCGCGGTTTATCCCATTCCAACCAAACTTCCAGTCTTCAGGATTTTCTGCATGCAATGCAATAACGTGATCGATTATCTTATGGAAATCGCTCTCCTCCGGTATGATGTCGATAGCAGTTTGTACTATTGTCTCGATATCATTTTCTATGAAAGCGAGAGAGTACATGGCGGCGATAAAAACACCTCCATACCAACCGTCACCATAGTTCATTATGTGGCCAACTTTGTCGCTAACCTCTACCGCAGAATTCACCATGCCGGGGGTCATCATGCCGGCAAAATCAGCCTCAATTTGAAAATCGATATCATCCGCGGCCGGGTTGTTCAACCAGTGGCCCGACTCTGGGGGAGTAAAGCCGTTGAGGATATTGTATCTAGCAACTTGATTGGCGAACCAAAGGCTGTATTCAGCATTCGCAAATGATTCCGCTAGAGATTGGACCGGTGCATCAAGACCCTCATCCTCGAAAACTTGCACAAATGACAGGTCCATGTAGATGTCGTCATAGGCTCCTGGCCTCTCAGTGAAAGTTTCGTATAAAAGCCCGTCGTACCATTTCAGCTCATGATCGTCAGGCACCCTTCGGCTGTTGAAACGAAACTCAACCGGAAAGCCATAGGTTACCCCAATGGTTTGNGCGGCCCATCCCCCTTTAATTTTGTCTCGCAGCACGTCAGTTGATAAAGTCACGGTCTCTTGAGGAAGAGCGGTACCTGAAAACAAAAGAAATGTAAGTTGAATTAATAGGGACAGGCGGTTTTTTACTCGAAAGAATCGGATCACTGAATACTCCTTTNTGCTTGAGCTTTTTTTGTCTCAGTTCATAATTAACAAAGTACGCGAATAGTAATTGGATGTTGTCAATGAATACAAGCACCAAAGATCAGATCATTGTGGTTGGGAGTATAAATACAGACATGGTGATAGGAGCCAACAAGCTTCCCAAGCCAGGAGAAACCTTAATAGGGCATAAGTTTTTCATGAATTCGGGAGGTAAAGGGGCCAATCAGGCTGTCGCAGCAGCAAGAATGGGCGGTGAAGTAGCTATGATTGCGAATCTTGGGGTAGATGTTTTTGGTGATTCAGCCATCGCCAAATTAAAGGAAGAGGGTGTAAACTGCGAGGGTATTACTCGAGATCCTGACCGCCCTTCTGGCGTAGCCATCATAAATGTAGATGATACGGGAGAAAACCAAATAGTGGTTGCACCAGGGGCGAATGCAACCTTAGACACTGATCTTGTGAGCGCTGCCCTTGATCGGATTCCACCAAGCTCGATTGTGCTGCTGCAGTTAGAGATACCGATTGAATCAGTGGTTAAGGCGGTTGAGGTTTGTCAACAAAAGGGCTGTAGGATTATGTTAGACCCAGCCCCGGCTCAAGCATTGCCAGAATCCGTTTACAAGGGAACCTATTTGCTAACCCCCAATAGAAATGAGGCCGAACTGCTGTCTGGCATCTTAATTTCTGATAGAGGCTCGGTGACCTGTGCTGCGGAGAAACTTTTGATGTCTGGTGTCACCAACGTAGCAATAACTCTCGGTTCGCAAGGAGTCTTTTTTGCAAATGCGGAGAACAAACAGTTCTTGGAGGCAACGTCCGTAAGTGCAGTCGATACCACTGCGGCAGGCGATTGCTTCAACGGGGCGGTGGCAGCGAAGCTATCACAGGGGTGTTCTTTAGTTGAAGGAATCAAATCTGGTATACTGGCATCTTCAATTTGTGTGACCAGGCACGGTGCGCAAGATGCAATGCCTTACTCTAATGAAGTTAACTCTGTATAAAAATTACACCTAAATTCTATTAATTTGANAAAGAATATGTCTGAGAAAAGAGAATTAACATGAGATCAAAAAAGGCAATATCGCTAATTTTATTATTTGTATTTTTACTTAGCTGCGATTCGCAGGAGTCAGTGCGCTCAGCTGCAGGGACGAGTGATGACGAGAGACCAGTTATCGCACTAGTGATGAAATCACTTGCCAACGAATTCTTTGTAAATATGGCGAGCGGTGCAGAGAGACATCAGGCTGAAAGGGTAAATTACGAGCTAATCATCAACGGGATAAGAAACGAGAGTGATCTTGCTCAACAGGTAGCACTTGTAGATCAGATGATTAGTCGGGGTGTCGATGCAATCGTTATTGCGCCGGCAGACTCTCAGGTTTTAGTGCCAGCGCTCGCTCGCGCCTCGGCTGCTGGGATTGTAATANTCAATATAGACAATCGGCTCGAACCAGAAGTCTTAGAAGATTATGGTCTGTCGATTCCCTTTATAGGTCCGAGTAACAGAGCCGGNGCTAANATGGTTGGAGACTTCGCTCTACAAAACGTGGCTGCAGGTAGTAAAGTCGCGATATTGGANGGNATTACNTCAGCTGTAAACTCNATAGAGCGAAGGACNGGNTTTGAAGAGGCGATTACCGATGCTGGTATGNATCTGGTCACNTTACAAAGTGCTGAATGGGATCAGACAAAGGCAGCCCAAGTTATGGCGGGAATATTATCGCAATATCCCGATCTCGATGTCATTCTAGCAGCAAACGATAACATGGCTTTAGGGGCTGCATCTGCTGTGGGTATGGCGCGTAGAGAGAAGGAAATCGTTATAGCAGGTTTCGATAATATTTCGGCGGTCCACCCCCTTATCGAAGCCGGGACCGTTATTGCAACAGTTGATCAATTTGGGGATCAACTCGCAGTCTTTGGTATTGAATACGCTATAGAGGCATTGGAGAGTGGCGCAGAGCTTGAGGATCGAGAAACGCTGTTGGAACTTGTTACCGTTGAAACTCTGTAGCTCCCATTAGTGAGAGCAACTATGTTGTCATGTCTGGAAGTCACTGGGCTAACAAAGAGCTTTGCTGGACCCGTTCTTCGGGGTGTAAAGCTGCGAATAAAGGCTAAAACCATACATGGATTGGTCGGAGAGAATGGGGCCGGTAAATCTACGTTTATTAATATAATTAGCGGATTGCTTGATCCTGATGACGGCTCCGTCAAGCTTAATGGAAGAAGTTTCAAGCCTAAAAGTAGGAGACAGTCACTTGGTCAGGGCGTTGCTTTGGCTTCTCAAGAGCTTAGCTTAATCGACAATCTTTCGGTCGCAGAGAATATATTCTTGAGCGCTTTGCCGACTAAGAANCACAGGATTGATGTTGCTGAACTTCAGTATAACGCAANAGAATTACTGGATTTGGTTGGACTAGAAGAAAGCCTACTAGAGACTCCGGTCGCTAATTTGTCGCTTGCTGAAAAGCAGCTGGTGGAGTTGGCAAAGGCTCTATCTCTNCCTATCGAGCGGACTAGTTTGCTAATCTTGGATGAGCCGACGGCTGCGTTGAATTCTTTCCAAGCCGAGCGCCTGCATAAAATATTGCTTGATCGAGCAAAGCAAGGGGTGAGCATTCTTTATGTGTCGCATCGACTGGAGGATGTTCTGTCAGTATGTGATGAGGTGTCTGTCCTCCATGATGGCGAGATTAAGTTGACATCTGCTGCCGGTCAATTGACCAGTAACAGACTAATAGAGNTCATGACCGGAAGGGAACTTCAGCGGCAAGGTGAGGGTAAGCCGAGAAAGTATGGCAAAGTTAGGTTGAGAGTTGAAGATCTCTCAAGCAGAGATTTACCGCACCCTGTCTCGCTGGTATGTCGCAGTGGTGAGATATTAGGGATTGCGGGTTTGTCAGGATCAGGCCGATCGGAACTACTTCATGCTATGTTTGGCTTCGGCGTCGAGAGGAAAGGCAGCGTAATACTATGCGGCACTGAAAAGGAAAGTGAGGCTCAGGTGGAGATCAATTCTCCCAGCGAAGCAGTAAAGAATGGAATTGGTTTAATTGCGGAGGATAGAAAATCTCAAGGCATTTTTACGAATCAAGCGTTGTCGATGAATGTAACTGTGGCCGGCTTGGGTAAGCTTGGACGTGGATTGAATGCATTGTTTCCCGATCGAGAAAAACAGCGAACTATACAGCTGGTATCTGCGCTGAAGATTAAATGTTTGGGGCCATCGCAAACCATTGACAGGCTGAGTGGAGGAAACCAACAGAAAGCCCTCCTCGCGAGGTGGCTTGAAGCGGGAGCTAGTGTCTGGCTTTTGGATGAACCAACCCGCGGAGTCGATGCTGAATCGAAGTTGTGGATTCATAGACAGCTTCGAGAACTCCGAAATAGGGGGGTAGCGTTAGTTATTGTTTCAAGCGAAATGGAAGAGTTGACCGATGTATGCGATCGAATCCTTGTAATGTCAAATAAGAAGCGAGTTGACACCTTTTCTCGTNACCAGTGGAGTAAAGCACGATTACTAGAGGCGGCTTTCAGCGAATACAAAACGAATGAGTTGATTTAATAGGCTTATAAAAAAATTTTGGGATTTAATGTTCATGCAACGTGTAATTAAACTATTAAAATTAGTTAAAAAATTGTCATTATCTTTTGATGAGCTTTTTATCTTAGTTGCCCTTATTTTACTCACTTTGTTTTTTGGCTTTGCAGCAGAAAATTTTTTCACTACTAACACATTGTTCTCGATTTTAGCTCAATTACCGACGTTAACCGTGATTACTATAGGCATGACTTTAGTCCTAATCAGCGGAGGCATCGACTTATCTGTTGGTTCTGTTGTAGCGCTATCGAGCGCCATTATCGGTATCAGTTTTTCTGTGCTTGAGTTTCCCTTCGTTCTTGCAGCGACCTTAGGGGTTTTTATTGGCGGTTGTGCCGGTTTGGTAAANGGTATTCTTGGTAGCTACTTTCGCCTACCTATTTTTATAGTGACTCTTGGGATGTTGGAAATTTCAAGGGGTATGACTTATATGATTACAACTTCTCAAACCGTCTATGTTGGCCCTAATATTCAGTGGCTTTCTCTACCAATACCGGTTCTTGGTATNTCTATCTCTTTTGTTATTGCTCTTCTATTGGTTGTGGCTGCTCAACTTCTTTTAACGAGGACTGTGTTTGGGCGTTATCTAATAGCGATAGGAACTAATGAAACAGCAGCAAAAATTTCAGGTATCCGCACAGAGCCTTACTTGGCCTCGGTATTGGTCGTCTCTGGGATGCTAGCAGGTGTGGGTGGACTGATGAGTGCGTCATACCTCGGAGCCTCTGACCCAAATGCAGCAATTGGGCTAGAACTTTCAGCTATTGCGGCGGCAGTCATTGGGGGTACGAGTTTAATGGGAGGAAGGGGTTCCGTGATCGGGGCGTTTATTGGAGTCTTAATCATTTCAGTTNTACAAAATGGGTTAGCACAACTCGGAGTCTCAGAGCCGTCCAAACGCCTTATAACAGGCATGGTGATAATTTTTGCGGTTTTGATTGACCGCTGGAGACATCGTTAACAGGGGTACTGTGTATTGAATTTCTCAGAATCTCCTAGTGAAATATTTTGCCTCAACGATCGATCAGTTTCTGTGTCCTTAATATTCTGATAGAGTTAAATCAAAGACTTTTCGTCTAGCATGATGCTGAGAGACTAATAATGAGCAGTAAAAAGTTAAAGCAAAGAGATGCATTAATTTTAAACCGAAGAGCGTTTGTTAGCTCGTTGACCTCACTAGGGGTAGGTTTTGGTTTAGGCTCTACAGGACTGTTTGCGGCGCCAAGCTTACCCCCCATACCAGTCTCAGCGATTAACCATATGACGATTGCTGTATCAAACCCGACTGCCTCCCTGGAATGGTATCAGCGACTGTTTGGNATGCCTATTGCTGCGCGTCAGGGCAGTACAACAGTTTTACAAGTAGGTGATGGGCCACAGTTTATGGCGATCGGAGGTAGACCCAGCAGAAATCCGCGGATCACTCATTATTGCTTAGATGTAAATGGCTTTAATNATGAGANCTTGCTTAGCATTCTCGCGGAACATGGTGTTGCCAACACCGGTCAATCGGGGCCAATGCAGTCACGTGTTCGGATGCGAGGACCAGAATTTGGAGGGGCTTTAAATGGCACGCCGGAGCTTTATTTTGGAGACCCAGATGGAATTGTTGTTCAGCTCCAAGATTCTAACTACTGTGGAGGAGAAGGATTACTTGGTGAAGAATGTCTAGCGATGCCCGAGCTAGCACCGGTCGAGGGACTGATTAGGGTAGAAGAATTCAATCATTTTACTTTGTTTGTTTCCGACACTTTACGCTCAAGAGCTTTCTATCAAGGCTTGTTTGGTTTACCAATCGATACCTATCAGGGTTCCATGCCGGTACTACGAGTAGGTGAGAGGAGAGAGTTTTTGGCTTTGCCTCAGGTTCCAGCTGCCGCCGGAAGGATTCATCACGCGAGTTTCAATGTCTTAGACTTTGACGTTGATAATCTTTTTTCGATTCTAGAGGGGCATGGTCTGGAAGTACTGGGCGAGTCAAGTGGCGCCTCTGGACCGCTGCAGACATACGTTACAATGAGAGGCCCTGAACGTGGAGGAGCGCCCGAAGGTACTCCAGAGTTATATTTTACCGATCCTGACGGAATTCTGCTGCAATTGCAGGACATGCGCTACTGCGGCGGGGCAGGTTATTTTGGGGAACAGTGTGGCACGGTTGAAAATCCTACGGGTCGAAATTTATAAAATATAAAATGAACCCTGCAACCTATGGCCGTTGTTCTTTGTCCAGTTACCAACATTTGGGTTAAACTTCTCGCGGTGTTTTATGATTAACGAGCGAAATCACTCTTCTCGATGTCGACCTCCTACCGAAACTCATTTTATCTCCTAACCACCTTATTTTTTATGTGGGGCCTAATCACTGTTTTGGTGGACTCACTCATACCTCGACTACGAGAAATNTTTGAATTGAGTTACTTCCAGGCGGGCTTGGTTCAGTTTGCTTTTTTTATAGCTTACGGATTGGTATCAATTCCAGCAGGAAAGTTGCTTCACAGAATTGGATATCAGAGAGGGATTATGGTCGGGCTTGTTGTAATGGGATTTGGCTGTCTCCTGTTTTTGCCTGCCGCGTCTCTGCGTTGGTATGGGCTGTTCTTGCTAGCGTATTTCATCCTTGCTTCGGGGATGACCCTGCTTCAAGTAGCGGCTAATCCTTTCGTAACCGTTCTGGGCGAGCCGGCGACGGCCGCCAGCCGACTTAATCTATCTCAGGCTTTTAATTCATTGGGGACCACTCTTGCTCCAGCGCTTGGCGCGATATTTATCCTTAGCGACAGTGTATTAAGTAGCGATGATTTGGCTCGGCTGGATCAAGGTAGTAAGTCTGCTTACTTTTCGATCGAGGCTTCAGCAGTTCAAGGACCGTTTCTAATTCTTGCACTTATGCTCTTTATGCTCGCGGCAGTAATTTTAAAAAGCCAGCTGCCTAAACTTCTCAAGGAGAGTCCCGACTCCCAATACGGTCAGGTCTTAAAAGATAGAAAACTTGTACTGGGCGCGATAGGTATTTTTGTCTACGTTGGCGCTGAAGTGACAATTGGTAGTTACTTGATTAACTACTTCCTTGATATGAATCTTGCTGAACTGATTCGTGAGAATAGAATTATGCAAGCTATTGTGGNTCAAATTCAACCAATAGAACTAGCCTTGNTTGATGATAATGGTGTGGTAGGAGCTTTTGTTATGTTCTATTGGGGAGGAGCGATGGTGGGTCGCTTTTTTGGTTACTACCTAATGCGGGTTTTTAGTCCAAATAAGATTCTATGCTGGGCAGCGCTTGTCGCTATTTTTATGATC
>NHGO01000009.1 GCA_002172295.1 Gammaproteobacteria bacterium TMED139 | reverse complement strand
ACTTTGTAAACTGTTAACAAAACAGGAAATCCGGTATGTTTAGCCCAAGATCCATTAAAGCCCTTACTTTTTCTATCTTTTTTTTATTTCAGCTTAGCTCTCATTCAGAAGTTTCACGAATTGAAATTCTTCAGCGCGAGCAAATTAGTGCTGAAACCTTGGATTATTCTTATGAAAAAATTCAAGGGATTGTGTATTTTTCCCTAGATCCCCAAGACCCGGCAAACTCTATGATTACTGATATTGATTTTGCTCCGACTAATAATAATGGGCGAATAGAGTATGCGACAGATTTTAAATTGCTCGTGCCTTCAAGCAATATTGCCAACAAAGGCTTACTTTATATGGTAAACAACAGGGGGAGAGGGAGTACCCCGCCCGAAATTTCGTTGAATGATCCACTTTCAGGGCTTGGTTTTACCTATTTACTGACTGGGTGGATTAATGAACTAGAAGAGCGGCCTGAGAGGCTGCGCTTGCATGCCCCAATTGTTAGTTTAGAGCAAGAGCCAATTACGGGTGACGTTCGCTATGAGGTCAGTGTCTCTGCAGTGTCTAACGACGTTAACATCGCTGGTGGTGGGCATCTCGCGTATGAACCTACTGACTTTGGATTAAGGGAAGCGCAACTTAGCGAGCGAACATATTTGAATGACCCAAGAGTTCCGCTTGAGAGATCACAGTTTGAATTAACCGTCGACGCTTCACCTAACAGTAATCAGAAATCGGTCCAGCTAACCGTTGATGGTGATTTGCAGCCCGGGGTCATTTATGAACTCATATATGAGGCAAAAAACCCAGTGCTTGCGGGCGCCGGTATGTCGGCTATCCGAGACCTTGTTTCTTTAATTCGATACGAGGATGGTGAAGCTGATGAATTAATTGGGCTTGGTCTTCATGATATAGAACATACAGTTGCTTATGGTTTCTCTCAAAGCGGGAGATTGTTGAGACAGTATATGTACGATGGTTTTAACGCAGATCTTGAGGGAAGGAAAGTTTTTGACGGTGTCGTTCCGTTCATTGCTGGTGGCGGTTACGGGATGTTTAACAATAGATTTGCTATGCCAACCCGAACTAATGGACACCATTCCAATCATCTTTATCCTAATGACCTTTTCCCATTTACTTATGGTAATAGCACAGACCCTTTCACAGGATTTACGGATGGAATTCTCAAAAGAGCTAGAGAGACAAACACTGTGCCATCCGTCATGCATATACAAACCACGAATGAATATTGGTTAAGGGCTGGATCGCTACCACATACCAACCCCGAGGGAACGAGAGATGCCACTTTACCAGCTGAGGTTAGATTCTATACGATTGGTGGGTCGCAGCACGGTTCTGGAAATGGGCTGCCAGGGGCAGCAAGGAGCGGTCAGTTGCCGCGAAATCCGAGCATGTGGAATCCGATTGGTATGTCGCTAGTAACTCGCATGTATGACTGGGTTGCGGAAGGACGAGAGCCACCTCTGTCTCGATACCCTTTGATTGAGGATGGGTCACTAGTCTCTTCGCATGTTGGAGGTAGTATTAACGAGGTTGCGTGGAACGAAATTGGTTTCGTTAATCACCCTTCCAGTATGTATAAACCAACGCATAATAATTATGGGAAGCGGTGGGCTGAAGAGCGAATAATTGACAAACATCCAACTTCCTCGAGTCATTACTATAGCCCCTTAGTGCCGGCGGTAGATACAAATAACAATGACCTTAATCGTAGCACTATACTCCCTCCTACAACATCAGTGCCACTAGCCACATTTACATCGTGGAATTTAAGAGCTCCACACACCGGAGGAGAGAGATCTCTTGCGAGACTATCTGGTGGTTACATCCCGTATCCAAGAGACGATGAGATGGCGATAAAAAATAATGATAAACGTAATTCAATCGCTAGCTTGTACAGGACCTTCGAGGATTACTTGCAAAAATATGAGTCTGCTACGGATGCATTGATCCGAGATGGATATCTGCTTCCTGGATTTAAACCAGCTTATATGAATATTGCTCGAGCTATGGAAAACGTGTTCGATTACTAATCAAAAGATTCACAAAGTAACTTTGAGAAATCTATGATCTTAATCATCTCCGGGAGAGTTTAGCTCAATTGGTGCTAGTCTTGGCAGCACGCATTGGTGCGGCGCTGAATCATAACTAACATCATTTGGGTTAAGACCACCTTTTAGATTNAGAAAGCTAACCGAAGGGTTCTGCCCGAGGCAAACTATTCTGGAAGAGTCGCTTTCGTCAGCACTCAATCCACCCCATACGACGTTTGGCGTATTTATNTGAGCGATCTCATGCCAAGCCATGAGAAGTCGGTGCCTTGGCGAAGTGCCTCCACCACGAAAATCATTATCATGGATATAGATTTGTTCTGGGAAGGGATCATAATTCGGGTCCTCAACTGNTCGGCCCCCAAGCGTATAGCTATATATCATCAAATTGACATTGCCGTTGTCCCAAAATTGGTTCTCAAACACCTCAATGTTATCGTTTGCTAAGATGAGCAAACCGGTACCGGGCGGCACGTTGCCCACAATTGCACCTTCAGGTGCAAAATTCTCAGTATTATTGCGGTATATCTCGTTATTAAATACTCTGGTTGCTTGCCCGCCTTGGATCTCAAGATTTGGTAAATCAAACACAAGAACACCGCCAGTGTTATTTGTGGCGACGTTGTCGTACACATCGGCATAGGTCGAATTCTCGATTTCTATTCCTGCGACATTATATTCTGCGCGCGAGTTACGAACGATAATTTGGGTAGATTGNCCGACGTAGATGCCAGCATCGGCAGCACCGATGGCCACTGAACCTTCGATGAGAATATTCTGAGACTGAACCGGATAAATACCGTAGGCCCCATTCTCTGGACTTGGGCCGTTTGTCCATTCAGTTCGAACTCTGCGAATAGTTACATTCATGCTTTCATTAATCTTAAGGGCATCACCTACGGTATCTTCTATTGCAAGATCTTCGATAACAAAATCATTGGCCGTTACGAGCAATCCCTCTGCTCCTTGCGCCTGATCAGAAAACGATAAAATTGATTGATCCATACCAGCACCACGTATTGTGACTCCAGGCACGTTTAAAGAAAGGCTCCGTTTAAAATGATGAATTCCGGCAGGGACTTCAATGATACTGCCGGGTTTGGCTTCAATAAGCTGTGCTTGAAAAGATTCTTCAAAGCTTAATTGAGGAATTGGACTATCGTCAGACTGATTGCAACCAATTATTACGACTGACAGAGTAGTTAAAAAAATAATCCTTATAGTTGTGTTCATAAGTTTCTGAGCCAAATTTTGCAAAGTTTATTTGAGCACTACGAATAATCCGTTATATCCGCAGTAGTTTTTGTCGCAGTCTATACATCACCGTTATCTCTCAACTACTTCGTACATCCACGTATCGCCATTCGTTACACTAGCAGATGAACCCAAGCCTTGCGAGCCGCCAAAGTATTTCCTACTAAGTTCATTAAGAACGGGTTGCACTTCAGGCCCTTCGACAAATCGTTTTAGTCGCTGCTCGTAGAGATTATCGTCGATGCGCAGAATAATTCGATCATCGTCAGGAATATAGTGTGGCCATTGTTTCCAGATGGCTCCTGGGCGAGTATTCATGTACCCGCTGACTATAAATAATCGACTATCATGCACGGCAAGCCAGACGACTCTTGANCTGGCGGGGCTCATAGTCTGGAATTCGATCAAATCGCGTTCTTTAAGATAACTCCAGTCATCGGGCGCGTCGCGTGTCGTTCCGCTAGTGAATGGCCCACCTGTAAAGACTGCAATAGGTCCATCTGTAAAACGCATGGCAAGAAGGAATAAAGCCAACACCGCAAGGATGCCCATCACGCCAAACCCTAGTTTATTAATGAAACTCTTCATGATATTTTTGCANTTNCCTCGTCAAGTGATCCGTCTTATCTTCTGGGACGTTTNAAAAANTGTAGCGTTCCANTATGGCTTAACTCCATATACGCTNCAACTTCAATGCCCTTTGAACATTCTCGCACTAGCAGCCCTAAGCGAGAATGTTCATTTTTTAAAAGCTTCGATTTTCCTGTTCTTTTTAGAGTACACTCTGGGACAATTTCCGTAAACAGTNTGGATTTCTTAGGCAATGAATCGACCTTCCTCTGTGATCCTTTTGCTCGGGTTTTTAGGGCTTACAACACTCGTATTCTTGCTNCAACTCTTCGCGTCCGAACGGGTTGAAGTGGTTGATCTGCATACTTTGGATCAAACCTCGAAAGAGGTAACTACCAGACTCTGGGTAGTTGACGATGGTGGGTACCAATATTTACGAGTGGGTTCTGACGGCAGCGACTGGTTCACTCGTTTGCAGGCAGCCGAGACTGTTGACATTACTCGGAATAATCGACGATATCGATACTCATGGGCAATCAAGAAAGACAAAAGTGAGGCAATCAACCATTTGATGCGCAGAAAATACGGCTGGGGAGACGCCTTCATTGGTGCCCTAACGGGAGGAAGAGTTGGCTCGATCCCTATTGAACTTCGCTTGGCGCTNTAACATCGTATGGTCTCTGACCAAAGACCCTAGAGTAAGTGATAGATCGTATGTTATAAGACGATCTCGAGTTTAAGTTTAAGCCCTCATAAAAAAAGCAACTAGAGAGGAAAACATGAAAAGAGCGATAATCTTTTTACTTACCCTGCTTTTAGTGCCAGCCGCTCAGGCTAGTGTGAAACTTTATATTTTTGATTGTGGTCATATCTACCGCGATGACATCAGCGATTTTGGCCTATCTAATGAGGAGACCAATGTCCGCGAATTATTTGTAGCTTGTTATTTGATTGACCATCCAGATGGTAAAATGATTTGGGATGCAGGTTTACCACTTGATTTGGTGGGGCCCCGTGAGTCTGGGGCTAGCAACTGGTACGAAAGATCCATTATCGACCAACTCAGTGATATTGGCGTAGAGCCTAGAGATATCGAATTTGCGGCATACTCACATTTCCACTACGACCATGTNGGAGCGGCGAATGCTTTTGATGAAGCCACGTTGTTAATTCAAGAGGCGGAGTATTATGCTGCTTTCCATGATGCTGTGAACAATCCGATTTTTCGCCCACCCCTGTATGACGATCTTATGGATTCCACCAAGGTTCTACTGAATGGGGATCATGACGTTTTCGGCGATGGCAGCGTTACAATCCTTTCTGCGCCGGGGCACACGCCAGGACACCAGGCTCTCAAATTGGAGTTAGAAAACTATGGACCTCTAATCCTGTCAGGAGATCTCTATCATTTTGAGGCAAGCAGGATGCTAAGGAGAACACCGGTTTTTAACACCGATTCAAGCGAGACACTGCGCTCGATGAACAAAATTGAAGTCATTCGACAAGAGAGCGGAGCAACCTTTTGGATTCAGCATAACTTGGAGTTGGCAAACTCACTAAACTTGTCGCCGTATTACTACGACTAGCACAAAGCACATATTACATAAGTCCAGATATTGCTCTCACTCGATGGCTTTCACTATCCGTGACATAAACGATGCCCTCATGCACACAAACCCCATGAGGGCGATCTGTCATGCAATTGAGAGGGTTACCGTCGGAACCATTTCCCCGTTCGCCGTTGCCTAGCACTGTGTCAATTATTCCTGTAGAAAGAGCTAGGCGCCTAATGACATGGTTCTCGGTGTCAACGATATATAATGAGTGGTCCTGTCTTGAATAAGCGATGCCTTTCGGTCCGTTGAAAGTGCAGTTAATTGCAGGCCCTCCATCCCCGGCGTAACCCTGTTCCCCGGTACCGGCTATCCTTTCCAGTCGGTCTCCTTGTATGTCGATTCGATAGATAGCGTTTCCTTCTCGGAGCACTAAATAAGCGTTNCCATCAGGGTCGGTATCTATTGATCGCGGTCCTAAAAGCGGCGTACCTTCCAATGAAGCTCTATCTGGGGTTTGCGTCCTTTCGCCGGTCCCAGACAATGTGCGAATGATACCGGTTTCCCGGCTCACAATGCGCAGACGATGATTGCCAATATCACAAATCAGAAGATTGCCGCTAGAGTCAAAGGCAATACTATGAGGGCGGTTGAGTTGTGAGAGCACAGCTGGTCGACCATCTCCCTCGTCCCCAGCCTCACCGTTACCAGCTAAAGTTGTGACCAGCCCAGTCCGAGCAGCAATCCGGCGAACACTGTGAGAGTCTCGTTCGACTATGTAAAGATTACCTTGCTCATCCCAGCGAATCTCGTGAGGTGCGTTAAAGGATGTCTCTAGGGGGTTGCGTGATTCGGCAACGAAACCTTTCTCGCCATTTCCAGCGATGGTTGTTAGTCGGTTTGTTGATAGGTTGAGTCTTCGAGTCCGTCCAGTATCAACCTCGCAAAAGTACAAATGATCGCCGGGCCCTATAACCACCCCATAGGGATTGTTGACCGGGGTTTCGGTGGCGAGGAGGCCATCACGGCCTTCAAATTCATAGCCGGCTATACCAGTCCCGGCGACAGTATTAACTTGCCAGTTTTGCTGCGCAATGCTGATACGAGGGACAGCAAAGGCGGTACCGGTAAGTGCCATTTTTTTCAAGAACGAGCGACGAGTGGAGTTTTTCATATCAAAGCCTTTACTTATTTTTGACAGAATACTTTTAGGCTTCCGTTTACCTGTATTTAGACTGCTACTGACTTCTAGTAAATTTTTACCCTGATAACACTCAAAATTCAACTAAAACGAGTTGTTTATGTTGAGAGGTGCTTGAGTTTTTTGGTTGTCCCCAATACTCTCTCACTGTGTGAAAGCAAATCTTAATTTAATCGTTTTCATAAACTACTAAAATCCATTCCCAGTCTAGGTCACCCTACAGCGGTTAAGATTAAAAGTTAAAAAGGAGAAATTAAATGTGCGATAACGATACACAAAAAGATGTTGAAGAATATCTGAGCCGCCATCCCGAAATGACCCGGCGAGACTTCACGAAGCTGGCCACTGGTGCCGGTTTGGCGATGATGTTGCCCCCAATGGCGAATGCTCAGTCGGTGTCGGAAAGGGACATCGAGATTAGAACGCCGGACGGTGTGGCTGATTGTTACTTTGTTTATCCATCTCAAGGGGCTCACGCAGCAGTTCTTGTATGGCCAGATATCTTAGCTTTGAGGCCCGCTTTTCGGGAAATGGGCAAGCGTTTGGCCCGGTCTGGTTATGCAGTGCTTACCGTAAATCCTTTCTACAGGGATGCTCACGCTCCTGTGGTCGGGTTTGGCGCAAGCTTTGGGCAACCAGAGACGCGCGAAATTGTGTTGCCCATGGCGAGAAATCTTAACGCTGACACACATTTCACAGATGCAAGAGCTTTTATTGAGTGGCTCGATCAGCAGCCGGAAGTTGATACCTCGAGAGGGATAGGTACGACGGGTTATTGTATGGGAGGAGCTATGGTTATGCGCACGGTTGCGGCTGTTCCGGAGCGGATGGCGGCTGGAGCCACATTCCATGGGGGTGGCCTTGCAACCCAAAATCAGGATAGTCCTCACCTACTGATTCCAGACACACGAGCGCAGATGCTCCACTGTGTAGCGCAAAATGATGACGATAATGACCCCGATGCAAAGGAGACACTGAGAACCTCTTATGCCGACGCAGGGCTATCGGCCGAAATTGAGGTCTACGAAGATGCTATGCATGGGTGGTGCGCGATCGATTCCCAAGTTTATCATCAGGCTCAAGCGGAACGAGCATGGAGTAGGCTTTTGAATCTTTTCGACAGAGCGTTAGCGTAAAAAATAGCATAGAGGCTATGAGAATTTCATAGCCTCTATTTTAATTCTTACTTCGCCGCATTAATCTTGTTTGTCCAAAAGATGTCTATATTGCCAAAACTATTGTCTTCTCTGGACGAAAACCACGAGATGGTATTGGCTCCGGGCGGCAGTGCGGGACACATGTCAGCGGCTGCTGTGTTAACCTGCGGACCTAGATTATATGCGGGTCCCCACGCGTTTTCGCCCTGTTGCATTGACCCGTAAATGTCCATCCCTCCGTAACCGCCTGGTCTGCTGGAAGTAAAGTAGACTGTACCGTCGGTGTCCTGNGTGAAATGAAATTCCTCAGCNGCTGTGTTGATGTTTGATCCCTGATTGATCGGCTCGAGCCAATTACCATTTGCGTCTTGGCTNGAACAATAAATATCCGAACCACCAAACCCACCCGCGCGCCTGGAAGCAAAGCAAAGTGTTTCGCCGTCTTGCAGGATAGCGGGGCAGTGTTCATTGCCCTCATCTGTGCTAATTGGGTAGGGTATTAGTTCTGGCTCAGACCAAACGCCGTTTTCCTTGTGGGTCACAAATAGGTCAGTAGCATTGTTTGGGTTCGAGGTAGCAAGCCGGTCCGATTTAAAATAGATGGTATTCCCATCGGCTGTTATCCAAGGCTCTCTATCATCCCCGAGTCTTAGCGGATCGACATCAGTTGCGGGTGCAGCGTTGATTGGCAGACCCATGTTGACGGGCTGATTCCAGCTACCAGTTTCGGAGTCGAAGGTGGCGATGTAGAGATCTTTTGGATCTCCTGGAGCAACAGCCATATCCTGTCTGGCACTGCAGTACACCATGGTNCCGTCAGCGGCGAAAGACAACTCGCCCTCTGCCCACATCGTGTTAATGGGGGCCCCAAAATTGTGAACCGCCATATCAACCCAGCTTTGCTCCTGAGCTGNTAAAGAGAGTGCGGTTAGGCTGGTTAACCAAACGATAAATTGTGNGAGTCCTCGCTTAAAAGTCATAACAAACCTCTTATGTGCAGTAANTCTATGATCGAGATGTAATTTGAAAAGTCCACCACCGGTCTGGTCGCTGGGCATCAGGTTCTGGTGCTGGATTNTCGGGAGCGGCGAAGTTNTGAAGTTTGGCAACCCGNGCCGCCCAGGCTCTATCCATGGTCGTTGGATCAGTGATTCGATTCACATGAACCGGGTATGTTGTGCCGTCGAGTCGCATTACACCCGTTTCATCTTCACCGACCTTACTTGCCCAGTACTTAGTGTCGCAAAAAGAGCAGCTCAGATACATTTCACCTTCNGGTGTAGTCATGCAATTTAGATTGATNGAGTGGGGTCGAATACCCGCGTAGATCTGTAATTGACAAAGCGGGACTTGATTGGCAAATGACCAATCTGAAACTGGCTCACTGTAGCTTTCGCCAAAAAGGATTCCACCTGGAGTTCTCTCGCACGGGCAAACCGCAGAAAAGACAATAAATCCAATAATACCTATAGCTAGCACTGCAGCTATTGATCCACCAACTAATATTTTAGTCTTAGACTGATTTGNTTCAGCAAGTTCTTCTGNCATAGCNNNACCTCTCTTATTNTTAGGTTATATTCTTCGGGTTAGTTGAAAATCAAGCACCATCTCTTCAGTAAGCGAGTGACCAAATCCCGGCTCGCTNGGGGCGATAACATAGCCATTTTCAACATGACACGACATAGCATCCAAAATAGCTGATCCNTCCGGAAAACTTTCTGCCATGGTACAGCTNGCCGACGTTAAAGCAATAGGAAATCCCCACGAGCTGGCTCCTCTGTGGGGAATTAACTCAAGGCCAGCCCCCTCGACGAGTGCAGAAATTCTCCGTCCCGCGGTTGTTCCTCCGCACCAGGTAATGTCTGGCTGGAGAATTTCCGCCGACCCAAGCCCAACCAACACATTGAATCCATGTTCGGTATATTCGTGTTCGCCGCAAGCGATTCTCGTCCAACCGTCACCTTTTCCTCCAATTCGGCTTACCAGTTCAGCATATCCAAAGACATCGTCCGGCGAGAGAAGCTCCTCCATGAAATAAAGATTAGCCTCGCGAAGGCGTTCACAAAAAGGTATCGCCCATTCCACCGTACCATCGCGTGAGACGCAGTCTGTCATGATGCGGACATCTGGCCCCAATTGGTCTCGAGCTTCCAGGACAGAATCGATAAATTGATCCACTACATTTTGAGGAGTCCTTGGGCCACCGTAGGTAGTCCTTTTAAAATTTTTAACGCCACNGCGCTGTGCCTCTAAAAAATCACCGTTAGTTTGATAAATCTCAATACGATCGCGTTCCGCTCCCCCGAGCAGCTCGTGCACTGGCTTCTCAACATATTTGCCCGCAATATCCCANAGCGCATTGTCGACGGAACTAAGTGCCATTGCGAAAACACCCCGACGACCGTAAAAGACGCTGGATGTATACATTTGGTCCCAAAGCTGTTCAACATTCAGCGGGTTGGTATCGAGTAAAAAGTGTTTGAGGTGACCATCGATAATTTCGACAGCTGCGCTGCCACCTGCTCCCATACCAAAACCTGTAATGCCCTCATTTGTCTTAATGATGGTAATAATGGCTGATGGGAGCTGCTCGAAAGGTCCACCAAACCGCCAACGACCGGGGTCGTTCTCATCAGCAAAGGTTGGAGATTCGAGGAGCCCCTCGGAGCGTTCATTGATATAAATAGGGTAAGCTTCTACAGAGCGCACTCTGAGATTGGTTGTTTGNGCAAGTGCTCGCATTGGCGCAGNGCTTGCTAAGGTTGACCCAGCTAGAGCAAAATACGAGCCCGCTTTTCTAAGAAACTGTCGCCGAGCCAGGAAGTTTTTAGCACTNTTCTTCATTTATTAAAATGCACTCATTGTCAGCGTAAAACTCTCAAAAGGTATCTTCAATTGCAAGTAAATCCAACCCCAGATTGTAGGAACGGTTCAAGTTTCAACTTACTCTGGGATTTGTACCTCTAAAGCGAATAGTTGTCTTAATATTCTTTTCCATTGAATGTACTGTTCTTCCATGGTTCCGTTTAATCCGTGAACTCTTTCGTTAAGCTCCATTATCGCTGGAGCGATTTCGTTGTTGAAACCTGCTGATATTTCTCGGTACTCTAATTCAAAGATTTTACTCCACCGGTATCGGTCATATCGCTGAGTTAATGTGAGGTATCTACCAGAACGTCCATAGTTATTGAAATCATATTGCTCTCCAGCAGCCTTTATCTCTTCATTAATTTGATCAAAGGAGTACTTTCTCCAGACTGCATAGGCGGGGCGCATTTGCTCATAAAGAGAACCATAATACTCGTCTACGGTATCGATGAATAAGTGGTGCCGGAGACGCATATCTTCCACACGACCAAGCATAGGATCCTCTGCGGCGGGCAAAGTGGCTACGGTGAGTAAATTACTGTTGTTTCTAATTAGGTTTTGCTCAAAAGACTCAGGAGCAAGATCGCTGGCGTAAACCATCTGTGACACGCGTTTTAAATCGACTAGTTCTTGATCAGTGAGAGTNGAGCGATACTTTACTAAAGAGTTGNTNATTTTGTTATAAATGTCCTGAAACGGTTCAACAAATGTTCTGGCTTCAAAAGGTTGCCCCGGTGTNTATCTAGTTGAGNTTGGAAAATCGTCNTCAGNGGTAAAATCTAAATATTCTTGATCTAACCAAGTGCGTCCGCTGCTATCCACCGCGGTGACATGCACCAAAATACGCTTCCCATCCGATGCAATTACCTTTGCCTGGACTTGTAGATCAACCGATGGATCATTCGCAGGTAGGACACGAACGGCGCCCCACTGATTTGAACGTAAGAGAGTCTCCCTCAANATGTAGGGGAGATAATGGATTTCATTTTCCCTAATTTCACTAAAAATCCATTCGCCAAACTCTAGAGATTCGTTTTCATTTATTGCCATCTCGAACACATTAACAGCAATGTCGATGAGGTGATTTTCAGGCGGCGTCTCTCCTGCGTAAATGAGATCCACGTTGTCCACGGAGGCTGGCAGTATTGCATCATCGTTGGGAGGATCAATGGTTTGCGCGCAACCTTGAAGAATGAGATAAGGAAAGAAGATAGTTCGAAAAGTGATTCTTTTAAGTGCCATGTCTATTTATCTAGGGTTGCCTCATCCTGCAGGAACGCCCTCTCGTGACAGTTTGAACGCATACATACTCATCTTGTGGTGCTTGGTATTTGTTAAATGCTTGAACCAAATTAAAGGGAACCGAGTTATTGCTCGAAATGCTAGTCATAAACCTNATTCGCTCGGAGTCAGAAGAAATGCTCAAACGATGGATTATGTAAAGTCCGTCCGGCAGAGCAATTTCAAAGACCAGCTGTTGTCTATCCCACCCGCAAATCTCCGTCCCATGTCGGCTAGAAAATACTTCATTTGGTCCAGTTTCCATACTGCAAATTAGCGGAGCTTCTCCTCTTCGGTGGATTCGAACTTCATAACGGTTCTGGAATATCTCCATCGTAGAGGAGCGGTTTATATATTCTGACAATCTGGCGAGATCAAACAGGTTTGNNTGGCNGCGTCTAGGTTTGTTTAACCCTAGATTACCTANGCTTATCGAAGGTCCCTGTCCTAAGCCTATCCCNGATCTCTGNAGNGNAGCAGTTTCTTGGCGTATAGACATACGACGACTTAATTCGTCCTGCCAGTCATCGCTTCTNGCGAAATCTTTCTCCCAATTACCGGCGAAATTCATACGGATTGGAGTTTCTAGATCCAATAANGGGAGATCATNCGTGGCAGTTTGGCTNTGAGAGTGTCCGGANGAAATAAAGCAAGAAACCACNAAGCCNANATTGATAAGAAACTTTANATGCTCTTTTCGNCGCTCCCTCGATGAGTTNNTTTCATTGTTACAACAAGTTATTTTAGCCATGTTTCGCCTGTTTCATTGCTATTTCGTATNAAGNGCTTAATCGGCANAGATCTTTTGAAATGCTCCAACACACACTTGCAAGTGTCAATACTCAAATAATGATTAATAGAGGTTCTTATCATAGACATTACGCATATAGAGTCATATGCTCAGGGTTTAGGGTTACTTATCAGAGGAGATTGATTGTTTGGAAAAATTACTTCCTGCTAGAGCACTGACTTTCTGTTTAACCTCAACCTTATTGCTTCTTTGCAACACTTCGTTGGTGCTCGAGGTCGGCGCTGCGGAGCCTTCCATTGCAGACCTAGTGGAGTCGTTTTGGTCAAGTACCGCTGAAAACTCTGCNAGTTTATCGGGTCAACTAAAAGAAGCGTCATCAGATATCTCGGTTCTTTATCAAGCTTTGCAGNAAGGNCCACGATACAGGTCGGATGTACCTACGGGACAACAGGAGAGTGCGCGANTTGCCGCAGACGGCACGCGTTTTCCTTACGTGTTTTTAGTGCCTGAAAGTTACGATNCAGCAANAATGTATCCAGTAGAGTTTATGCTGCATGGAGGTGTNAGCAGGCCAGAATGGNAGCCGGGGGGCGGCTGGTGGCGCAGGGGTTTNGATTCACTGAAAAGAGAAGATCGTATCGTGGTTGTTCCAGCGTCNTGGAGCAATGCATTNTGGTGGCACGAAAATCAAGCCGAGAACTTGCCGGCAATCCTGNATATTTTAAAAGCGAGCTATAACATCGATGAAAANAGGGTCTCACTGACTGGCATTTCTGATGGCGGGACGGGCGCCTACTTCTTTGCATTTAAACAACCCACTCCGTGGGCAACTTTTTTACCTTACATTGGGCATCCGGGTGTGCTGAGAAATCCGCAAATTGGTGGTTATCGACTCTATTTTGAAAATTTAATGTCGAGACCCCTTTATATCGTAAACGGCGAAAATGATCGTCTGTACCCAGCTTCTTCGGTGGAGCCTTTTATTGACATNTTGGANGAAGCNGGCGTTGATCACATCTGGAGGGTAATCCCAGAGGGTGAGCACAATACGAGCTGGTTACCCGATGAAATGGANTCTATAGAGAACTTTAAGCAAGATAATCCTAGGAATGCGTTGCCAGGGAGCCTCATGTGGGTAGCGGATCGTGTGGATAAATTTAATCGAAACTCGTGGGTGAGAATAGACGAATTGTCACAGACACCGGGGCTTATTGAGGTCACACGGGAAGATAATGAAATTAAAGTTGTTGCGAGAGGAGTTTCTAAATTTACTTTGCTTCTTAATCCGGAAGAGGTGGATTTTTCNAANTCNATCAGCGTTAACGTAAACGGAGTGAATATACTTAGAGAACACGTTGCTCAAAATGCTGATACGTTATTGTTTTGGGCTAATAAAGATCGAGACAGAAGTATGCTATTTACGGCTGAGCTTAATTTGGAGGTAAGCGAATAGGNCGAAAAATAGATCTCAAATTTGTTGTAGTATTTCCCTTCTCGCGATAGTTTTCGCTTATCAAATGCTACAGTCTCCANGATATAGCAATCTAGAGTCCTTACTTTTAAGCANATCGAGTTAGAGAATGTAGCTGNAATCCATTAATAAAATATTGAACTNATCTAGATATGACTAATAGAAAAAAAATAGGGCAGCTAGATGTTGCCGTTGAACTTGCCGATTTCATTAACCAAGAACTTCTCCCTAAAATCGAACGNGATGAAGAACATTTCTGGCGGGGTTTTGAAGCCATCATTAAAGAATTTTCTCCTCTCAATTCATCCCTGCTCACTGAAAGAGACAATTTACAATCTAAGATTGACGAATGGCATCGAGAGCGTCGAGGGGAAACGCATAATAGCGTTGCTTATAAAGAGTTCTTAACTGAAATAGGTTACCTCGAAGGCGAGGAAGAAAACTTCACCATTTCGACATCTAAGGTTGATAAAGAAATTGCATTACAAGCAGGCCCCCAACTCGTTGTTCCCGTTAAAAACGCGCGTTTTGCTATCAATGCTGCAAACGCAAGATGGGGAAGTTTATACGATGCTCTATATGGAACAGATGTCGTATCAGAGGAAGACGGGGCAGAACGAGCAGGAGGTTACAATGAGCGTCGTGGGGAACGCGTAATCGAATTCGCCAAAAACTTTTTGGATGAAAGCTGNCCGCTTATAACGGGATCGCANAAAGANGCGATTGGTTACCAAATAGAAAATGGCGAGCTAGAAGTCCTCTTCGAATCAAAGACAACAAGTCTAGTTAATACATCAAAATTGAAAGGCTATAGAGGCAATCCAGCTAAACCAGAAGGTGTATTGCTGGTAAATAACGACTTACACATAGAGATTCAATTTGATGAAAATTCACCGGTAGGCTCTACAGATCCAGCCGGTATCAAGGATCTGATCTTAGAGGCCGCGGTGACTACGATTCAAGACTGTGAGGATTCGGTGGCCGCGGTTGATGCAGAGGATAAGGTAGAAATTTATCGTAATTGGCTGGGTCTCATAAACGGCGATCTATCAGATACCTTTACCAAAGGTGGAAGCCCGACAACTCGCGTTCTTGAGCAGGATAGGGAATTTAGTTCTCCAACTGGCGAGAAATTTACGTTGCCAGGAAGGAGTCTGCTTCTCGTGAGAAATGTGGGCCACTTAATGCGCAATAACGCTATTATTGATAGCAGTGGTAATGAAATCTATGAAGGAATAATGGACGCAGTCATTACTAGTACTATTGCTGTGCTTGATGTTGAGACTAGAAATCAATTGTCAAATTCAAGGACAGGAAGCGTATATATTGTGAAGCCTAAAATGCATGGTCCGAAAGAGGTAGGGTTTACTTGCAATCTATTTAAAGCAGTTGAAAATTTGCTTGGGATAGAAAGGAACACGCTTAAAGTTGGAATCATGGACGAGGAGAGAAGGACCACACTTAACTTGAAAGCTTGCATTAAGGCGGCAAGCGAAAGAGTCGTTTTTATTAACACGGGGTTTCTTGATCGCACTGGGGATGAAATTCACACTAGTATGGAAGCGGGCCCAATGATCCCTAAAACCATGATGAAGGCGTCGAGTTGGATTACCGCTTATGAAGATAGTAATGTAGATATCGGCCTTGCCTGTGGATTGCAAGGAAGGGCTCAAGTCGGAAAAGGGATGTGGGCGATGCCTGATCTAATGGCGGCGATGGTAGAACAGAAAATTAATCATCCCGAATCAGGCGCTACTACAGCATGGGTTCCTTCACCGACCGCAGCAGTGCTTCATGCCATGCACTACCACCGAATAAGTGTCTTCGACCAACAGGATAAAATTATGTCGAGGGTACCTGCAAGCATCGATGAAATCTTAAACATACCTCTGTTAGAAGACCCAACTAGTTTGACGGCTGAGGAGATTCAAACCGAGTTAGATAACAATGCTCAAGGAATTCTTGGGTATGTTGTTCGTTGGATTGACCAAGGTATAGGGTGTTCTAAGGTTCCGGATATTAACGACATTGGATTGATGGAAGATAGGGCAACTCTGCGGATTTCAAGTCAGCACATTGCTAATTGGCTCCATCACGGTATTTGCAAAAAAGAGCAAGTCCGAGCCACGATGGAACGCATGGCCGGNGTTGTTGATGAACAAAACAAGGAGGACCCTCTTTATAATCCAATGACGCGAGATTTAGAAAATTCAGTCGCTTTTCAAGCTGCTTGTGATCTGGTTTATGATGGATTTAATCAGCCCAGCGGGTATACCGAGCCTATCTTGCATGCCCGTCGATTAGAAAAAAAGGCTGAGGTTTAATTTATAAAGGTTTCTAGAAGCCCATGGCAAGCCAGGGCTTCTAATTAATTGCAAGTTGATCCTGCTAGGGGCTGCCTTCCTCGCTTTGCATTCTTTCGACAGCTCGAGCGCCTGCTAGAATTCCCACCATGCCGTGGTTACCCTCATGGCAGGCATACTCGTAAAGATTAGCATCAAGGCGGGAAAGGGGAAATTCGCCGGAGAAATCAGAAGAGAAAGTATCAGGGTCGTTCACAGAGAACCCATAAATCAATTTATTCTCTGCTTCTCGTCTGAAGGTCTCTGTTAGCGTCAGAGTATCTACAGGAAAACCACGCAGGCTNTGCCAATCGTTAAAGAATTTTGTTTCGACCACTAAGGTATCATCTTCCCANCGACCAATGGAATCGCCCAACCATTTTTTCTGCGCTTCCGACGCAGGNTTNCGTTCGTCAGTGATCTTAATGATGCGAGCATCATGAACCATNTCTGTGACNAGCGTNACATAGCCGGGAGATTGCACAATCTGATGGTTACTGTTGTAGATTACCGGCATCATAACAGGCCCTGAGGTAGGGCCGAAACCGACTAGACATCTTTCTCCAAGACCGCGACCCTCTGGTCCATCATTTCTATCAGGNAGATTTGCCCGTCGCGCACGAATTTTTTCCATTACCCCCGGCAGCGCTTCTGGCATTCTTCCATTTGGAGGGTCAATGATCGCTGAGGTCCGCATCTCGCCACCTATTGTAGGGATGAACTGAGCGTCTTCCCGCCAAAATAGGTCATAATTACCTATCGGTGGAAGAGATTCTGCAACCACAGGCGCTTCTCTNTCTGGGTCGAGAGGTTCGTTGTCCTCATCAAACCTCTGTTGTTCTGCCCTTTCTATTTCTAAGGCCTCCTCTTCGGAGTAAAACCGTTTGTTACCCAATTCTCTGGGTCTCTCGAAGGGAATAATNGAACTATGCTTCCAAACTGCCTGAAAATCAGGGGCACCCCACTCCGTGCGCGGCACCTCATAATCTTGAGCGGAGGCCGAGTAAGTGCTAATTATTAGTCCAATTAAAAGTGGTGATCTGAAGTTCATTTTCATTTGTCTTCCTAAAATCAAATTACCGACAGGAAATCCAAAACCCTATTCGTTTTCTTATAGAATTACTTACGTTTTTTCAGTTTCACACAGATCGACAGCATAACACTCCCTAGACATGAGTCAATTTAGGGATATTTTCAAAATTAGTTAGTTCGCGTATTTGCAACATTTTGTGATTTCATCGGAAATATTTAATCTGTCCTTAAAATTTTGTCATGATAGGCAGTTCTAAAAGTCTACTATTATTCGGAGAAGCGGTAACTCATGCCAAAAATAGCTTATTTCTATCTTAATTTAATCGGTGTGGCACTAACTGGTCTTTCACTGTNTGTTACTGCACAGGAGACTGGNAATGCGCGGGGTCTTATTGGTGAGAGTCCCTATGATGTTGTCAGCGGCTGGCTNAAACCCTTCCAGGAGGATGGCTATGCCTTTGGCGGCAATTCAGCAATCTGGGCGGAAACGCCAGACAGAATAATAATAAACCAGCGCGGTGAGACCGTTTTGCCTTATCCCGTACCAGAAGATTTTCCGGGATTCGCCGGTGCGTTGGGCATTAATGTGCTTAGAGAGGCGAATAGACGCGTTTGGCAAAACTGTCTGTTTGAGGTGAATGCCGAGGGTGAGACCATTAAGGTGTGGGACCATTTAGACTACCTCTGTGAAGGAGCCGATGGACCAGGACCAGAACGCATTAGAGTTAATCCCTATGACCCAGAGCGCAAGCTTTGGGTGGTGAATCAAACTCATCACGAAATTCACGTAATCTCAAACGATGGCAGCGAGCTTTTAGCCACCTTCGGAGAAAGAGGCGTAGCAGGTGATGACGCCACGCATTACGGTAGTCCTCAGGATGTTGCGTTCATGCCAGATGGTCGTATTCTAGTAGCTGATGGCCTTCTGAATAACCGAGTTATTGTATATGACAGTGAAATGAACTACTTGGGTGAATTTGGCAGCAAAGGAGATGGGCCTGGTCAATTTAACACTATACATTCTCTCGCGGTCGGCCCAGATGGTCGGGTTTTTGTTACTGACCGATCTGGGACTAATGGCGTTAACTTGTTTCGCGCAACAGAGGACCCGGCCGTNTTCGAGTTTGAAAGATCCATTGGTGCGCCGCTTACCTTACCTTTAGATATCATTGTTAATGAAGACGATTTTTGGATGACTGATCTTGGCCCTTTGCGCTTTATAAACTTCGACTTCTTTGGAAATATAAAGTACACCTGGTTAGTTCCACAGGAACTACCAGATGGATATCTTGAGGTTCATACTTTCTCCGTTGATCCAGATGGGAACCTCTATGGGGGAGACAATCAATACGGTCGTACTCAGAAATTCGTACCAAAACCGGACGCTGATCCAGAACTGTTGATTGAGCCACCGTGGGTTGCTCAATAGAAGGTAAGAATCAATGAAAACAATCAGAAAAATGGCACTGACTTTGTTGTCATCAATGCTGCTCTTGATTTTAGCAACAAGCACTCATGCGCAACGTGTTAATAAACTTATTGAACTGTTTGAAAACGATGAACCAGGTTTTGGGGTATTATCCTTCGACTACTCGTTAAACAACGCAAGGTCGTTGGCTACCTCGGGCCTAGACTTTGTGTTTATTGATATGGAACACGCTCCCTTTGATGTTGAGCGGCTGCGAGAGTTCTTATTAGGAATGACCAACAAGCGATCAATATTGGAGAAGGACAGTTTACAGCCCGATGTAGTCCCTTTTGTTCGAATACCAGCAGCAGGAGGTGCGGAGGAGTTAATTGCGCAAGCGAAGCAGGTTCTTGATGTGGGAGTGTTTGGAATATTCTTTCCCGCGGTGCACACCCGCGAACAAGCAGAGCTGGCGGTAAGGGCGACTCGCTATCCTCAATACAATGGTGCGCCAGATTTTGAACCTGCCGGTCTTCGCGGCAGAAATCCTTCTAATGCGGCATGGTACTGGGGAGTTAGTGATTACCATGCTAAAGCTGATGTCTGGCCTCTAGATCCACAAGGCGAACTTCTGGCGATGATGTTCATCGAATCAGCCGAGGGGGCCGAGAATATAGATGAGATCATAACGGTTCCTGGGCTGGGAGGCATTTTTATAGGGCCGTCTGATCTGAGTACATCTATGGGCTATTCGAGCCCCGCTGCTCCCCAAGTCGAAGAGGCAATTCAGCGAGTTCTGCAGGCATGTCTAGCCAACGATGTTCCCTGCGCGATCACAACTGGAGCAGGCTCAGTGCAGGATCGGATAGAGCAAGGATTCAGTTTCGTCACAGTCGGAGCGGATGGCGGATTGAACTCTAATGCAGCGAATGCNCTTCAGATTGGCCGCGAAGCAGCTGGGAGAGATTAACTCGNTGTATAGGNANAGGGGCNCGAGANAAAACTCGCGCCCTCAATAGCAATTNGCCGCTATATCCNTTACCTTGANTATCAAGACCTGATCTNAAGCTCATTAAATACNGTNTGAGCCTNCTATCNGCCCATGCNCTATNCAGAAAGCGACTCTCATGATTGAATTACGAAATATAAAAAAATCNTTTGATGATGAAAGATCCNTTGCNGTGTCTGACATTTCTTTGAGGGTGGAAAAGGGTCAGTTGCTCGGACTAATTGGTGAATCAGGCAGTGGCAAAACAACTACTNTAAAAATGATAAACAGGCTTNAAGAGCCATCTTCAGGAACTATTAAAGTAAATGGAGGNAATATTCTTCATCAGGATGCAGTTTATTTGAGGCGGAGCATAGGTTATGTCTTTCAGGGGATAGGATTATTTCCTCACTATACCGTTTTGGAAAATGTGGCTGCTGTGCCTTCGTTATTAAAGTGGGAGTTATCTGACATACATTCACGCTGTGAAGAGATATTGCAAATGGTTGGGCTTTCCATCGGTGAATTTGGTGGTCGCTATCCTTCACAGTTGTCTGGTGGACAGCAACAGAGAGTTGGTGTAGCTCGTGCCCTTGCAGCAGCGCCTGAGGTCATGCTTATGGATGAACCTTTTGGTGCACTTGACCCGATAACTCGAGCGGATTTACAAGAAGAATTCAAACGGATACAGCAGCAGCTTAATCTAACCGTAATCATGG
>NHGO01000008.1 GCA_002172295.1 Gammaproteobacteria bacterium TMED139 | reverse complement strand
GGTGAGGGATTTGAACCCCCGACATTCGCCTTGTAAGGGCGACGCTCTCCCAACTGAGCTAACCACCCGTCAATAGNTAGACGCGAATTNTACCGACTTNAGGCAACTTGTCAATCGTAGCTNATTGNNAATNNNGCNTATGAGNCATGCATATAANTCNAATGGTGTAAATTTTNGNTCATACNATTANGCGTAATCNTTAAACTTAAAAGGATCNATTGACTCATCNNCTATNGTGNTTGCATCTAANCTAACTTTGCCTTGAATNAATTGCTTGGCCGAGGCAAANTCTTTTGGCCTATTANCNCAATCCGCNGCAACAATCCTAGACTCNTTCAAATAAAATAAGGCGAAGCCGTTTTTTTCNGAAGCAGTNAAATCACCNCTGACCACNACTTCATCGGCNACGTTGTTCAAGCCCACCATTTGAATCTTTGAATCATATTGGTCTGACCAGAACCATGGCAAAGACTCATAGTTCTNATGATTTCCGGCAATATTTGTTGCAGCGCATCTCCCTTGATCATTTGCATTCTGTACAGATTCNANAGTNATNGTTTTGTCATAAANGCTATTGTAATGCTGTGTGCAATCCCCTGCCGCATANATGTCTTCTTCACTGGTTTGACATCTTTCNTCCACTATTATCCCNTTTCCNACCTTCAAACCAGCCTTCTTGGCCAATTCAACATTAGGAGTAACACCAATTCCGATAAAAACGATATCACACGCTAANTTTTCACCATTCTCACAGATTACATACTTGACCTCCGTATCNCCCTCTAGGTGGCTTACGCCAGTTTTCATCATAAAGTTAACTCCATGTTCCTCGTGAAGTTTCTGAACATACTGAGAAAAGTACTGACTAGTTACTCTTTCCAAAACTCTGTCGGCCAAATCTACTATCGTTACCTCTATCCCGAACTGTCTCAAGACCGCTGAGATTTCGAGGCCTATATAACCGGCTCCAATGACCACTGCCCGCTTCTTTTGANNAAGTGAACGTTTTATTTTTTGAGCATCGGCAGCAGTCCGCAAGTAAAATACATTTTTAAATTGATCATCCTGCGGTATTCTTTTTAACTTAGAGCCAACACAAAGCGCCAACTTCCCGTATTGTAGATTTTCATTACCATCCAAAACCAAGGTCTTACGATCAGTATCGATTGATATGACGTTTGTATTAAAAGAAAGCTTGATTCTACTTTGTTCAAATACTTTAGCTGGGCGTAAGCGGATTTCGTCTAATGTCTTTTCACTACCAAGAAAATCTTTCGACAAAGGGGGTCTATGGTAGGGTAGCTCGACTTCATCATTAAGTAGCAATATATCGTGTGACCAGCCTTCCCTTCTGAGCTGAATTGCGAGTGAAACTCCAGCATGACTTCCTCCTACAATGACGCATCTGTTTTCCGACATAAAAACCTTTTTACTCTTCAAAATGATCAGGAACTTGCCAGTCTATTGGACTTTTATTCTGATTAACTAAGTATTCGTTAACCTTAGAAAAGTGTCGACCCCCGAAGAATCCTTTGTGCGCGGAGAACGGTGATGGATGTGGAGACTTGAGAACTAAGTGCTTCTCTCTGTCGATAAACTCACCTTTTTTCTGCGCATAGGCACCCCAGAGAAGAAACGCGATCCCATGCCTTTCTAAATTAAGTAATTCAATTACTCGGTCTGTAAATTCTTCCCATCCTCTTCTTTGGTGAGANCCTGCTTTACCGTGCTCGACAGTTAGAATTGAATTAAGNAGTAANACACCTTGCGACGCCCAATAGTTTAGCGATCCATGTNCCGGCTGCCTAAAATCTACATCCACCTCCAACTCCTTAAAGATGTTTTTTAATGAAGGAGGGATCTCCACACCCCTAATTACAGAAAAACTTAAACCATGGGCTTGGCCGGGNCCGTGGTATGGATCTTGCCCTAAAATAACAGCCTTTGTTGTTTCAAAAGGCGTAGAGTTAAGAGCATTAAATATANAATGACTGGGTGGGTANATCTTCTTACCTAGCTTTTTTTCTTGAATGAGAAAGCTTCTAAGTTTCTCCATATATCCTTTCTCAAATTCAGTCCTTAGCCNCGACTTCCATGAATATTCTAGATCTATTTCCCTGGACTGGGATCCAGAAGAGCTAGTCACTTTCTTTTTCAGGCCGCATATGAGGGAAAAGCAACACATCCTTTATAGATGGNGAATCAGTGAATAGCATTACTAACCGATCTATCCCTATGCCCTCTCCCGCCGTTGGNGGCAATCCATACTCCAAGGCGGTAACGTAATCTTCATCAAAATGCATAGCCTCCTTGTCTCCAGACTCTTTTTCAGCCACTTGAATTGCAAACCTTTGCGCTTGGTCTTCTGGGTCATTCAACTCAGAAAACCCATTCGCCAACTCTCTGCCCCCAATGATTAATTCAAAACGGTCCGTTATCTCTGGCGTGATTTCATTTCTCCTCGCCAATGGAGATACTTCTATTGGATATTCGGTGATAAAAGTCGGCTCATCTAGCTTATCTTCCACCTGCTGCTCAAATATCGCCATGACAATTTTTCCTGTATTCCATTTTTCGTCCACAGGCACACCAAGTGATTTTGCAGAGTCTACTGCAGCCTCTCTTGTCTTGAGTTGCTCTTGANTCACACCACAATGGCTCTCTATAGCTTCGCGTACCGTCATCCTGCGGAACGGTTTAGAGAAATCATAAGTTGANCCCTGATAANTAATAGTCAGNACACCTGCGACTTCTTGAGCNATAGTCTTAAACAAATTTTCTGTCAAATTCATTAAATCGGTATAAGTCGCATAAGCTTGATAGAACTCGAGCATAGTAAATTCTGGGTTATGCCTGGTTGAAAGTCCTTCGTTTCTAAAATTCCTATTTAGCTCAAAAACCTTTTCAAAACCTCCAACAACCAATCTTTTTAGATATAATTCGGGGGCGACTCGAAGATACATGTCCTGATCTAAAGCGTTATGGTGAGTTATAAAAGGTCTCGCAGTAGCTCCACCCGGGATTAACTGCATCATAGGTGTCTCAACTTCCATGAAGTCTGCGCTTTCAAAATAACTTCGGATAGTTCTGATGATTTTTGAGCGAGTTTGAAATACGTCACGGGAGCTCTTATTTACAATAAGATCAACGTAGCGTTGCCTGTATCGAAGCTCNGTGTCATTTAACCCTTTGTGTTTATCTGGAAGAGGACGCAAAGATTTAGTAAGAATTCGAAAGTTAGAGACTCTGACAGTAAGCTCTCCCTTATTAGTTTTAAAAACTATTCCTTCGATTCCTATTATATCGCCAAAATCCAGTAATCTGGCCTCCTCAGCGAGGTCGGCAGGTAGTGTTTTATTATTCAAGTAGAGTTGTAAATGTGCCCCCTCATCCAGAATAACGACGAAGGGTCCGCGCATTCTGATGATCCGTCCAGCAATGGAAACCTGTTGAGAGATCTCCTCAAGTTCAGATTTCTCGATGCCCCCAAACTTAGAGTGAATCCAAGCAGAACTAGCGTCCTTCTTAAAATCATTTGGATAAGCTTGCCGTTTGGCCCTTATCTCTGAAAGTTTTTTTCGGCGAATTGAGATTAGGCTATTCTCATCCTCTGACAATACATCGTTGTTATTATCCGTCATATAATTTCCTACAGGCCCATCTTAAGGCTAGCTTCTATGAATAGATCAAGATCTCCATCCAAAACAGCTCCAGTGTTTGTAACCTCAACGCTTGTCCGTAAATCTTTGATTCTAGAAGCATCCAAAACATAAGACCGAATTTGACTACCCCAGCCTATGTCCGCTTTTGACTCCTCAACCGACTGTGCTTCCTCTTTACGTTTTAATTCCTCTAGCTCATAGAGCTTTGCCTTCAATTGTTTAATAGCCATATCCTTATTCTTNTGCTGNGATCTTTGGCTTTGACACTGAACCACTATNCCNGATGATTCATGAGTCAATCTTACAGCAGAGTCAGTTTTGTTCACATGTTGCCCCCCTGCTCCACTTGACCTATACGTGTCAATTCGAACGTCTGACATATCAAGATCAACCTCAATATCATCGCTGATTTCTGGAGAAACGAAGACAGAGGCAAATGAAGTATGACGCCGATTACCTGAGTCGAACGGTGATTTTCGCACTAACCGATGAACTCCGGTCTCTGTCCTAAGCCAGCCAAATGCGAAATCTCCAGAGAACTGCACTGTTGCACTCTTTATCCCAGCCACATCTCCACCTGATACTTCCACTAACTGGGTTTTGAATCCTTTTTCCTCTCCCCAACGCAAATACATCCGAAGCATCATCTCTGCCCAATCCTGAGCCTCAGTTCCTCCTGAGCCGGATTGAATTTCGAGGTAAGCGTTAGAGGAGTCCATCTCTCCAGAGAACATCCTTTGAAACTCGAGCGATTCTAAACTGTCTTCGATCTTCTTAAGATCGGCAGTCGCGGCTTCGTATAACTCTTCATCCTTTTCTTCACTTACCAAGAAGAGTAACTCTTCGGCCTCTTGCACATCCGACTGTAGTTTCTCAATCGTGAGGACAATTGACTCCAGCCTTGCTCGTTCCTTACCCAAGGATTGAGCATACTCAGGCTTATCCCAGACAGACGACTCGGCTAACTCCAATTCAACCTCCGTTAACCTATCTCGCTTTATATCAAAGTCAAAGATACCCCCTGAGACTTTCTATACGCCCAGAAAACTCTTTAAGTCTTGANAGCATGCTATTGACTTCTACCATTCGCATTCCTTGTAAGATGGACCATATTTTACTCCAATAAACCATTGATGCCAGCGTTTCGTTACCAAAGCATAGACACGAGATAGTGATTAAAGTTTTGAGCCTCAGAATAATCTCTACTCCATAACCAAGCTAATCGCTATTTCTGAGCATGCTCAAATTTGAATCCATCGCAACAAAAGGTACTTCAAGATCATTAAGCCACTTGATGGCCTCGGGTTCGTCTTTCAGCATCGCTATTGTTGCTATAGAACCAGCAACCGTGCATAGATTTGCTGCGACGCTCACCGCCCTCAAACCGGCGCAAGGGAAACCTGTCTTGGGATTTAAGATATGACTGTACCTCTTCCCTTCATAAATGAAGTAGCGCTTGTAATCGCCACTCGTCGCTAAACCTCCCGAGTAAATATCAATAGAAGCAATCTTGGTCTCAGTGCCTCTAGGATCAGTGATACCAACCTTCCAGGCGATACCATCTGGCTTATTACCCACAATAGCTATATCACCTCCTAGATTAATTAGTCCGTACTGTACCCCAAATTTCTTAGCCAGAACCGCTAAGGTATCGGCTGCGTATTCTTTGACAATCCCCCCAAAATCTACATTCATTCCTGCGGGCATGGAAAGAATCCCATTATTCCAAGACACCTTTGAAAAGTCTGTTACTGACAACGCGTAGCTTATTTCTTCCTGAGATGGAACTTTCTTTTTTTTAAAATCCCATAACGAGTTCAATCTACCTGCTGTAACATCAAATAAGCCTTCGCTTTGCTCGAAACAATTAAATGCATGCTCTAACAACGAAATAGTCTCATTATCTATGTTTACTTCTTTTCCTAGATTTATTTGAGAGAGCAGACTGTCTTTTCGAAATCTTGAATACTTACTTTCCAACCTTTCCAATTCATCTTGTAAGCACTTAAAAATAAACTGTGAATCTGACCCATCCCCAAAACACAACTGAAACTCGCAATCACTACCCATTGCTCTGAAAGAACGAGTTAATATGCCACCTTCTTGAGTATCGGAAACCATTAAAAGATATATTCAAAACCAATCGAGAATCGATTAAATCTGACTAAAGCAGTGCTCGCTTTGTTTACTGTATGGCCTGCAAATCTATCATTTGCAACGTATCTCTCTGCAGAGAAAATTGTTGACCATCGACCATAATTAAAAACAAAATCAATTCCGCCACTCAATGCGCCGAAAGCTGACAGACGATAATCACTCGACTGATACTGACTTTCTGGTTTGGCGAAATCATCTATATTTGTAAAGAAGTTTGCAGCAGACTGAGTATAGTAGCGGATACTAGGAACCACCCGTAGAGACCGACCAAAATTCTGATGCCAGCTACTATCTACAACNTGTGAACTAATTCCAAAATCGTCATGGTAATAACGGTAATTAATATGCAGCGCGGAGTTACTGTCTTCAAAGAAATGTCTATACGAATTAGTAACAGCTATTTGTGTTTTATCACTTGGTCTGACGTCTTTTAGTTTATATGGATCACTTAAGAAGCCAGATTGCTCAGAAATATTTAAAGATACTTGATAAGTGGAATTCTGAGAGATAATTTGGCTAACCGAAACAACGCCGGATTTACTATTTTTTCTTTCATGTTTAACACGATTAAATCTCTTTGCGTCTGTTGGAAAAATTTCGTCGGATGAATAACTATATCCAAACGATAAGGTTGTTAACTCGTTGTTAAAATTTCGACTCCCTCCTAACGCATAATAGATAGCTCGATAGTCATTTTCCTCTGAGTAACCCGCTGTTCCAGACACAGTCCCTTGATCAAGGTAATAACTCGTACTGAAAGAAACTTCACTTCGCTCATCGTAGATACCGCTTGCGCCGCTAAGCGCTACTATTGGATCGCCGTTAACGTCGCTAGAGGTATACCATGGGGAGGCACCAGACATCGTCTCGTGGTTTGCATCCAATGAAAATGAGAAGTTTCTACCAATCGGTGAAATCAATTTGAATTGGTGGACATCGATATCGTAACGCTCTAAATCTCCAAAAGGTGACTCACTTCGTTCTATATCATCTTCACTATAATTAGAAATTTTGTACGATGCGATCGATTGCGATGGAGGTGCATCAGATAAGGCGATCCCAGGCAACGCTAGGGCAGTAGTTGATAGAGCTATCAAGCCCGTAGATTTCCTAGATTTCAATAAACTCTCTCTCTTAACTAAAGTTAATTACAGCCGCAACCACCTCCAGCCGCAGTGTCGCCACCTGACGACGCTTCCTTGCTAAAAAAAATATGATCTTGCAGCAAAGCTCCCAAGGGATCGCTATCCCAAGCCATTTCTGGTTTTGCCAACAAGCCTCTTTCCCATGGACGGACCTGCTGACAACCACTCAAAACAATTAAGCTCAATAGGAGCATCAACAGAGGTTTGAAATTATTCATGATAGCTTTAGCACCCAACTCTAATTTTCATCTTACAACTACGCACTAGTATTGCTCAAAGGCTACGGTATTACAGAATTAAGTATCCTTGCTGCACTACCGAAAACATAGCTAGTGTATCAGTTTTCTTAACCTACAAGTAATTTTTCAAGAGCTTCATTGCGGAGGAAGACTAGAACTCTATCGCGATAGCAGCGTTAGNAATTCTGAAAGATTATTATAGCTCGCACTACCTGCGGCTAGCTGCGTGCCACCACCGTGACCGTTTCCGCTTACCTTCCTCAAAATGTAGTTTATACCATCGTTGCGGCGTTGCAATAACGCTTCAAAGGNAGNAATGTTTATTTCTTGAGATGTAGCACTAGAGCGAACGAATACTAAAGATGTACCNCCCGCAGATCGACCTTGCCTATGGCAGGAGATACACTTAGATTGGACTATGGGTTGTGCAATCGATTCATTAAAAAGCGCCTCCGCTTTTTCAAAGTCAGTCTGTGTCCGAGTTGGCTGTGAATTCGTTGATGGATTGGCCTCTGCGGGGATTAGGTCAACCTTNGAGAGCTGAAGAATCACCGAAGGTTCAGCAGAGATAAGGATTAATTCTATTCTGTAAGAAGCATTACCAGCCGTCAGTGTAGGTATAGTTAATGTGTTATTCGCAAAACTGCTTGCATTTGATAGATTAGCCTCAGACAGCGTGATTTCCTGCGCGGCTACCATGACCAATTGGACGGGGTCGGTATTAGGAATAAGTTGCAGGTCAAGGCTATATATACTGGCCCCGACACTCAGCACTGGTATTTTTACGACATCGCCGACCACATAAGCATCGTGTTCCGCGGCATCCAACGTTATCCAACTCCCAGTATAAACGAGAAGTAAGATAACTCGACATTTCGAGTATAAATAATTCATTTTTTTACAACTGGGTTAACAACCTTTCTTATACGTTTTAAACCTAACAAGGGATCTATTCCATCATATGATGCCAGTGAACTTTTGTCAGTAGGAGTAATGCCCCTATTTCGTGACACACTCAACGAGCTAGTATCGGCATCATAAAAGTCACTTTAACCCTTCTTTATTTAGTGTAATAGCCGAAAAGGAGATATATTCTGCCAACCACTTAAGAGAATTATATTTGCAGCATGGAACTTAAATCNCCAAAACTCCAGTGGCTCAACTCAAAAACACCATTCTCAAAAGAGTATGAGGACCGCTACTATTCTGAAGACAATCCCGTGGAGGAATGTAAATATGTTTACTTGAATTCAAACGGATTGCCAAAGCGCTGGATTACCTCGACCGAAAAACGATTCATTATTGCCGAAATTGGATTTGGTCTCGGGTTAAATTTTATACTTTCAGCGAACTCACATACCGATCATGAGATTNATAAACAACTTCATTACATCGCATTCGAAAAAAGTCCACCAACAAAAAAGCAAGTTGATAAATTTTTTAAAAGCTTTCCTGAGCTTCAAAAATATAGTCGCGTTCTCATAAATAAACTTCCTAAACAAATTAGCGGTTGCCATCGAATACAATTTTCTGAAGACATAACGCTTGATTTACATTATGGGGACGTTCAACAAGAGATTTCAAACTTCTATGCAAGCAATTTTAAAGTATCCGCCTGGTTTGTCGACGGCTTTTCACCAAAGACTAATCCCAGCATCTGGAACGACTTAGTATGTAGGAAAATCTCTGAGTTTAGCGATAATGGAACCACACTTTCAAGTTATAGTGCGGCAGGATCTTTTAGACGCAATCTTAAAACTAACGGTTTTGAGGTAATAAAAGCATCTGGATTTGGTCGTAAACGCCATATGACAGTTGCAAAATTCTCAACCAGCAATCATCCTCCTCTTGCTCGAGATAAATTAAAGACTACAAGTGACTCTGTTGCCATTATAGGCGCTGGAATTGCCGGATGTGCAGTTGCCCATAGTCTTGCCAAGAGAAATATTCCGGTTCAGATATTCGAATCTAAAGAACGCGAATTACACGACGAGTCTAGGCTATCACTTTTAGCGTTAAGGCCGAGGCTATTTAAAAAAATCTCACCTGAATCTGAGTTTTTTCTCCATAGCTTTTTATATGCGGCCTCACAACTTGACCTATATTCTATTGATAGAGATATTGGATGGAATAAAACAGGACTTATACAACTAGAAGGAGCTCTGAATAAGCGTATACCAATTAACCAGGAAGTATACTATTCATCATACCCCGACAGTATTTTACGAACTCTTACAAACGAGCAAGCTACTGAACTCTCAAATTGCGACTTGGCATGCGGGGGATTATATTTCCCTGATGGTGGCTTCATTGACGCCAGCACATTATGTAACTTCTATCTAGATACCAACCAAATCACAGAGAACTATAACGCGCCCGTTCAGAGTATCACTCATAACAATGGGGTATGGACTTTGTACTCTGAAACGCAAACTCCAATTGCCCATGCGAAAACAGTCATTATCGCTAATAGTCACTGCTTAACTCAGTTTGATCAAACTGGATTTCTCCCTATCTCGATAAGTCATGGCTACTCAAATTGGTTTCAAAAGAAACGAAAACAAGATGAGCTAGATCTTGTTATCTGCGGCGAGAAAACTATTTTCCCTTCCAGGCCTTCTGAAAAGAACTGTCATTTGGTTTCTGCCACATACGAGAAATCTCTTTTAGAGTCTTCGCGGTATTTGGCTAAGCGAGAAAATTTGATAGGGGCCAATCAAGTTTTTACAAGCCAAGACTTTCTCGTAGATTTAAGAAGAGGGGGCGAAGCCGGTATGCGATGCGGCACACCTGACAGAGCCCCCTATATAGGGCGGGTGCCGGATCTCGATTATTTTCAGCGCGAATTAGCTCACCTCAGGCGGAACGCGAAAGCTGAGTTTAGTATTCCAGATGACTGTTTCTGGCCAAATCTATATATTACTGCAGGGCATGGTTCGAACGGATTAAGTACCAGCTCATTTGGCGCAGAGATAATCGCTAGCTTTGTTAACAAGGAACCGATACCAGCTTCGAAACGGCATTTAAAATCAATATGCCCGTCGCGCATCATTATTAAAAATCTAAAGAAGCAAAGGATTTAGCGGTTATAAAACGCTGTAACGGCTTTTAGTAGCAGCTCTGGATCCTTCGCGCCAGCCATTTCTCTGATTGAATGCATGCCAAAACTGGCCAAACCGAGATCAAGAGTTTCTATACCCAATCCAGCTGAAGTCATGGGCCCAATCGTTGAGCCGCAAGCCATATCACTTCTCATTACAAAAGATTGATACGGGATTTTTTGTTGATTACAGATTGATTTAAACAAGGCAATTGATCTACTGTTACTCGCATACCGTTGATTGGCATTTATCTTTATTACCGGCCCAGCATTTATCTGAGGAGAGTGATTATTATCATGCTTTTCACTATAGTTCGGATGAACCCCGTGCGCATTATCTATTGACCAGAAATCGGACTTTCTAATGACTCTCTCAATTGCGTCGCTGGATTCAGTTTCATTATGAATTATCCTCTCTATAACTGAGCGAAGAAACGGCCCCTGAGCTCCAGAAGTAGAAACACTCCCTACTTCCTCGTGATCGTTACAAACCATTACGCTTGNATACTCAGGCTTCGAATTTATTATTGCACNGCAACTTAAAAAACAGCTCAACAGATTATCTAAACGAGCAGAAGCAATAAATTCGCCCTCCATTCCAACTAACGAGGGCGGCTGAACATCATAAAGCGATAGTTCATGCGAAAGAACAGTTTTAGCTGTTCTAAATTTGGGCTGCTTTCTAATTAATTTTAGAAGCAGACCTTCAAAAGAAAATTTTTCTCGTAGTGATTCTTTAAGGATTATTGGTGGTAGTTCTTTTTGTCGATTAATTTTATTTCCATCATTCGCTCCTCTATCCAAATGAATCGCNAAGCTTGGTATAAATGCCACAGGCGATCCAAAATNGANCAGGCTTGAGTGCAATGTTCCATTTTTCAGTTCGAAATCAACGCGCCCTGCTATCGAAAGATCTCGATCAAACCAGGGACGCAGTAACGCACCCCCATAAACTTCGACCCCTAATTGAACATAGCCATTGCTTGAGAAAACTGGATCAGGTTTTAGTTTTAAGCAAGGGCTATCTGTATGGGATCCAGTCGCACGCAGGCCAGTTGAGACAATGCTCTTTCGACCTGGACGAAAAGCAATTAAGGCTGAATTATTTCGCACGACAAAATAGCTTTCTTTCTTAGCAACTTTCCATTGCTGAGACTCATCAAGCTGCTTGAAACCATTTTTTTCAAGCATTTCGGCGAGGTTATTGACAGCATGAAATGGAGTCGGGGATCGCTGGAGAAAANCCAGCAGATCTTTGATGTATGCCTCGCTAGCCATGATGTAAAGACACCCTAATAAGGGCAATCACCTTACTTCGAGAAGTTCGACTTCAAAAACGAGCGCAGAATTTGGCGGAATTGCTGGCGTAGGAGAAGCCTCACCGTAAGCCATATCTGGCGGTATATACAATCGCCATTTATCCCCTACTTTCATGAGCTGTAAAGCCTCCGTCCAACCCGAAATAACCTGAGAAACTCCAAACGTGGCCGGTTCACCCCGGTCCACTGAGCTGTCAAAAACCGACCCGTTAGGAAGAGTCCCATGATAATGAGCTAAAACGGAATTACTTGCTGTGGGGGAAGCTCCATCGGCAGGGCCGGACTGAATCACCTCATATTGCAATCCAGAATCTAACACNGTAACACCCGCTTTGCTGGCGTTGTCGGCGAGAAATGCCTCGCTCGACGCAAGGTTTTCAGCCAANGCTGCAGATTCCTCGTCTGCCTGGCGTTGCATAAAAGTTTGTATCGCCTGCATCATCGCATCCTGATCAATTTGCGTATCTCCCTCGATGGCATCCTTCATGCCCGCTAGAAACACATCAAGATCGATGCCTTCGACGATCTGCTGTGCCTGTAAGTTCTGACCAATATTCGCTCCAATCGAATATGCTATTCGATTGTCTTCATTGTCCAAGTCAATTTGAGCGAAAGTTTGCTGTCCTAGCGAAAAGACTCCGGCTGAGGTCGCCACAAAGCCTAAAATTCTCAATATTTTCATATAAATTTCCTTCGATTCATTAGACAATTACTTATCGGTAATACAAAAGTAAAAGTTATCAAGAGACAACAAGGTGGGCATACTAACTGGGAACTGCCGTAATTGCCAGCGTGAACGCGGGTTGCGAATGCTCTTGACTACTGACTTTAAGGCTTTGGTCGTTTGGTAATATCGTGGCTAATTTATTGTGAAATTGAAATCTCTAACTCTTTACTGCAGCGCCNTATTGGCATCTTGCGCTAACCCTATTGTTATATCTGTCAATGAACAAGCCATTTACGATCCTAGTGATAGAGTGAGAAACGCGGAAGTATCGGACGCTGATTTACAGGGCTGTATTAACTTGGCTTTGCAACAACAAGGTATGGACAGCGCCGCGCAACTCTCAACACTATCTTGCGCAAATGCCGAGATAAGAGACCTAGAGAGAATCAGTTTTTTAGCAAATTTGCGGTTTTTAGATCTCGGNGATAATAACGTCACCAATATTACCCCTCTCGAGGATTTACCATTGCTCAGCGGCCTTAACTTACGAAACAATCAAGTTAGAGATGTCGGCCCNTTGCTTAACATGCCTAATTTGAGTTCGGTCAACTTACATGGTAACCAAAGCATACCTTGTTCCGAACTTGATGTGCTGCGGAGTAGATTCGGAGCCAACATCACTCTGCCCGTCACTTGCGAGAATTAAAGCTCTCGACAATATCGCTGCTCTCAGGAATGCCACTATGAAAGCGAAAGTCAGGGTCCGGCCCGGTAATAAGTTTTTCTTCGATAAGCCGGAATTGCTGAACTCTATCTGTGATATCTGCGCTGCTGTATTTTTGCGCTAATTCCAAATAATCGCAAAAGTGTCGAGACTCTGATTTTAGCAATCCCAGGTAAAAACGTTGTAGTTGCCCATCCAACTCCGGCGCAAGCGCGGCGAATCTCTCACAAGATCTAGCTTCAATAAAGGCTCCAACAATCAATGTATCAACGAGTTGCCATTTTTCTTCATGAGCTATGAGACTTCTTAATTTGTTCGCGTATCTTGAAGGACTAAGCCGAGAGTAAACTATTTTCCTTTCTAACAAAATTTCGGTAACTTTCTGAAAATGAGTAAGTTCTTCCCTCGCTAGTTGTGACATTTTAGTCATCAACTCCGGTTTTGTCGTATGTCTATACAGTAAACTCATTGCGGTTGAAGCCGCCTTTTTTTCACAATTCGCGTGATCAATCAACAATATTGACTGATTCTTCAACGCACACTCTANCCACTCTCGCGGAGTNGCACATGGTAAAAATTCAAATATCGCTTTCAAAATATAAAGATAAGGTGNGGAGGAATTCTTAGAGGTTAAGGAGACTTCAGGTTAACTTAAATTTTCGTCGATAACTTGCAATAATTCTTGCGTAAGTTGGCCTGATTCATCAAAATTTTCGCTTGCTTCTGTGGTCACATTTACAACGCCTTCGGCTTCAAGTACATGAACAGTAAAGTCCCTAAAATTAAGATCCTCAGCACCCCCCCCGAACCATCGCCCAATCAAGCCAGGAGCATCATCCTCTTCAATTATCCCAGCGAACTGCACGTTAAAAATCGATTGATCGCGATCGCTGTCTAATATTAAGACATCAGCCGTTTCGAGTGCTTGCCTTATCTGAACCCATGCTCTATTGAAATCCAGACGTAGTTCTAAAATAGCGTCCCCATCCTCGTTCTCTATCAGATTCACCTTTGACTCAGACTCTATGCTTCCAGCCAACAAGCTCGCAGATGATGCCTGATATACGTCGTTCCTATCTGCAAGGTACTGAGATACTGAAGTAAGAATCTGACGTTCGAGGTCTTCGGACACTGATGATTCTGGCCAGCTAATTACTAAAGGAACTGGTTCCGTATTCAAATTCTCAAGGTGAATAATATACACCTCGGAATAACCTGAATGAAGTCCAGGTTCAATTGTAATTTTATATTTATGCCTTTTATCGTCGCTACTTCCTACTTCCACCCAAGAAGTTTCCATAATTCCATTACTTGGATCTTCATGGTCCAAAATTATTTGTAGTTCCGTCCAGTAATCCCTAACAAGAGGCCAAACCTGAGCTGGTGTCGCATCAATTACGATCCATGTCTTATCGTTTAAACTCTGAATTCTTACCCCTTCACGCCTTCTCGTCTCAATAGGTTTAGGCAGCGGGATCTCATCTAAAACTGCCAACGAAGAGAATCTCTCAGGAACGACATATAGCTGGTCTAATGTATAACTATCTAACTGCGAAGGTATATCCATCTCTGGCGTCAACTCAGCCTCGAGATAATCGCCGTCGGGACTTGGAAACATTCCCTCATCGCCAAACAGAAAAGCGCAAGAATTTAAAAATCCAATAAGAATAAATACTAAGAAAACTTTTGGTAATAACATCGTAAATTCTCTCTCACTCTAATGCATTAATATCAATATCGACTTGCTTTAACGCTTTAATTAATTCGGCGTGAAACATACCACTGAGTTCCATCAAAGGAAGTCTTATTCCATCCTTAATTCTACCCATCTTATTTAATGCCCACTTCACAGGAATCGGGTTAGATTCAAGAAATAGACATCTATGTAGAATTTGAAGTTTTTCATCAATCTCACCAGCCAACTCAAATTCATTAGCCAAGGCCAAGTTACACATTTCTGCCATTAAACCCGGTGCAATATTAGAAGTAACCGAGATCGTCCCAGTTGCACCCAATTTCATCAACTCAAGGGTTATAGCGTCCTCACCGCAATAAATTTGAATTCGCTCCCCGCACGTATCTATCAACTGCTTGCCCCTGACGATATCACCTGTTGCATCTTTAAGCGCTACGATATTATCTAGATCTGCTAACCGATCTATTAAATCGAGCTCCATGTCACAAGCCGTTCTCCCAGGCACATTATATAATATCTGTGGTAAGTCCACTTCCTCAGCAATCAATCTAAAATGGTTGTAGAGGCCTTCCTGGGTAGGCTTATTATAATAAGGCGCCACCAACAAGCAGGCATCCGCCCCGCATTCTTCGGCTGATTTTGTGTAGTACAGAGCCTCATCTGTCGAATTTGAGCCGGTACCAGCTATAATAGGAATACGCTTGTTAGCCACATCAACACAGTAACCCACCAAATCACAATGCTCTTGAGTGGTTAAGGTGGCAGATTCACCAGTAGTTCCAACCACGACAATAGCGCTGGTTCCTTCCCTTATATGCCATTCAACAAGCTCTCGGAAAGCCACCAGATCTAACTNNCCGTCTTCGTGCATAGGCGTAACGATCGCAACCATGCTNCCTTTTAAACTGCGCGTCATATATTACGANCACTCAATANGTTCATTTAATGATAGCTTCCNAACAGATACACATAGGAAGATTATCCGGTTATTGATTTAGACTGCACTCGGCTTGGCCAAGCGTTAATAATTGCTTGTATGAGAGTAGCAAGAGGTATCGCAAAGAATACACCAGCCAAACCCCAAATCCCGCCAAAGAATAGTATTGCAAAAATAATAGCCACCGGATGCAGATTTACTGCCTCTGAAAATATTATCGGAACTAATACATTCCCATCCAAGATTTGTAAAATATTATAAGCAACTATAACAGTCCAGAATTCTCCACCCAAACCCCATTGGACGTACGCTATTGCTGCGACCGGAATGTTCACTGCTGCAGCACCGATGTATGGAACCATCACTGATAAACCGGTAATTACAGAAAGTAGAAGTGCATAGTTCAATCCTAATACAACAAAAACAAGGTAAGCCACACTGCCAACAATAATTATCTCTACAAATTTTCCGCGTACATAGTTAGCAATTTGCTGGTCCATTTCTCGCCAAATGGTACTCATCAGAGGCCTATTTCTTGGCAGCAAGTTTCCGACCCAATCCAGCAATTGGTGTTTGTCCTTCATCATAAAGAACACCAGTATAGGAACAAGGACCAGAAAGATGACCCACGCAACTACACTCGGCAAACTTGCTAGTGAATACTCCAGTATGGCTTGTCCAAAACTTCCTACTTCTCCCCCGAGGCCATCCATAAATGAATTGATTTGCTCTTCNGAAAATAGACTAGGATAATTTTCAGGTAAATTTAGCAATAATGCCTGACCTTGACTCAATAAATTCGGCAACTCGTCCATCATTCGTCGCAGTTGATTCCAGACCTGAGGAAGTAAAAAACCTAACATTGTAATGAAAACACCAAAAAACAAAACGTAGACAGCAATAAAAGCCAAACGTTCTGTAAATCCATATTTAAGCAAGAGGGCAACCAATCCTTGCATCAGGTAAGCTATGATAAGGGCCACGATCAAAGGAGCAAGCATGCTACCAAACAATAAAAGTGCAACGAGCGCGATCGTCAACAAAAAAACCAGTATTATNGATTCTTCATCGTGAAAATATCTATCAGTGAAATCGTTGAGAAGTTTTCGCATATTGAAACTCCGAGCAACACTACCCTTTTTTAATCCAATATGAATAGGTTTCTTCGCGCTTTTTAAATTCAAGTATTTTGTGATTGGTCTGTTTCACGAACATGTAAAAGTCCCGTTCAGACGCTGAGTCCGTNGCAACCACTTTTAGAACCTGCTCAGCTTTCATGTCATTCAGAGCAAGCTTCGCTTTCAAAAGCGGCAGGGGGCATGAAAGCCCGCTTAAATCTAATTCAACATCAGGTGTAATGCTCATGGACTTATAGTATCAAGCTATACTAGTTAATTACATGATCTATATCGTTGAATTTTACATATAACTTACTCTTTTTATGGGATAATTTATGTTAATCTCTGAACGAAGCTATCTAAGCGCATAATTTATGTTTAATTCCTACATACGAGCCCTGTTAATCTTTGGACATACTTTAGTATTTGCAGTTAGTTCATATGCGCAAAACCTGCCTTCTTTGGGCGATAGAATTTCTGGCACAGTATCTCTTGACCAAGAATACAACATGGGTCAACAATTTCTCGCTCAAATTCGTAGAAGTGCTCCTACGGTCCCTGACGCGCTGCTGATCAGTTATTTGGAAAACGTAACGTACCGGCTCGCAACTCACAGTCAACTGCAAGATCATAGATTATCTTTTGTAATAATCGATAGCGAAGAGTTAAACGCCTTTGCTGCCCCAGGGGGAATAATCGGAGTTAACACAGGGTTATTTTTAAACGCTCAAACTGAAGCCGAGTTTGCTTCCGTAATGGCCCACGAAATAGCGCACGTTAGTCAACGGCATTTTGCAAGAAGGATTGATGATGCGCAAGCTGGTCAAGTGGCCCAGATAGCTTCTCTTTTAGCGAGCGTCTTAGTGATGGCAACTTCGGACGCGAGTCATGGCGCGGCAGCAATAACTGCAGTCCAGGGTCGAGCTGTAGAAAACCAGCTCCGCTTTAGTCGAAGCAACGAGGCTGAAGCAGACCGAATCGGACAAGACAATATGTATGCAGCGGGTCTAGATCCTGAAGCAATGGGAAGCTTATTCGAGCGGCTAAATGGTTTAAACAGGTTCCGCAACCGTCCACCAGAATTTTTACTTTCACACCCAGTGACTGAGTCTCGAATTGCTGATGCGAGGGGCCGAGCTGTCCGCTACCCTCCTAGGCAATACGGGGTGAGCCTTGAATACCAAATTAATAGAGCCCGTGTAGTTGGTAATTACACTGAAGACAAACTAGGTTTAATCACCGATGCTGAGGAACGTTTTCGAGAAGGTGATAATGAATTTGCCCTCGACGTGAATCGCTATCAACTTGTCGTGGCCTACTATGAGAACAAAATGTATCGAGAGGCCTCGTCTGCGTTAGCACCATTACTTAAGAAAGAGCCTAATCGAATAAGTTATGTTGTCACGCAGGCTGAAATTCTTACCGAACAGAATGAACCGGGCCAAGCTCTTAATTTTCTCCAAAGGCACCTGGAGATAAACCCAAACAATCATGCTCTAACAATTGCTTATATTAATGCTTTGATTCAAGCGAGGAACTATGCGGAAGCTGCGAACCTACTCGAGACTCATACCGCCTTCAGAAATTCAGACCATCATCTTTGGTACCAGCTTGCTGAAACATGGGGTCAAGCAGGGAATGTAAGCAAGGTTCATCAGGCGCGCGCCGAATACTATAGCCTCCACTACGACTTTCGAAACGCAAGGGAACAACTTCAATTCGCCTTACGAATTGAAACGGACAATGGCTCGGGACCGGCCGAGCTCGCCCGTTTAAAAGAAAAAGTTAAAGAGGTCGAGCGCCGCCAATTGGAGCTTAACGCCCAGCAATAAATTGGACTACGCTATGCCTTCCCCTTAGTATTTAGTCTATTGGTTCCTGCAAAATCTAACATTCTTTTCAGAGGAATCATCGCCTTTTCCGCCAATGCTTTCGCTACGACTATTTCGTTGGCTTCATCTCGCAAAGACTCGGCAAGCGTCTTGAGTGAGTTCATTGACATCCAAGGGCAATTAGCGCAACTGCGGCAGGTCGCATCATGCCCTGCTGTTGGGGCAATGATAAAATTCTTATCAGGAGCAACTTGTCTTAATTTATGAAATATACCGATATCTGTAGCGACAATCATTTCATTATTTGGCAACTCTGCTGCCGCTTTAATAATTTGAGTTGTCGATCCCACTATATCCGCAATTTCTAAAACTTTGCTTGGTGACTCTGGGTGAGCAAGCACGGCCGCATTAGGATACATTCGCTTCATGTCTTTTATTCCGCGAAACTTAAATTCCTCGTGCACAATGCAAGCCGCATCCCACAGTAACATATCCGCTCGTGTTTTTTTCTTAATATAAGAACCCAAATGTTTATCTGGCGCCCATAGAATTTTCTTACCTAAGCCTTTTAGATGTTCTATCACTTCAACAGCAATACTCGACGTCACAACCCAATCAGCGCGAGCCTTTACATGGGCAGACGTATTAGCATATACGACCACTTCTCGTTCCGGATTCTCATCACAAAATTTCGAGAACTGATCGATCGGACAAGCAATATCTAGCGAACATGTCGCGTCAAGGGCAGGCATTAAAACCTTTTTTGAAGGGCTTAGAATCTTTGCCGTTTCGCCCATAAATTTAACGCCAGCAACAATCAAAATCTCTGCTCCACAATCCCTACCAAAGCGCGCCATTTCGAGAGAATCACCAACGTAACCACCAGTGCTTTCGGCCAGGTCCTGTAAAGCGGAGTCAGTGTAGTAGTGAGCCACTACCTTAGCTTTTTTGGCAACAATTAACTCTTTTATCTCATTCTGAAGGAAATTTGCCTCCTCACTCGAAATTACATCTGGAGGATTAACGTGATCCAAATGNTGCCGGACCAAGGCCTCATCGGATATGTAGTTTTCTTGAGTGGNATTTGCTTGAACCATACTCTCTTCAAGTGTTTAGCAGTTAAATTTCAAACAGGGGAGTTAAACAAGCTAGCGCGTAACTCTCCTGTTATATTAAAGTGCAAACTTACGTAGCTACTCAATTGATATATTAACTAAACAATCTACCTAAAATTCCGCGCAAAGAACATCTGAGCACATGAATCGAATTGGTGGGCCGTGTGCGATTCGAACGCACGACCAATTGGTTAAAAGCCAACTGCTCTACCGACTGAGCTAACGGCCCACGAGGTGCGACATACTACTATCAAATTCAAAAAACTCAAGTGTAGTGCCTATTTTTCGTACAATCCTATCCTGTATCTTATGAGGTCTTTCATCCGCGAATCAGCGGTCCACCCGTAACAAATCTTCCGGCTACCAAATTCTCCGTAAGCTAACCCCNCAGCACTGTCCTGTTACTAAAGACTATAACTGTGAAATTTGACACTCTGATCAGTTACTAACTTTGCATATCTTAGCTTTAAATAAATGACGCAACGGTTACCTCCATGCAAGCACACAACAGTTTCAGTAAGGCTTCCTTCGATTTTTACCTTACCTAGGAAGAGATTAAAGGCTGCCATTGCGCGTAACCGTAATCAGTTCTGTTTTTTTTAATGGGGATTTGAGAAATTACGTAGTCTATATGCAAGCAACAATACTGGTAATTAATCTAACTGCAATAATTTAGTATCGGCTAAGTTAGCCACGCCGGTATTAGGAAATCTTCGTTTGATTTCATTCAAAAGCTGTTTAGCTTGTGTAATATTTCCTAGTCCTTGATACGATAAACCCAACCCATACATGGCATCTGCTAATTTCGCCGAATCCTCATATCGGTTCAGGATTATTTCATAAGAATCCTTTGCTTCAGCATAGCGGTCTAAATAAAGATAAGCCTGACCTTTCCAATAGTGGGCATTTGTTACAAAGCGACCAGTAGGATATACACTCATGTACTGATCAAATTCGGCTATAGAGCGCTCGAAGTTAGAATTGATTACGGAATCATAAGCCATTTGATATAACTGTTGCTCGCTCAGCACGGCTGGTTGGAGTGTTCTGCGTTCACTAACTGCCGGAGATTTCAGCGAATTAGGGCCACCTGCACGAACATTCTCATTTGAATCTACAAGTCGCGAATTTGTCATACTCGAATCGGCTGCAGAGGCTATTGATTCTGCAGTATCCGTGGCAGGGGACTCAGCGCCGCCGGAAAGAGTGATAGGTGAAGCCCCTTGTTCTAACGCGCTCAATCTATCATCCGTGCTTGTATATCGAGTCAAGGAATCTCTTTGAAGCTTTCGAACTTCAAACCCCTGTTCTTCAATAATTGCTCTTAAAGCTTGAAGTTCTGNNCTAAGTTGNTGATTTTGTTCAAGTAATAGGGAGAGTGCGTCACTGTTTGCATTCGAACCAGCCGCTTGGTCCTGCCCGCTCAATGTAACACCTTGAGATTCGATTACAGAGCCAACGCCTTGCGCTGAAGCCGACAAACCTATATTCCCCAATATCGAGAATGTAACTAGTTTGCTGGCTACAGCTATCCAAGCTTTTTTCATATAACCTTACTGAGCGACTACTTCCACTCTTCTATTCCGGCCGTACGCCTGTTCGGATTGCCCTGATTGCTCCGGCCTCTCCTCTCCATAGCTCACCACCTCTATTTGAGAGCGCGCCGCGCCATTAACAATGAAATAGTTCAAAATACCGTTTGCTCGGCGCTCTCCGAGCGCTAAATTGTATTCTCTAGTTCCACGCTCGTCGGCATGACCTTCTAGACGTATGCGCTTACTTGAGTTAGCAGCTAAATCGCGAGCGTGATACGTCAAAGTTTCGCGATCAGCAGGCTTGAATTCCGCAACGTCGAAATCGAAGTAGAAAACAGTCTGTCTCAAGGCGTTTTGAGCTCTAATTTGCTCTTGAGTCAATTGATTATTGTTTCCAGCACCAGACGAAGAACCNCTATTTGTGCTGGCTGCAGCCTCTGTACTAGAAGATTCTTCTTCCATCTCACTCGTCGAGCTACAAGCACCNAGCACGAATAGCGAGATAACCAAANNGCCCACTTTTAGGAATTGATTCTGTTGTTTTGCCACTCTTTGAGTCCTCCGAAGACTTTTTGATTTTGTTAAAGTCACTAACTAGCTAATTCAAAAATGGAGACCACGACGGCTCCCGTACGTCACCCTGTGTAGATGGTAAACGGAACTTGACTCGGCCGTCAATGGATACGGCGTCTAGCACCCCTTTTCCATTAAACTTTGTCGCATAAATTATCATGCTTCCATTTGGTGCAAGGCTCGGCGATTCATCCAACGATGTATCCGTTAATGTAATCACTCTAAGGGTCTCGATATTTAAAATTGCGATCTGATAAAGCGCTTGCCTTGTCTCTCGCCGCACATGCACTAAATTTACCCCGTCCGGCAAAAACCGGGCCTTTGCGCATTGAAAACAATCGTATGTTAATCGTTCCACATCGAAAGAATTAGCTCCTAAGGCTATCTGATAAATCTGCGGTTGGCCAGTACGGTCTGACATAAAAACTAAAAATTCGCCATCGGGTGTCCAGCTCGGCTCGGTATCGATAGCAGGGTGATCAGTTACTCGCAAAAGTTGATTAGATATCAAGTCTTGGACATATATGTCAGGACTGCCATCCTTTGATAAAACCATTGCGAGCTTGGTTCCATCAGGCGACCATACCGGACTACTATTTATGTTCGGATAATTGGTTATTTGTCGTCGCTGACCCGATGCAATGTTTTGAATGTAAATCCTTGGGAGGCCTGTCTCAAAAGACACATAGGCGACATCTTGGCCATTTGGCGACCAACTAGGTGACATTATCGGCTCACCCGATTCAAGCAACACCTGTGGTCGAGCTCCGTCATAATCCGACTTCTCTAATTTGAAAAGAGAAGTATTAGGACCTGCATTTTCAGAAACTATATAGAGTAGTTGCGAGGTGAAGGCTCCAGGAACACCGGTTACCTGCTCGAACACTACATTACTTATTGTATGCCCAATATCCCTTAACTGAGTTACATTTCCTGTTAATACCTCTCCTGCAAGCTTAATTTCACGGTTTACATCAAAAAACTCGTATTGAACTCTAATTAGTTGGCTTCCAGGCTGTTGGTTTATCTTCCCTATCAACAAATAGTCTTGCGCCAGTATCCGCCAGTCTCTGTAAAATACTTCTTGTTCTTCATCGGGTAGGCTGATCATATTTGACAAGGGTAGCGCCCTGAATTCACCAACCTGCTCTAAATCATTTCTTACTATTTGCGCCACGTCTTCGCTTAAAACGCTTCCGCTATCCATNAAAAAGGGGACCACAGCAATTGGAATCGGATCATCAACACCCTGAGTAATTTGAATACTCAGCTCTGCCATACTAGAAGGAGTCTGAAAGACTAGTATAAAGACAAAGATAGAAAAGAAACGAAAATTCAATTTAACAAATCCTCTGGTTGAAAAATTAAGGATAACGTTCTGAAATTGGTATTAAATATATTAATCGGCAAATCCGCTAATTCTATGAATGGTGCCGCACTATAGATCGCGTTTTCAGAGGCTCGATCAAACGCTGGATCGCCACTAGTTTCGGTTATTCTTACATCCAGGAGTTCCCCGGTCGGTAACATTCGAATCTGAAGGATAGCTCGCATACCATTTCGAGCACTAGGCGGTCTGTTCCAGACTTGTTGAACAGCTTGCTGAATTATAGCTGTTGCGGATTGCACTAGTTCAAGTTCAGTTCTAGCTGCAGCAGCTTCAGCAGCAGCATTTTCAGCAAGCTCTCGATTTCTTTCCGCCTCATTTTGGCGCCTTAACTCCTCCTGAGCCAAATCCCGCTCTTGTCTATTCTGCAGTTCTTGGCGCTCGCGCTCTTCTTCTCTTTGTTTTTCCAGCTCGCGCTGACGTTCCAATTCCTCTCTTTCACGCAAAGCTGCACTGCGCTCCTCCGCCTGCCGCTCTAGCCTGTCTCTCTCTGCCTCTTGCTCTAATTCCTGTTCTTGTTGCAGACGGCTTTGATTTTCCCTCTCCAATTCTTCAATCCGCTGCCGTTCAATGATCCTTTTGTTCCGGGTTTGTGGGTTTTCATCAATAATTAAAGCCTTAATTATTGTCGGCTGAACAAGCTCCAAACTTTCTAGGGTTGAGCTCGACTGCAACCAGATCAGAAATACAAGAATCAGACTGTGCAATAGAACTGCCGCAACAATTGATAGAGGATAGCCATTATAGATAATCAAGTTGTTTAAAACGGTATTCATTTATAAGTCTTCTAATTTANAATTCGTTACTCGGCTGAGTAATAAAATTAGGATTCGTTACTCCAGCCGAATTCAAGGTAGTAATTAAGGTAATCATCACACCCCAATCAGCCTGAGTATCTCCTTCAATCAAAACTTGGATATTTGGATTAGCGCTGACAATTTGACCAACTCTGAGAGCAATTGTATCCAGGTCCAATGACTGCCGATCCTCTCCTGTTGCCCCTATGCTCAGAAAATACTCCCCATTAGCCGTGATTGAAACAATTAAGCTCTCCAAATTCTCATCTAAATTTAGAGGCTCATTGTTTGCCTGGGGTAGGTCTACTTCTATTCCTTGATTTAACATTGGAGCAGTAACCATAAATACGATAAGCAAAACCAACATAACATCTATGTAAGGGACAACATTGATTTCACTCATTGGTTGCCTTTTTTTTCGGGTCATAGTTTCCATAGGCAGCTAACTCTTACTTTTTCCTAATTAGTATGAATTTGTCTATGAAGTATGCTCGAAAATTCATCGGTAAATGTAATATAGCTACTTGTGACACTATCAAGCAAAGCAGAATATCGATTAAAAGCTACTACGGCAGGAATAGCGGCAAACAACCCCATACCCGTTGCAAACAAAGCCTCTGCGATACCTGGAGCTACAACTTGCAGAGTTGCTTGAGCCTGAGCTGCAAGGCCCAAGAATGCATTCATGATGCCTATTACGGTCCCAAACAAACCTACATAGGGCGAAACCGAACCAACTGTCGCTAGAAAAGGTAGGTTCTTCTCAAGTTTCTCCTCCTCTCGAGAATAGGCAACACGCATTGCTCGTTGTGCCCCCTCCATGATCGCTTCACCATCAACTGAACCTTGTTGCCTCAATCGCATGAATTCTTTAAACCCTGCCCGGAAAATATTCTCCATACCAACCACTTGAATATCTTCTTGTTGCATTTGACTTCCTTCTTTATACAACTGACTTAAATCCATTCCTGACCAAAACCGTTGCTCAAATCCAAAAACTCCTTTTCTGGCAGAAGATAGGACGAGCCAACGTTGTACTATTATTATCCACGAAATAATCGACAGAATGAAAAGAATGAGCATAACGAGCTGAACCGCAAAGCTTGCGTTCAGGATAAGCTCTATTAAGCTGATACCGTCATTCACTTAGGATACTCCATGGCCACACTGTTTTTTCGTTGTAAGTGACGAGACTAATACTTACAGAATATTAGGGATTCCAAGGTGTATCTCGGCCAATTACTCAAATAGTTTTACGAAAATTAATCTAATCAAGAAAAAGAAGCTTTTGAGAGGTGAAAACAGACAAAAAAACGACAAAATGCGACTAAAACAAGGCTATANCGTNTCTCAATAACCAGCTAGTAACGCTACTTTATACACTTTATTCNTCTGAAAATAGGTCTTCAATTTTTTTTGAAGGCTCAATACCAAAGTGCCTGTATGCATATCGGGTGATAACGCGCCCCCTCGGGGTTCTCATTATAAAACCCTGTTGAATTAAATAGGGCTCCAAAACGTCTTCAATCGTATCTCTTTCTTCGCTAATTGCCGCCGACAAGCTATCGACCCCAACGGGGCCACCATCAAATTTTTCAATCATCGTAGTCAACAAACGACGATCCATATGATCGAAACCGTTTTTATCGATACTAAGCATATCGAGTGCCGTGCTAGCTATAGGGCCATCTATTTTGCCGTCGGACTTCACCTCCGCAAAATCTCTAACTCTTCGAAGTAATCTATTCGCGATTCGAGGGGTGCCTCGAGAACGGCCCGCAATCTCGGTGGCTCCTTTGTTATTTATTTGAGTACCAATTATCTCTGCAGATCTACCAACAATTTCGGTTAGNTCTCCCACAGAGTAAAACTCAAGCCGCTGAATAATCCCAAATCTGTCACGAAGAGGAGAGGTCAAGAGTCCCGCTCGAGTTGTCGCGCCAACCAGTGTAAAAGGCGGCAAATCAAGTTTTATCGACCTTGCAGCTGGGCCTTCTCCAATCATGATATCCAGTTTGTAATCTTCCATAGCTGGATAGAGGATTTCCTCTATCGCGGGACTTAGTCGATGAATTTCATCTATAAAAAGGACATCGCCAGATTCAAGGTTTGTCAGCATCGCGGCCAAATCTCCGGCCTTTTCTAAAACTGGGCCCGAGGTAGTTTTTATATTTGCACCAAGTTCGTGAGCGATAATATTGGCTAGCGTGGTCTTACCAAGTCCAGGTGGNCCGAAAACTAATGTGTGGTCAAGGGCTTCTTCGCGATTTCTGGCGGCTTCAATAAAAATACTCATCTGCTCTTTAACTTTTTCTTGGCCTATATAATCCGCCAGGCGAGTCGGTCTGATTAGATTGTCATCTAAATCCTCCACTCTCTTTGTTTCGGATGATATAAGCCTTTCTTCTTCCACCGTTAAATCATGCTCTTTAATGAAAATCTGATTAATTCTTCGCTGTCATTTATTTCTGGATTTACCTTTAAGACCTGAGCTATTGCCCTTGCCGCTTGTTGAGGTTTATAACCAAGGTTAATCATTGCGATTTCAGCATCTTTTGTAAAACTTGACTTAGTCTGAGAGGAAAGGTCAGATCCAACATTATTATCAGAACCCCATTCAATCATCTTGTCTCGCATCTCGATCATTAGCCTTTCAGCCGTTTTTTTTCCTATACCCGGCATGCGAACCATAGCCTCGCTATCGTTATTTCGTACAGCCTGAACAAAATCTTCAACACTCATCCCCGATAGAATACCGAGCGCCATTTTCGGTCCCACCCCGTTTACCCTGACTAGTGATCGAAACATTTTTTTTGTCTCAGCGTCAAAAAAGCCATATAGGGTTTGTGCATCCTCCCTGACTGAAAAGTGTGTGTGCAAACGAACCANCTCCCCCGACTCAGGCAACTGGTACAAAGTGCTCATAGGCACTAGAATTTCATAAGTGATACCGGCGACTTCCACCAGAATTTCAGGNGGATTCTTCTCAATTATCGTTCCCTCAATCTGTCCTATCACTTTTCTTAACGCAGCCTATTTTTACTNAAAGATTTCGCACCAGGAATTTTACTTAACCGACTTTGTGTATTCACATGGCAAATTGCTATAGCCAAAGCATCTGCCGAATCCTCAGCAATATTCTCATCTATGGTTAGCATCATTTTCACCATACGCTTTACCTGTAATTTTGTCGCGGCGCCCGTACCAACGACAGATTGCTTAACTTTTCTAGCTGAGTATTCTGATATAGGGAGATCATTAGCCAAACACGCCGCCATCGCGACACCTCTGGCTTGCCCTAATTTAAGAGCTGAACCTGCGTTTTTACCCATAAATACTTCTTCAATCGCGACCTCTTCTGGGCAGTGCTTCTGGATCACAGAATACAATTCGTCAAAAATCGTTTTTAGCCGCGTTCTCATGTTCTCAGAGTTCGTGCGCACGCAGCCGCAATCTATATATTCGACCTTATCACCATCAGATTTAATAAGACCGAACCCCGTCACTCGGGACCCTGGGTCTATCCCTAGAATCATAGCCATCTCAAAACCATGATATCTCTGACCATTATTGGTTTGTATTTTTATTATTGAAGTTTAGCAATTATTTCGGCCGAGATATTGGCGTTTGAGAAAACATTTTGAACATCATCCAGTTCTTCAAGGTGGTCTATCAAATCAAGGAGCTTTTCCGCATCCTTTAGGTTTATGTCTATCTCGGTGGATGCAAGCATTGTCATCTCCGCAGAAACACTAATAATCCCTGCTGCTTTAAGTGCATCTTGAACCGCACCAAAGTTCTCAAGAGAGGTCATCACATCAATTCCTCCGTTTTCTGCCCCCAAAATATCATGAGCTCCCGCGTTTAAGGCATGATCCATTATTTCTTCTTCGCTAACATTTCCAGGAAAGCTGATAATTCCTGTCCGTTCGAATAGATAAGCGACCGACCCGCTTGTGCCCATGCTGCAGCCAAATTTCGAAAACCCATGGCGAACTTCAGCGACAGTCCGATTTTTATTGTCCGTCAATGTTTCGCAAAGGATTGCCACCCCGCCCGGGCCATATCCTTCATAAGTTAATTCCTCTAAATTTTCATTCTCCGATGCTCCTGCGCCTCTTGCTATAGCCCGATCAATCGTATCTCGGGTCATATTGGCACTTAGCGCTTTATCTACGATCGCTCGTAAACGAGGGTTGTCAGCTACATTCCCTCCTCCCAACTTTGATGCAACAGTGAGTTCCCTAATTATCTTTGTGAATACCTTGCCCCGCTTCGCATCTTGTCCCGCTTTTCTATGCTTTATATTTGCCCACTTACTGTGCCCGGCCATTTNGCGCGTTCCTCAATAGATAATTAACTAGGACTTGCGTCCCGCAACCGGATACTAAGCTCACGAAGTTGCCTTGCCGACACGTTACCTGGTGCATCTGTTAATGGACAAGATGCCGACTGTGTCTTAGGAAATGCTATTACATCTCTAATCGAGCTTGAACCAGTCATCAACATAATGAGCCTATCAAAACCGAAAGCAATACCGCCGTGCGGCGGACACCCATAGGANAGAGCTTCTAAAAGAAAACCAAACTTCTCCCGCGCTTCAGCATCATCTATCCCTAAAAGCTTTAGAACGGCACTTTGCATCTCAGCATCGTGGATACGAATGGAGCCACCTCCGAGCTCAGTTCCATTCAAAACCATATCATAGGCCCTGGATAGTGCCCGCGTAGGGTCTTCCCTTAACTCCCCAACATTTAAGGTCGGCGCCGTAAATGGGTGGTGTAATGATGTCAATTGACCATCAGAATCCAACTCAAACATGGGGAAATCAACCACCCAAAGTGGTGCCCAGCCGCTTGCAACAAGATTAAGGTCTTCTGCAACTTTTATTCTGAGGGCACCCATCGACTCATTCACAACTTTTGATTTATCTGCCCCAAAGAAAATTATATCTCCAGTCTCAACCGAAAGTTTCGACAGCAATTTTTTAATGATCTCCGCGTCCATAAATTTAAGAATAGGAGACTGAAGACCAGCGACACCGGCTGCCAGATCATTTACCTTGATCCAAGCTAGGCCACGTGCCCCAAAACGCCCAACGAAATCCGTATAATCATCAATAACTTTTCGAGTCAAGCTGACCCCGTTTGGAACTCGCAGCGCAACGACTCTGCTGTCTGCATCATTTGCAGGACCACTAAAAACCTTAAACTCTGCGGATTTCATTAAGTCTGCAACATCGACCAATGTAAGGTTAATGCGCAAGTCTGGCTTGTCAGATCCGTATAAACTTATAGCATCAGAATACGAAATTCTTGGAAAATCGTCTAAGTCAACATTCAATGACTTCTTGAAGGTATGCTTAATCATAGCTTCGGTGATTTCCATAATTTGGCTTTCTTCCATAAAGGAAGTCTCAATATCAATTTGCGTAAATTCGGGCTGTCTGTCTGCACGCAAATCCTCGTCTCTAAAACACTTCGCAATTTGATAATAGCGATCCATTCCCGACGCCATCAAAATTTGTTTGAATAATTGTGGCGATTGAGGCAAAGCAAAAAATCTACCTTCATGAGTCCGGCTCGGCACGAGATAATCTCTAGCTCCCTCTGGTGTTGCTTTCGTCAGAAGAGGAGTCTCTATATCAAGAAAGCCGTTACTATCCAGAAAGTTTCTGATTATATTACCTACTTTAGAGCGAAATCTAAGTCTGTCAGCCATTTCAGGTCTTCGAAGATCAATATATCGGTACTTAAGCCGGACATCCTCTCCTGCCTCCATGTGCTCATCTAATTGAATGGGTGGCGTTTCTGAAGCATTCAAGATCGTCAACTCGGTTCCCAAAACCTCAATATGCCCGGTTGCCATTTCCTTGTTAATCGTGCCCTCAGGTCTGCGTCTGACTCTTCCGTTTACCAAAACCACGAACTCGCTTCTAACGCCTTCCGCAATACCGAAGCTCTCTTCAGCATCAGGGTCGTATACAACTTGCGCAATTCCATCTCTATCCCGTAGGTCAAGAAAAATAACACCACCGTGGTCCCTCCTCCTGTGGACCCAACCACAAAGGGTGACATTCTCATCAATATTTGACTCATTCAACTCACCGCAAAAGTGGCTTCGCATAGACAATTCCTATCCTTATTTCTTCGATTCAGCAGCACCCGCCGGTGATTTCTGACTTGATTCATCTCTCGGGCTAACCTTTGTTGATTCACTTTGTTTTTTCGAAGTTTCAACTTCTTTTTTAGAATCCTTATCTGGTCCTACGCCATCCGATTTATTATTTTTTGAATCAGATTCCGCAATTTTTTTCTTCTCTCCCGTTTTAAAATCTGTCTCATACCATCCCCCACCCTTTAAGCGGAAACTGGCAGCAGAGACGAGCTTACGAAGACTCGAAGAGCCGCATGCAGAACAGACCTCAAGGGGTTTGTCNCTAAGCTTTTGCAATGCCTCGATTCTTGCGCCGCAAGAATCGCATTGATATTCATAAATAGGCATATAATTCTTCTTCTCTTACCAAAACATCTCGCAGACCGCCTGTACTTATCCTAAAACTAGTCATATGACAGACTTTCGATACTCACACGCTNAAATTAGAACAGTAATTATACCTAATCTGACTGATGTAGCACCTCTCATAAAATGAAAAGTTTGCTTTATGAGGGATAAATAAGCAGATCGCGCTAGAATTTAANATCCAAAAAAATCAAACAAGCATCTCTAATTATTGATCTAAACTTTTTAAAATCAGATTTNTNAAACAACTTAAGGTNCTAGTNGCNAAAACATGAATTATCAAAAAGAATATATAACCCCATAATCTTGCAAACAAAGTCTATATAAATGCTTGCTAGGCTCCAGTGAATGTTTTATAAATACACTCCCTAAATAGTAGCCGAAGGGATTTTGGTTTAACGTAGTATATTAGCGAATTAACATCCGATCACTTCGGGCATTTTGAAGTTCGGCTTCCATAAATTGTAATTCAAAAGAGATTGGGCATGGCTGTAAAAAAAACACCGAAAAAGAGCGCATTGGCAAGAAGGTCTGCTTCAACTAAGAAGGCTCCAGCAATACAAAAAAAATATACCAAAACTGAAATTCTTAACGAAATCTCAAAGAGAGCAAACGTAAGTAAAAAAGAAGTTGTTGCAGTCCTCGACGAATTAGATAACTTAATAGAGCGACATATTAAAAAGCGTGCAGTTGGCGAATTCACACTGCCTGGACTACTTAAAATAAAATGNGCAACACGACCAGCTAGGCCTGCAAGAAAAAACGTTCCAAACCCATTTCGCCCAGGTGAACTGATGGACATTCCGCGTAAGCCAGCTAGNACTAGAGTTAAAGTTTTACCCTTGAAAAAGTTGAAAGAATTCGCCTTATAGTACATATNATCCGCATCATTCTGAGCGGNTTATGATCTNAAACACTTAAAGGCAGCCAAAGGCTGCCTTTCTTTTGATGGAGAACTCTCTCTTAAAAAACATAATGAAAACCAGCAACTATCTACTAGCCACGATAAAAGAGTCACCAGCAGACGCTGAAATTACAAGCCACAAACTAATGCTTCGTGCTGGACTAATAAGAAAACTTGCCAGCGGCCTATACACATGGCTTCCATCAGGTCATCGAGCACTTAAAAAAATCGAAAAAATTGTGCGCGAAGAAATGAACAAGTCGGGCGCTATGGAAATTTCTATGCCTGTCGTGCAGCCTGCAGAGCTTTGGCAAGAATCAAAGCGCTGGGAGGAAATGGGGCCAGAACTATTGCGTCTAAAGGATCGTCATGATCGAGATTTCTGCCTGGGCCCCACTCACGAAGAAGTAATCACTGATTTGGTTAGAAACGAATACAGCAGCTATAGGCAATTGCCGGCAATACTCTACCAAATACAAACAAAATTTCGAGACGAGCGCCGACCTCGCTTTGGTATTATGCGAGCACGTGAATTTATTATGAAAGACGCTTACTCATTTCATGCGAATCACGAGTCATTGAAAGAAACCTATGAAATTATGCATAGGACTTACTGCGATATTTTTTCTCGGTTAAAACTAAACTTCCGCTCTGTAATTGCTGACTCCGGAAGTATCGGCGGAAATACTTCCCATGAGTTCCACGCGCTCGCTGATTCAGGCGAAGATGAAATAGTTTTTAGCAAGAATGGGAAATACGCTGCGAATATCGAACTTGCAAAGGGTACCCTTCATTTTCCAAACCAGGTAGAAAAGATGGAAAATGCAAAATTAGTGGACACCAAAAACTCTACATCAATAGCCGCAATAACAGAATTCCTGGACGTAGATGTTCGTAAAACCATAAAAACATTAATCGTGCACGGCGAGGATAATGAAGGCAATATCACTGATGAATTGGTAGCATTAATATTACGCGGAGATCAGGAACTCAACGAAACAAAAGTTGGGAATATCAAGGGCGTTTCATCACCAATCAAGTTCGCAAGTGATGAATTGATCAAAGTGAAAACCGGCTTCACCGCAGGCTATTTAGGCCCTAAAGGANTGAAATTACGAAAAATTGCCGACCGCAGCGTTGAAGGCCTATACAATTTTGTTTGTGGAGCTAATGAGATTAACAAGCATTTTACTAACATGAATTGGTCGGATGACTGCGCGTATGACGAAGTTTCGGACATACGCAAGGTGCAGGAAAAGGATACCAGCATTGATGAGGGAGATGAGCTAGAAATTAAAAAGGGCATCGAGATTGGACATATTTTTCAGCTCGGAGAAAAATATAGCCAAGCCATGAGCGCTAGTGTACTTGATCAGANCGGGAAAGCGGTTCCTATGCAGATGGGCTGCTATGGTATCGGCGTAACACGCTTACTTGCAGCTTGCATAGAACAGAATCACGATGACAAAGGGATAATTTGGCCAGACTGCGTAACTCCATTCCAACTAATCATATTNCAGATTGATGCTCAGAAATCCTCAAGCGTCACCGAAGTTTCTGAATCACTCTACAGCAAAGCACTTACATTAGGAATTGAAACTCTTTTTGATGACAGGGACAAAAGAACCAGCCCCGGAGTGAAGTTTAACGAATCAGAACTAATCGGAATTCCACATCGTATAGTAGTATCACCACGTTCGCTCAAAGACGATTGCATAGAATATACAAGTCGAGGAACAGGACAAGTTACTAGAATAAATTTGGAAGGCCTTGATGAATTTTTGATTAATGTAGTTTGCGTAAAATAAATCTGCAACAGGGCCAATGTTTACCTTAGTGATATAATTTAGAAAAACTCTCTTGCCTTTGCAATCATTTTAAAACAACTAAATCCGGGAAATAAACTAATGCCTAAGCCTTACTTACTCGTGCTCTTCTACAGCCGGCAGGGGGCTACCAAGAAATTAGCTCAGCTCATCGGTCGAGGCATAGAGGATAACGATAAATTTGAGGCTAGAATTAGAACTGTGCCATCCGTTTCACCTGATACTAAACCGAGCTCACCGCCAGTCCCTGAAGAAGGCGCAATTTTTTGCTCACAAGACGACCTAAGAAATTGCACAGGGTTAGCTATTGGAAGTCCAACGAGGTTCGGAAACATGTCGGCACCGCTTAAGTATTTTATTGATTGTACCGGCTCTATTTGGGCATCTGGAGATCTTATCAACAAGCCGTTTGTAACTTTCACCTCAAGCAACTCTCTACACGGCGGACAAGAGTCTACACTCCTAACAATGTCTATACCCATGCTCCATCACGGAATGATTTATTGCGGAATACCATTTTCTGAACCAAGCCTTAGCCGCACGCGAACGGGAGGAAGCCCCTATGGGGCTACACATTTCACCGGATCAAATGATAACTTAGAAATCTCGAAAGATGAGAGCGACTCATGTATCGCTTTAGGAAAAAGACTGGCGCATTTATCAGAACGATTAATGTAAATAATTTATGAAAGNTAAAAAATGGCATAAAGCCAAATTGCTCAGCTACACTCACATGACCGCAATAATTTCTTATTATGGCTTACTTCTCTTGTTTGTAGTTTTCAATGCNCAACTCCCTCAAGTCGCAATTACTTTCAAATTGCTAATTACATCTTTACAAATCAGCCCTCTCCTACTTTTCATTCGAGGACTCCACTTAGTGCACATCCGCTCCATTATTTGGTTATGCTTCATATCTTTAACTTATTTTATACACGGAGTGCTCAAGACTATAAGTGANATTCAAACAATTTTTGGATGGACTGAAACTATTCTAAGTCTAGTATTGTTCGTTACTTTAGCAATTAGCGCCAAAGGCAATATTAATCTAATGGAAAAGTGAATTAATCCTTTACCAACCCATTACCTCCTTTATCAAAGGGATNGTTATATGACGCTTTTCTGCTAAAGAAGCATCGTCCAAAGCATCTAACAAATGCATTATTTCTTTTAGGCTCCTATTTACCCGGCTTAATATGAATTTCATGGGTTCGTCAGCGATCTTTAAACCTCGAAGCTGAGCTCTAAATTTAAGAATTTCAAGCTTTTCTTTCTCATTTGGCAAATCAAGCATAAATACGGGAAAGCTGCAAAGCCTAGATTGCAAGTCTGCTAATGTCATACTTAACTTATGCGGCGCTTTATCAGAACTAATTATTAATTTACATTTTGTATCTAATGCATTGTTGTATAGTCGAAAAATTGCTTCTTCCCATTCAACGTTAGTTCCTATTGCCTGAATATCATCAAGACAGACGACATCTAACCTTTCAATTCCAATTAGAAACTCTGGCGAGTACTTATCTGCACAAGATAAGGGTAAAAATAGTGAGGTTTCTTGCTTATCTATCGCCTCATGACAAACTGCCTGAAGAAGATGGGAGCGGCCCGAGCTCGCTGCACCCCGCAAGTAGATTACAGGGCTACCTTTCTTTAGCTCTGTAATTACCTCCGAATGTCTGTCAAATTCTAAAAAGTTTTCAAACTTAGCTTCATTATCTAAATTAAGATTTAATGGAAGCTGGGAGGCCTTCTTGGCATTCATTGACTATCTGGTCCACCTGTAGTGGAGAACTTTAAGATCATCTCTTTGCGAACTTTGGATTGGCAGCAAATCCCTATCCAACCCGATAAGCTCAAACAATTCGGCAGACCCTCCGAGCAAATCTAATTCTAATTCCAAAATCTCACCATTCAAGCTAGAAGCTTTAGCATTTTGGACTAACCCCAACCCCGATACGTAATTCATCAATGACGAATAAGCACTTAAATCGCTAATTCCTTCAACCTTTAATTGCACAGTTTCCAGTGGNCTAATATGAGGAGCAATCGCAAAGTAACTTGCTAACTGATTGGTAATTCTGTCCAAAGGCNCCTCCAGATAAGCATCTAAATTTTCTTCAACTCCATCAAAAACTTCTATGTCACCCTGGAAAATAAATTGCCACAGACCTATCAACTCACCAAGAGAGGTGAAGTGTAGTCGACCAGAAAGAATACTATCCGCCCCATACCTATTGCTCGCTTNAACTATCTTNTCTGCATCAAGAGACCAGACATCTTCTTCGGACAGGTTTTCCCGATCTTCAAAGTCTAAGACAGGGAAAATAATCGGGATTGCCCTAATCCGTGCAAAGTTCTCAATATATTCTGATATTTCGGGGTTTAGCTCTGGAGTGAACAGTGTTCGGTCACCCGCAGAGTCTTGCAATACCATCCAGACTAGCACACTCGGGCGGTTACTGGTCCAAACTGGAATATTCGCACTCAGGAGCAAGTCTTGGATCAGACTACTTGCAAAACTTACTTCTATAAACCTCTCCCTACCTAAACTCTGCAAATCATTGTTGTCGATAGACAAAAATTGGGTTGAGATGCGGCTTCCGTATTGGATCCCCTCAACATAACTTTGCGCATTCGCGATGGCTCGCTCTACGTCAGGTTCAACAAGCCATCTTCGGTCACCAGTCACTTTTAATATCACTGCTTTAAACGCTTCTTGAAACGCTCGACTCCGCTCAGAATCGCTTTCATTATCAACTACGACCTGATAACTATAGAGATCTTCGACCTGGAGTCCATGACTTTTTTGCAAAGGCATAGAAACCAAAAGCAGCAAGGTAATCAAGACTAGATTGTTAAGAAAAAAACTCTTCACTTTTGTATAACTCTGGGACCGCCTACCACATATAAAAGCTTCATAATGAAACTGACTCAATTTGTGATTCTTGTTAAACTACTACCAGCTTCAGTGTATTCAGTCAACCAGGACCCTAAAAGATGAGCAGTGGAAATCATTCAAAACCCAAAAATAGTTCTGAGGCGCTTAGCTATCGTTCCGCTGGAGTCAACATAGACGCCGGCAATTCATTAATTTCGAAAATCACAGAAATAACAGAAGCAACATCAAGACCAGAGGTCCTATCAAACCTTGGCGGCTTTGGAGCGCTCTGTGAAATCCCAGAAAATTATACACATCCGGTGCTGGTGTCAGCAACAGATGGGGTCGGAACCAAACTTAAACTGGCTATGAGCCTNGGAAAACATGACACCATAGGNATAGACTTGGTAGCAATGTGTGTCAACGATTTGATCGTTTGCGGNGCGGAACCACTGTTCTTTCTCGATTATTATGCAACAGGAAAGCTCGATGTTGCTGTGGCAAAAGACGTGATCAAAGGTATTGGCGAGGGATGCAAAATTTCTGGATGTGCACTCATNGGAGGTGAAACCGCTGAAATGCCGGGCATGTACTCTGATGAGGACTATGACCTTGCTGGATTTGCTGTGGGAGTTGTAGAAAAGGACTCCATAGTCGATCAATCAAATGTTTCAATAGACGATATTCTTATCGGAATTCATTCCTCCGGACCTCACTCAAATGGTTATTCCTTGATCCGAAAAATACTTGAAATTACGTCTGCCGACTTATCGAAGCCATTCGACGGGACGACTCTTGGGGAAAAATTGCTTTGTCCTACGAAAATCTATGTACAGATAGTTAAAAAATTGACCAGCAAGCTTCAAATTAATTCAATTTCGCATATCACAGGTGGCGGCCTNACCGAAAATATCCCTCGAGTTATTCCAAAAGAGCTNCAAGCTGTATTAGATGTGAAAAGTTGGAGACGNCCTGCAATATTTTCGTGGATACAAGACCAGGGAAATATAGACACTGAAGAAATGTATAGAACATTCAATTGTGGCATAGGCATGGTTATCTGCGTGAACCCTAACAATGTCAATAGCGCCTTAAGAATCTTGAATCAAGATCAAATTAGCGCATCCGTAATAGGGCATATCTCCAAAAGACCAACAGACCAACAACCAATACGATTTGTCTAGTNATCGTAAAGGTAATTAATATAACTTATGGCTAAGAATCTCTTAAGCGTAGTAGTTCTTATATCTGGCAGCGGCACTAATCTTCAGGCGCTCATTGACGCNTGCCCAGCATCAAATTATCAAATCACCGCTGTAATTTCTAACGACCCCAAAGCGTTAGGGCTAGAGAGAGCTAAAAAATCCGGGATAGAAACACTAACCATCGAACAAGANTCATTCAGTTCAAGAGTTGAATTTGANTCATTTCTTGCCTCANCAATCAGTCNGTTCAACCCAAGCTTGATAGTACTTGCGGGTTTCATGAGAGTTTTAGGTCATACATTCGTAAAGCAATTTCATGGGAGAATTATAAATATTCATCCTTCCCTACTACCCACATACCCCGGTCTCAATACCCACCAACGAGCCATAAAAGACAAACAAAAGGTGCATGGCGTTACGGTGCACTATGTAACAGAATCATTGGATGGAGGTCCCATAATCGCTCAAGAAGAGGTTCCTATTCTATCTGATGATACGGCAGAGGCTCTGGCTGCGCGAGTATTAAAGAAAGAACACGTGATATACCCAAAAGTTGTAAATTTAATAGCGCTTGGGAAAATTCAAATGAAAAATGGAGAGGTCATATTTGATAAAAGCATACTTTGATTATCGAAGGAGTAAAATTAAATTGCGCTTTAATTCGCTCTGTGTAGGGTTGTTATTTATTTTTGCCTCATTAACATCCAATAGTGAGGAACTTGCGACCTATTCCATAAATTATCGAGCCCAATCTGGACTTGCTGCAGCATCTGCAAAGCGATCACTTACTAAAATCGCTGATGATTCCTATGAGTTAACGAATAGATTAAGCATCGCCCTTGGAGGTCAATTACTCGCAGAGATCGATGAAGAAAGTCAGATAAGTTGGGAAAACAATTTGCTAAGACCTACCTTATATAACTCCGAACAAACAGGCTTGAGCCAAGAAACAATAGCAGTTATATATGATTGGGATCAATCTGTCGCGAGACTCTCAACTTCGGATGGCATTTCGTCCGTTGATCTAAAAGAAAATACTTTTGATCAATTAAGTCACCAATTAGCCATTCGCCAAGATTTCAACAAAGACATTCGACTGTTCTCTTACAATGTGATCAACAATTCTGGACTGCAAGAATATAAGTATAATGTTATCGGTGAAGAAACCATCCAAACCCCTTTGGGCAGTTTTGAGAGCGTAAAAATAGAGAGAACTGAACCAGTTAGAACCAATCGTTCGACTGTATTTTGGTTGTCGACTGACTGGGCAGGAGTGCTTCTTCAAATAGAACAAATTTTTAACGGAAGTTTAGCGGTTACACTAAAAATTCAAGGAGGTGTAGTTAACGAACAACCCATCATAGGAAAAACAGATTAAGCAGAAGCTGACTTTCCTTCACCAATGTCTGATTGTTCAAGGTTTCCATTTTCTTCAGAATAGATTTTACCCGCAAGCTTTTGTTCTTCTTCACTTTGCTTACGCTGCAGGTGATATTTACGCATTTTCTCTACCAAAGTTGTTCTGCGAATGTGCAGTCTCTGAGCTGCTCTGGCAACCACACCATCACTATAGTTTAATGCCTGTGAAATTAGGTCTTTTTCCAAATTAGCTAAATATGCCTTAAGATCGATGCCACTCAGAGGCAGCAGTGTTTCATCTGCCGACTCCAGCGTATGAGCATTCAGATTTGAAACTGCTTCATTGATATCCAGGGAATTTTCGAAAATCGAAGTTTCCTTATCCGTCAAATATCTGAACTTTTCAGGTAAGTCATTGATTCCAACAATACCGTGAGGGTGAAGAATGGCCATTCGCTCAACTAAGTTCGCTAGTTCTCTGACATTTCCAAGCCAAGAATGACGACATAAAGAATCAATAGCTCCTGAATTAAAACGCACAGAGCCGCGCTGGCCCGATTCAAGGATCGTAATCAATTCGTTTAATAATAGAGGTACGTCCTCTGATCTGTTTCGCAATGGAGGCATTTCAATTGGAAAAACGTTTAGACGGTAATATAAGTCTTCTCGAAATTTTTCATCTCTTATCATCTGCTCCAAGTCTTTATGCGTTGCTGCGATGATTCTTACATCAGTTTGAATTGTCCCCACACCACCAACTCGCTCGAAGCTTCTTTCTTGTAATACTCTTAGTAATTTAACCTGCATATTCAGAGGCATATCTCCGATTTCATCGAGGAATAGAGTTCCACCATCAGCAAGCTCAAAACGGCCAACTCGCGCAGAAATAGCTCCAGTAAACGCGCCTTTTTCATGTCCAAATAGCTCACTTTCTAAAAGCTCACTTGGGATCGCGCCGCAGTTAATAGGAATAAATGGTTTGTCCGCTCGGTTAGAGTTTAAATGCAAACTTCGAGCAACCACTTCCTTTCCTGTTCCAGATTCCCCAGTTATTAATACACTTACTTCAGTATTGGCAACCTGGCCCATCATATGCCGGACTCGCTGAATGGCGTCACTCTTACCGACTAAACCGTGAAACATGTCATGATTTCTCAGTCCATCAACATCTCTCAAACGATTGTAGTGATCGTGAAAGAGCTTAGATTTATGCAGGGCATCAAGCAAGGATTGATAACTTAGATCCTTATCTAAAAAAGCCGTAATGCGACTTTTTAACTCCAAATCTGCGGGATCAAGGAGCTCTTTCCTACCTACAATCACAAAAGGAATACAGGCCTCCCACTCATAGATATCTGACAATAATTCCTCGAGTCGAATTGAGTCGATCGAACCGATAATGGCGACAACGACCTCAGACGAATTGGGTATAGCAAGTTCTGCGGGCTCAGACCAGTTACGAGAAGCTACTGAGATTGGGTCTTCTCCGAGAAATCTGAGGACAGTCTCAAGATCGTGACGAGACTTTTCATCATCTTCAATTACTAATACCTTTGCTCCGTCAACCATAAAGATATTGCCACGTTAGTCGTTATATTTTAAGCCCACAGTTAAATGGGAATAAATCAATTGTATACTAAAACTAAATGGGAGACTCTAGTTCAATGGATTTGTGCAGAAAGTTTAATCTTTGCTCCAGTTTGTCCCGAATCCTCCGGCAAATGGCCAGGATAAAGTTACTGTTTCATTCAAAAGCCTGCTGTTTAAGACCACGCATTATTTGATCGTATCTTTTATCAGCTTTAACTGAAGCATATTGAAACCTAACATTACTCATGAAAAAAATAAATCGGTTAAGAGAAAAGCTGCCTCGAGGCAAGCGCATTCAGATACTAGCCCAAACTATGGGAGTCGACGCCGATATATTAGCATCCGAGATAAATCAGTTCCCCGAAATCAACGCCTCAAAGATTGTCAGCTTGAACAGCCGCATCAATGGTGGAAAATACCAACCAAACTCAGGCAGTGTATCCGACAAGCTGATTTCTCTCGAGCTTCAGCTGAAATGAAACTCTGATGAAAAGTTTAACGGGTTTATGCATATGTTGTTTTAGAATCTCGAAAACACATTTATCGAGACCAATTGAACCTTGGTTTCAGTTGGGAGAGTCTTTCCAGGTCTCTTGGTCTATCTACATCCCAGAGAGTGTCTAAACAAGAGTATCTTATACCTGCATTTTCAGCCTTCCTAATTGTCTGGTTAAGAACTTCTTTTGTACCCCAGTGTATACCTTCAAAAATCTCCGGGTAGTAATCATCCACACCAATTAGCACATACCCACCATCCTCTGCAGGACCAATTACTAATGGCACCCCACTCTGCAGTTGCGAGAGGGCTTGTTCAATATAACTAAGAGTCATTACAGGACAGTCTGCTCCGATAATTATTGCACCTTTAGAGTTTTTTAAACTAAGTACATGCTTGATTGCGGACCCCATCTTGACACCCAAGTCACCAGCTGCTTGTCGATTAATCTTCGGCCCTGAGGACAATGCCGAAAAAATTCTAATATCTGAGTTTGTTCCGTGGCTAATCCACAACTGCAGTTCACTTAAAGTATTTTTGTCGAGCAAACTCAGAGCATGAGACAGCATCGCTTCGTATAAAGACAAAATTTCTAACTCATCAAGCACCTTCGCTAATCGGGTTTTAACTTTTCCTAATTCTGGCGCCTTGGCAAATAGCAAAATAGGTATGTCTGGGTAGCTGTAAACTGCACGGTGGCGACTCATGGTGTGACCAATTCATTTATACTCTGGATAGTACTTGTCACTGAGTTTCACCGGAGAAACGCCTAACCAGTATAGGAATCGCAAGTACCACATNAGGAATACTGTCTTAAAGATNCCATCTCTCTCCCACCTTCTGGGTGAAGATAGAACTCTACTTTTTAACTGGATCGGAGCGACACGAGTACGCAGAAGTTTGCAAATAGCAATGTCTTCCATAATAGGGATGTCTGGAAATCCGCCGACATCCGAAAATAGCTTAGAACTAATAAATAACGTTTGGTCACCAGTGCAGATTTTTGTGATACTTGATCGTATTCTCATCAAAAAGCCGACAAANGATAGCAAATACGAGGAGTTTTGAAACCTCAAACTATACCAACCCCAAAAACTTTCAAAACTATCTGCGACATCCCTTGCAAGAATTATTGCCTGTTCATGGAGCTGAGTGTCAGCATGAAGGAAAATTAAAATCTCTCCATTGGAGTTTCTAGCTCCAAAATTCATTTGACTTGCTCTGCCACGGCTAGTAACGAGAAGCCTATCAACTAAAGGTTTTGCGATTTCACAAGACCGATCTGAGGAGCCCCCGTCTACTAGGACAATCTCACAACCACCTTCACGCAAACTTTGCAACGAAGGTAGGAAAGAGCGCAATGACGCTTCCTCATTTATAACCGGAATGATAATTGAAACAAGCTTCATTTTAATTAATTCTTCATTGCACCAGAACAACTACTCCCTTGACCGGCAGTACAACCGAAACAGTGCTGACCAACCTTAATCTGATTGCCGGTGACATTGCGATCAGNNAGATCTAAAATGTGCAACCTTAAGTCGCCANGCTCNAACAAATGTAGTCCTAGCATTTGATTAAAGTCACAGTCATATACATAGCCTCGGTAGTCGACACTTATTAATGTTCTGCACATGACGGTAGCTAAGTTTTCGGGCTGAAAACTATTTTTTAATATTGACATGTATTCGTCATAAAGACCCTTCGCCAAAAGCATGCCTCCAAATCGGCTAATGGGCATATTTGTAATCGTATATAAATTATTAAATACGATCCCATGCTGGGCGTGCAATTCAGATTTATACTCTTTCTCCAGCCCTGACTGCTCTGGTGGTAGGTTTATTCCGTCAGGGTTGAAAACCAAATTCAGCTTTTTATCTGAGTCTTTTCCATAACCAAGGGAATTCAGTTTTTTCAGAGCAGAGATGCTATCCAAATACACGCCTTTGCCTCGTTGCGCTTCTACNTTTTGCTCTGAATAACAAGGAAGTGACGCAGTTATAACAACCTTGTTGTCTGCTAAAAATGACGCCAAACTTTCGAAACCAGACTCGAGTAGTATGGTAAGGTTGCATCTATCGATTATTTCTACCCCAAGTTTTCGCGCCTCTACAACTAAATATTTGAAGCTGGGATTCAATTCGGGAGCTCCTCCAGTTAGATCAAGCGTTCTGACTGGATTTTTGCGAATATATTTCAAAACTGCATTCACATTTTCCCTACTCATTTGCTCGTGACGAGAAGGCCCTGCATTCACATGACAATGCGTGCAACTCAGATTGCATTTATAGCCTAAGTTTACCTGCAACACTTCAAGAGGNNCTCTCTTGATTTCAGGAAACCCCTTTCCTAGGAGTAATGGTCGNGTATCAAGCATAGTTGGGTTACGAAGTTAATATTTTATTGAGCAAAACATGATCTTATAAAATTAGAATTCATTTTTCATTTGTGTTTCAAAGTAAGTTTCAACTTAATCAAAGGTGCTGCTTTCCTCACCTTGAAAGCGTGAAGTATTTTAACTGTTGATTTCAAATAGGCGGCCGATATCTCGTCTAACAATTTTCATAATGACACTTCATTAACTTTGAAATAAACAAAGCGTGAATTCAAAAAACTATTACATAATAGCAAAGGCTCCCGATGATCCAAGCCTGGAAGTCAAGNTTTCCGGTCCATATCTCACCCGGAGCGCCGCTCAAGCTGATTGGGAAGAAGCCATTAATGGAGCTCTTTCTATTGATTCCAGCGCCAAAAGTTATCAATATGAAATATCATATATCGAGAGTCAAAAACCCGGAATACTCCAGCATATGGCTGCAACTCCTGACTCTGGGGCTTAGCCTTTAGTCTCCNCCGAAATACCTTATTGCTTATTTGTGAAATTCGCTANGATTCTTTTATTAATAGGGCTTTTAGCTTGTCGTTGAATTTTATTTCACCTTCAGTCGCGTAGAACTCGTGATTCTCTTCAATATCATTCAAATCATACAGGTAATTAACCATTGTTCCCCATGATTGATCTAAACCCTTCACACTCAAGTCAGCTCCTACATTTAGCTGATAAATAGAAGCACCGTTGCCCAAGTGAAAACGAGCAACTGGATCGGCAGGGTATTTTCCTTTTTTTACTTTAGTCAGATAGTTGAACACCGCTTTTCTAATTAATTCACTATTGATTCGAACCGATTCTGCGGACTTAGCCGTTTGGTTCAATTCAGACTGTAAATCACGAAGTTCTTTGAACTCATCGTCTATTTGAGAAGTCAGCCAAGACTGAAAACCAGGGACAGGAGAAAGAGTTACAAAACTTTTTATCGAAGGAAACTCGACCTGTAATTCCTGCACGACTTGTTTAATCAAAAAGTTTCCAAATGAGATATTCTTTAGNCCTGGCTGACAATTACTAATTCCATAAAAAGTCGCGGTTGTATAATCGACGTTCACATCCACGGAGGGCACTTCGGTTTCCAAGATTGAAGCTATTGAGTTTGGCACCCCAACACTTAATGCAACCTCGACAAATATTAAAGGCTCATCGGTTAACGCGGGATGAAAAAAAGCGAAGCAGCGTCTATTAGGCGGGTCAATTCGGCTCCGCAAATCATCCCAATCCTTAATTTCATGAACTGCCTCGTATCTAATAATACGATCAAGTATNGCGGCTGATGTAGACCAATTAATTGTTTGTAAAACCAAAAAACCACGACCGAACCAAGATGTGAAAAGCCTTATAAAGTCATCATCGACGGATTTAAGGTCTTGGTCGTCTGCTAAACACTTTAGTAAATCCGTCCGCATTTCTACCAAGTCGTGTGTCGCATCAGGGGTAGAATTAAGCCTTCTAAGCAGCTCGTGCCTCTTAGGCTCTGCAGTTTTAGAAAGCACATTTAAGCTCGCGCTAGATGGATTTCTACTATATTTGTTGAATGCTTCTCTTACCAGGCTCTCGTCAGCGTTGTAGCTTTTTTCTAAATGTTGAAAAAAATCAAGTTTTTGCTCATCACTTAACTCAGTATATCGGTCAAGCAGCTGCCTAGCCGTAACGATTCCTGAAACTTCGCCAACAGTCCCCATTAATTTCTCTAGCAATTCATTAATCGTCACTTCATCTGCGCCAACAAAAAACTGTCTTTGGCGACTGACCAAGTTGCTGAGAAAGTCCTGAAATCGCTTAAATGCCATTTGAGCCTAGAATGCTAATGCTAGAAAATATTGTTACACCGTTGATATCATTGCATATATTAACAGGATCAGCTTATTTTTAGAACAAACTGAGACGAATTCTCTATAACTAATTAATCAGAAAGGATCCGCCAACATTAGGTTGTTCCTATATTTAGCTAGCCCTGCGAATAAGGTTTCTGCAACAAGTTATACCCTAGATATTCATATCAAGTTACATTATTTGTATATTTGAAATGTTAGTTCTGTAGAAATTCTCTCCAGTTACAGAGTCATTTTTGATAAAACGAATTTATGCGGCTAAAAGTCCTTGGCTTACAATAGCACGCCCAATTCAGCGTCGACAGGTGAAGCAGGGGGCATTCAGTTCAGAATTTTGTCGCCTCTTAATAAGGTTATCGTGTATAATTTCAATCATGTAATTAAATCTTTTCGTGAATTTTCATATACATAAGAACTTCTATTTAGGTAAAAACTATGTCCCCTGGAGCAAAATTCAAGGCCGCTCTGAGAGAAAGTCACCCCCTGCAAGTGGTAGGCACCATCAACGCGTATTGTGCAATGCTGGCTGAGCGCGCCGGGCATAAAGCAATTTATCTGTCTGGTGGCGGAGTAGCGAATGCGTCCTTTGGACTGCCCGATCTNGGAATAACTACACTANCGGATGTCGCTGATGATGTGAAGCGGATTTGTGATGCAACCACACTTCCCTTACTTGTCGATATCGACACTGGCTGGGGAAACGCATTCAACATAGAGCGATCGGTAAAAACAATTGAGAAAGCTGGAGCTGCTGCAGTCCATATAGAGGATCAGGTGTCCCAGAAACGCTGCGGTCATCGTCCTAATAAGTCCATAGTATCAAAAGAAGAAATGGTGGATCGTATAAAAGCAGCTTCAAGCAGCAGAACAGATGCAGATTTTGTAATAATGGCACGCACCGATGCTCTGGCAGTCGAGGGTATTGAATCAGCACTCGATAGAGCCATTGCCTGCGTTGAGGCGGGAGCTGATGCAATTTTCCCGGAGGCAATTCTTGATTTGGATCAATACAAACTGTTCACCGAAGTGCTAGAGGTCCCGGTTCTTGCAAATATAACAGAGTTCGGNAAAACGCCCCTGTATACTTGCAGTGAATTGAATCAAGTAGGAGTTTCGATCGTTCTTTATCCTTTAAGCGCCTTTCGCGCAATGAGCAAAGCCGCAATGAGCGTATATGAAACAATTGCTGATAAGGGCAGCCAGATGGACATCGTTAACCTAATGCAGACTCGAGACGAACTGTATGAGACTCTTGAATATCATTCTTACGAGGAAAAATTGGACAAGCTTTTCACTAAGGAAAATAACGATTGATCGTTGTTTCGAGTACCAAATCAATTTGAGGTCCCCGTGACAGAAAAGAAAATAAGCGGTACCGGACTGCGCGGCCAAGTAGCTGGGCAAACGTCGTTATGTACTGTNGGAAAAACAGGTTCTGGTCTAACATACAGGGGCCACGATATATCAACCCTCGCTGAAAAAGCCAGGTTTGAAGAAGTAGCATACCTCTTGCTTCGAGGAGAATTACCAAACCAAGAGCAGCTTAACGGCTTCGTAAATAAAATTGTTTCCCTCAGAGGTCTACCACAAGAGTTAAAGGATACATTAGAGAAAATACCTGCTTCTGCTCACCCCATGGATGTTTTACGAACCGGTTGTTCAGTGCTCGGAAACTTAGAACCTGAGTCATCATTTGAGAACCAAACTGAAGTAGCAGACCGACTTTTATCCTCTTTACCCTCCATTATCTGTTATTGGTATTGCTTCTCACACCAAGGCAAGCGAATCACTACCTCTTTAGAGAATGACTCTATCGGAAGNCACTTCCTCCAGATGCTATTAGGCGAAGAACCTAGCGACTTAGCTGCTCAGGTAATGAACGTATCACTAATCCTTTACGCCGAGCATGAGTTTAATGCTTCAACATTCACTGCAAGAGTATGCGCGTCAACACTTTCTGANATGCACAGTTGCATAACAGGGGCAATAGGAAGTTTGCGCGGGAATCTCCACGGGGGGGCCAACGAAGCTGCCATGGAGATGATTCAAGACTGGCAATCACCAGATGAAGCAGAGAAAGAGCTTCTCCTTATGTTGAAAGATAAGAAGAAGATTATGGGCTTCGGGCATGCTATATATAGAGAGTCTGATCCTCGAAACACTATCATCAAAAAATGGGCTAAAGCGCTCGCTGAAGAAACGGGAGACACGACACTATACCCTATCTCGGTTCGTTGCGAAGAAGTCATGTGGCGAGAAAAGAGATTATTCTGTAATGCCGACTTCTTCCATGCTAGTGCGTATCATTTGATGAACATACCCACAAAACTATTTACCCCGATTTTCGTCATGTCACGAATTACCGGATGGGCTGCTCACGTCAAAGAACAGAGAGCAAACAACCGAATCATTAGACCAAGTGCTGAGTATATTGGACCAGCGNAATCAAAGTGGGTGGACATACAGCATCGTTAACANGAAATAGAAAGTTCAATCGAGGAATATAAATTGCCAGCAAATGTAGACATTAACGAACGTCCGAAACCCGACAAAGTCCTTGTCGATATTGCAAACTACGTATGTGACTACGATATAGAATCTACTGAAGCCTATGATACGGCGAGAAATTGCTTAATGGATACTTTGGGGTGTGGCTTTCTCGCACTAAAATTTCCTGAATGTACAAAACTATTGGGTCCCCTCGTTGAAGGCACTATCGTCCCTAATGGTGCCCGAGTACCAGGAACACAATATAAACTGGACCCAGCTAAAGCGGCTTGGGATATTGGATGCATCATTAGGTGGCTAGATTTTAACGATACATGGCTCGCCGCCGAATGGGGCCACCCCTCTGATAATTTGGGCGCAATACTTGCNGTTGCAGACTACCTATCACAAGTAAGGATATCCGAGGGTAAAGACCCGTTATTAATGCAGGATGTTCTAACCGCCATGATAAAAGCCCATGAAATTCAGGGTGTTCTCGCGCTTGAGAATAGTTTTAATAGGGTTGGACTTTGTCATGTTTTATTAGTGAGAGTCGCTTCTACAGCCGTTGTAACCCAACTTATGGGTGGCTCTAAGCAACAAATTATAGACGCGCTCTCTCAGGCTTGGCTAGATGGATCAAGTCTCAGAACCTATCGGCATGCGCCAAACGCAGGGCCGAGAAAGTCTTGGGCAGCCGGCGATGCCACCTCTCGCGCGGTTCGCCTTGCAGAATTAACATTAAAAGGAGAAATTGGCTACCCAAGTGTATTAACGGCTCCTACTTGGGGATTTTATGATGTTTCCTTCAAGGGTAAAAATTTCAAACTCTCGCAAGAATATGGTTCTTACGTGATGGAAAATATTTTATTCAAAATTTCATTCCCTGCAGAGTTTCATTCACAAACTGCTGCGGAAGCAGCTGTTAAACTTCATCCTCTTGTTAAAGATCGAATTCATGAAATCGAAAAGATAGTGATTAAAACTCATGAATCAGCTATACGAATAATTAGCAAAGTGGGAGTCTTAAATAACCCTGCAGATAGAGATCATTGTTTACAATATATGATAGCAGTGCCTCTTGCTTTTGGTAATTTAACCGCAGAGCATTATGAAGATGACTTTCATCACAGCAATCCAGTTATCGATCAGCTTAGGGATAAAATGATTGTCGAAGAGGAGCCTAAATATACATCTGAGTATCTTGAACCCGATAAGCGTAGCATAGCGAACTCTCTCCAAGTGATGTTCACAGATGGTAGTGAGACCGAAAAAATCGAGATCGACTATCCAGTTGGACATCGGAAACGCCGCAAGGAAGGGATTCCTTTACTAGAGAAAAAATTCCAAAGTAACTTACTTACCGCTTTACCAAACGATAGGTGTAAAGAAATCTTTAATTTATGTAAGAACCAAGAAAAACTTGCAGCCACCGCAGTTAATGAATTTATGGAACTGTTAGTTCCATAAATTACCAATGTCATTAAAGGCAGAGTAGTTTTCTTTGCAGTTATTTGTGTGGTTACTCAATCTAATTANATGTGGACTGTAAGTGGCCCATGTAGCACGTTTAAATTTTCTCACTTGAAATTTTTAAAATACCCCCAATTTGTTATCTAGAGAAAGATCTATACTGATTTTCTCAACGCGCCTGGTTTTTAAAACAGGCTTCACAACATATTGCTTTCGCCTCCAAGAGGCATAAACGAGGATATGACTATGACAAATTTTGATTTTTCACCGCTCTATCGTACTACCGTGGGATTTGACCACNTATCATCTCTCTTAGACAATATTCACAGATCTGAGAGAACCTCTAACTCATACCCGCCATACAATATTGAACTACTAGATGAAAATCAGTATCAGATAACGATGGCCGTCTCTGGATTTCAGTCCAACGAGTTAGACATTCAGGCTGAAAAGCAAACCCTTACAGTGAAGGGACAGAAGCTACCTGATCAGGGCATGCGCAATTACCTTCATCAAGGCATTGCTGGAAGAAATTTTGAAAGAAAGTTCCAATTAGCGGAACATATTGAGATAAAAGCTGCACAATTGGCGAACGGATTACTGCATATCGATTTAGTTCGCGAAATTCCTGAAGCTATGAAGCCAAAAACCATTCCGATAAAAGATGCTCAAAGTCGATTGGTAGAGGTGAGTGCTAAAAGTACCGCAGCTTAATTGTTAACCTCATAGGCCAAGCATGTCTTTTTTAAGAGATGCTTGGCCTGATTGTTTTAGCAAAGCTGAACCCACAAGTTTAGTGTTAACAACGACTCATCTGAGGTTCGTGATCGGCATGTTCACTCTAGTAAATGGCTGACTAAACCGCTCTTGAGCTTAGGTTCAAACCAAGTCGATTTTGGCGGCATAACCTGCCCTGCGTCGGCTACGGCTATTAAACTATCGATTGATGTTGGGTAAAGAGCCACGGCCGCGGTCCATTTGCCTGAATTAACACGTTCCTTCAGTCCTGACAATCCCTTGATACCTCCCACAAAATCAATACGCTTATCTGTGCGTTGATCATTGATCTCTAAAATGGGAGTTAAAATATAGTCCTGAAGGATCGATACATCTAAACCTTTTACTGGATCATTCGAGGGAAGCTTATCAGCAATTTCAATTCTTAAAGTTAATCTATACCACGTGTGGTGTAAGTAGAGACCGAACTCATTTACTTTTTTCGGCTTAGCGTCACCCTCCCCCTCCACTTGTTCGATTAAAAAGTATTTGCTTAACGCATTCAGGAATTCTTCTACTGATAAACCGTTTAGATCTTTTAGGACACGATTATAATCGAGAATCTTCATCTGATTACTTGGGAAAACAACTGCTAAGAAAAAATTATAAGACTCAGTTCCTTTCCCGTTTTTATCCTTCTTTCTGTAGTTTTCGCGAACCCTGGAAGCTGCAGCTGACCTATGATGTCCATCTGCGATATAAAGGGTGTCTACGCTTTGAAACCTCTCCTCAATCGCTGACGCCAGATTCTTATCACTAAGTGTCCAAAACGTGTGCCTGACCCCAGTCTCATCCTCAAAATCATAATCGGAGTCGCATTCTTTTGCTTTATCTAAGATCTCTGTAATGCCAGGATCTGCCTTATAGGTAAGAAAGACAGGTCCAACCTGAGCCCCGAGCGCTTCCATATGGTTTACCCGGTCACCTTCCTTATCTGGCCTAGTGTACTCATGTATCTTGATAAGGCCACGGTCATAAGCGTCAATCGAGGCTACTGCAACCAAACCCAATTGCTCNTGATCTCCCATTACCTGCCTATAAAGGTAGAACTGCTCATTTTCGTCTTGGATTAAGACTCCTGAGCTCATGAATTCGTCTAAGTTATCCCTGCCTACTTGATAGACAGTGGGGTCAAACTGATCCAATTCGTCGCTAACATCGATATCAGGCTTGTTAATATGTAAGAAGCTATAGGGATTACCCTGCGCGATCTCTTTCGCCTCGGCTCGACTTAGAACGTCATATGGTGGAGAGGCTACTTGAGAAGCTAATGCTTTCGTAGGTTTAAGGCCACGAAAAGGTTTTATGAGTTTCATCGCACGTCCAGGTAATGCTCATTCAATTCGAGCGCGGAATGGTGGTTCTCGTTTACCAGANNTATCATAGCAACTCTAAGCCTGCATTTGAAAAGGTCTTTCTCGTTTACCTCATCTAACGCCCCAACATCATAATAGTTTGAAAGCATCTTTTATCTGTGAAACGCTGAATCCTCGATTTTCCATGAATCGTGTTAACTTATAAATTTCCGGTTTCTCTATTCCGGTTGTATTCTCGGCTTTCATCTTTCTTCGTAAAACATTAGCAGCAATNTNGACCCAATCCGGGTCGTCAGGACAAAGCTGTTTGTTAATTTCGTCAGTTGCTACCCTCTTCAGGCTAAGGTTGCTTTTTATATGTTTGTAGCCAAACCCCTTCCCCTTGCGATAGCGACAATAAGACTCCACAAACCTTGTATCACTCTGTAGGTTCTCGGACCGAAGGGTTGTAACGATCTCTGTGATTTTAGTTCTTTGCTGATGTGGGAATTTAATGCAGAGCTTTAGCTCTAGCTCGCAAAAGGAATGCTCACGACGAGCTAGAAAATCCATAGCGGCTCGTCGTAGAACATAGTTANCTTCTTTTGACTCGGAATTGNGTCTCAATGCACAATAAACTATGAGGCAGCCTTAGATTTTGCGTCAGCTAAGACTACCACATCGTCGTTTTTCCCAGTCAACTCTTCTTCTTTTTCAGGAGATACCAACAATTGACTTCTCACGATGTCTTCTATTTCTTTAGCAAGTGATGGATTTCCCTCTAGGTATGTGGCGACGTTTTTCTTCCCCTGTCCTATTTTTTCACCTTTATACGCATACCAAGCACCAGACTTTTCAACTAATCCATGCTTAACACCGAGATCAATTACTTCGCCCAAATGATGAATTCCTTCACCGTACATTATTTGAAACTCTGTTTGCCGGAATGGCGGTGCAACTTTGTTTTTTACCACTTTTACCCGAGTTTCATTTCCCACCACTTCGTCCCCATCCTTAATAGACCCAATTCTTCGGATATCTAATCGGACCGATGAGTAGAATTTAAGAGCATTACCTCCCGTAGTGGTTTCTGGTGAACCGAACATCACACCGATTTTCATCCTGATTTGGTTAATGAATATCACCAAAGTATTTGAGTTCTTAATATTAGCGGTCATCTTTCTTAGCGCTTGTGACATAAGACGAGCCTGAAGCCCCATGTGAGTATCCCCCATGTCTCCTTCAATTTCCGCCTTGGGTGTTAAAGCTGCAACTGAATCAATCACCACCACATCAAGTGCTCCAGACCTGACCACCATGTCACAAATTTCAAGAGCCTGTTCCCCTGTATCCGGCTGACTCACTAGAAGATTTTCCACATCTACGCCGAGGTTTTTCGCATAAATAGGATCTAGGGCATGCTCCGCGTCAATGAATGCACAGCTGCCGCCTGCCTTTTGAGCTTCCGCAATTACCTGAAGCGTTAGGGTCGTCTTACCTGACGACTCTGGTCCATAAATTTCAACAATACGGCCTCTGGGCAAACCACCAATGCCTAGAGCAATATCAAGCCCCAAAGAGCCCGTAGAAATCGCTGGTATTGCTTCTCGATCGGTGTCGCCGAGTCGCATCATTGATCCCTTACCAAATTGTCTTTCAATTTGTGATAATGCTGCAGCTAAAGCCTTCTCTTTATTACTACTGTCTTCAATCATAGTTGTATCCTTGGTATTTCCTTACAACTGATGCTGGTTCCATGAGTAATGCAGTTGTTGTATGGCCTCAAAAACGGCCAAATAGCGGTGTATTCCCAACCGCTCATTAAATTAATCGCAGTATCTTAATCCACCTCGAGGGGGACCACGTTGTTATAAGGCAAGTCCTACCTCACCTCAAATCTAACAAATTCATCCTACTCAACGCTCAACANAACACTGTATATGCGATCAGTATAATTAAACCAAANAATTACTGTACATACAACCAGTATATGGGCAAATACCCAGTTTTCTTTAGCAAAGAATTAAGAAACAAGCTCAAGTATGCCTAACAAAGCGGCCTCAACGGCGGCTCGCCGCACTTGCGCACGATCTCCTGCAAATAGGAACCGCTTAGCTCTGATCTCTTGCTCCCAGCACCACGCTATCCACACGGTGCCGACTGGTTTTTCACGTGTTCCGCCCTCGGGACCGGCGATCCCGCTGATAGTTATTGCGAGATTAGTTTTACAAATTGCTATGACTCCCTTAGCCATGGCTGTCACCACTTCTTCGCTAACGGCACCGGCTCCATCACAGCCAAAAAATTCGGAAGGTACGTTAAGAAGAGATTGCTTTGATTCGTTAGAATAAGGAACAAACCCAGACTGAAACCAGCTAGAGCTGCCAGGTTCGCTGGTTAAGACTTGCGCTAACCAACCTCCTGTGCATGACTCTGCAGTCGCAATAGTTAGCTTTTTCGCGGTTAACTTATCAATGACCTCAAGGATTTGGTCGCGTGCGATATTAAGTTCAGTCATCCCATAATTTTATCGGCTACCCACTAATAAACCAATAGCCAAAGAACTAACAAAATATTGCCTAATACTCTCAAATATTTATATCCAAGTTATGAAACAAACCATGTAAAATCACGAGAATTAACATTAACAAGTCAGCAAATAAATTGGCCAGAGAACAAAAACACACACCAATGATGCAACAATTTTTGCGCATCAAAGCCCAAAGCAAAGAGAGTCTATTGTTCTATAGGATGGGAGATTTTTACGAACTTTTCTATGATGATGCAAAAATTGCAGCCCAAATTCTTGATATTACGCTAACCTCACGAGGAAAATCAGATAATCAACCAATTCCCATGTGCGGAATACCCTATCATGCCGCAGACCGCTACCTTGCCAAGTTAATCGAAGCCGGAATGTCAATTTCCATTTGCGAACAAATTGGCGATCCCAAAACAAGTAAGGGGCCGGTTGAAAGAAAGATCGTCCGGGTAATTACGCCTGGCACAGTAAGCGACGAAGCCTTATTAAATTCCAATCACGATAATTGCTTGCTNGCGGTAAGCGTTAAGAAAACATTTNCAGGCAAGGAGCCTGTTCTTCTGTATGGAATCGCTTACATGAATATTAGTAGCGGAAGGTTTGTTCTCTCAGAAGTAACAGGAACTGAAGCCCTCATTAGCGAAATGGAACGCATCAAACCAGCTGAATTACTCCTTCCCGAAGATCTAACAGAAATTACAAGTAAGATTATCAAATGCACAATTCGTAGAAGACCAATATGGGAGTTTGAAAACCATAATGCACGGTCTACTCTCTGCGAGCACTTTCAAGTAAGAGATCTATCGATTTTTTCTTGCGATGGTTTTACCGTGGGGATTGAGGCTGCTGGCTGCTTGTTACAGTACGCCAAGGAAACACAAAAAGCAGACTTGCCGCATATCCAAGGGATAAAAATTGAATTAGCAAGCGAGAGTGTAATATTAGATGCCGCGACCCGTAAAAATCTAGAAATTGACTTCAATTTTAGCGGCGGCCGAGAAAATACTTTGATTTCTATAGTTGACTCGACACTCACTCCGATGGGCAAACGCCTATTATCGAGATGGCTAAATCGCCCACTTAAGGACCGGGCAAAACTAGAAATTCGCCAAAATATTGTAAGTAGCCTGATCGATAATTTCCAATTCGAAAAAATAGGAGAACTACTAACAGGTTTCGGCGATCTCGAGCGTATATTAGCTCGGCTAGGATTACGTTCTGCGCGTCCTCGAGACTTAACAACAATCCGCGAATCTCTTGCAATACTTCCAAATTTACAGAGGCTCCTGAAAGATATCGACTCACCCGAGATCTCCTTGTTAGCAAACAGAATCANCGAATTTCCAGGTCAAGTAGACACACTTAAAAAAGCTATCCAAGATAATCCCTCCTCTGTTATTCGCGAGGGAGGGGTGATCGCCGAAGGTTATGANCCGGAGCTAGATGAACTCAGAAACCTAAATCGAAATGCCGGTCAGTATTTNGTAGACCTAGAGATAAAAGAAAAAGAAAGAACTGACTTGAGTACTCTCAAAGTAGGCTTNAACCGGATTCATGGTTACTATATTGAAATAAGTAAAGGTCAAGCCAAAACTGAATTGCCCNCAGAGTACATTCGGCGACAGACCTTAAAAAATGCCGAACGCTTTATTACTCCGGAACTAAAAAAGTTTGAAGACAAAATTCTTAGTGCCAACAGCAAGGCATTAGCAAAAGAAAAAGCGCTTTATGAAGAGTTATTGAATATCTTAGCAAAGGACTTAAATAATTTATTACATAGTGCTCAAGCAATCGCTGAATTAGATGTTTTAAATTCATTCGCAGAAAGAGCTACAAACTTGAATTATTGCAAACCAGAAATCAGCGAAGAGTCTGGGGTCGATATACAAAACGGAAGACATCCTGTTGTGGAGAAAAGCATCGAAAGCCAATTTGTAGACAATAATTTGTATTTAAAAGACGAACAAAAAATGCTGATTATTACCGGACCTAACATGGGCGGCAAATCAACTTATATGAGGCAAACAGCGTTAATAGTACTAATGGCTTTTTCTGGGAGCTATGTGCCCGCGAGCAAAGCGACTATAGGCCCTATTGATAGAATATTTACTCGCATCGGATCATCTGACGATCTCGCCGGAGGCCGTTCCACCTTCATGGTCGAAATGACTGAAACCGCCGCTATTCTCCAGAATGCGACAAATAATAGCCTTGTTCTCATGGATGAGATTGGGAGGGGTACAAGTACATTTGACGGTCTGTCCTTGGCCTGGTCAGCAGCGATACATATTGCGGAACAGATACGAGCGTTCACTCTCTTTGCCACCCACTATTTTGAACTAACAAGTTTACCGGATTCCTACATTAATATTGCTAACGTACACTTAGATGCAATTGAACATGAAAATGGAATTCTATTTCTACATAAAGTAAAAACAGGCGCAGCAAATCAGAGCTATGGCTTGCAAGTTGCAAAATTAGCAGGAGTACCGGCAGTAGTTATAAAAAATGCAGAGGAAAAACTACGGCAATTAGAAGTAGATGCGGGTCATAAAATCGAACTAGAAGAGGTCGAGCAAAAGGATTTTTTTGAATCAGAGCCTCATCCAGCCCTACATAATCTGATGCAATTAAATCTCGATCAAATCACTGCGCCTGAGGCTCTTGTGATCCTATACGAACTGAAATCTAAGTTACTTAATGAATGACAAACTATTCAAAAAAAATGTTAACATGTCGCTATATTTATTTAAAAAGTCATCGGAGTAGCAATGACATTTGTAGTCGGTGAAAACTGCATAAAGTGCAAGCATACAGATTGCGTGGAGGTCTGCCCTGTAGACTGCTTCTACGAGGGTCCCAATTTCCTAGTGATTCATCCGGATGAATGTATCGACTGTGCGTTATGCGAGCCAGAATGCCCTGTTGACGCAATTTATGCGGAGGATGAGCTTCCAGAAAATCAGCAGGAATTTCTCGAATTAAACGCCGACTTGGCCGACAAGTGGCAAAATATAACCGAGCAAAAAGAACCTCTACCCGATGCAACAGACTGGGCTGACAAACCCGATAAGCGTAAACTTTTAGAAATGTAAAACCGACACATATCATAATTTTGGAATTCGCTGCCTTACAGAGACAGTCTATCAACGCCCCGGAAGCAAACCAATTGGGTTAGTCGGCTTTCCGTCAATTCGAATCTCAAAATGCAAAGCTGGTTCCCCACTTAAATCCATCCCAATCTCAGCAATTTTCTGTCCAGGCTTAACCTGATCTCCTTCGAATACAAGCATTTTACTGTTGTGGGCATACGCACTTAAATATCTTTCNCCATGACGAACAATTAAGAGGTTGCCTATACCTTGAACNTCGCGTCCAGAGTACACGACGTCACCTTCAGCCGCAGCGAAGACCGCATCGCCCACTTGTCCACCAATGTCGATTCCTTTATTTCCATTAGGTGAAAAACCATTGATGATCTCACCGGTGGATGGCCACTCCCAAATGACTTTTTTGTCTTCAATAGCGATGGACTGGCGAACAATGTTGGTTGGCAGATTGTTGATTCCCTGCGATCGAGCCACTGAATTACTCGGGGCCTCAACACCTAATCTACTATTACGAACACTTTGTATGTCAGCCGTCTTATTTAAATCTAAAGTAAGTTCTTGATCTACAAATATTGTATAAGGAGGCGACAAACTGTTTGCCCTTGCAAGCGCCCGAAAGTCTAAGTCAAAGTTAAAGGCAATTGAAATCAAATTGTCACCACTTTGAACTCTGTATGTTTTTCCAGCACTGACATTAGAGATGAAATTTGTCGGACCTTGATTAGATCTATAATCAAGACCTATTTCGGAATTTGTCACAATCAGCGGCGCGTTAATAATAACTGCTTCGCTCTTGTCCGACACAGGCGCACTATAGTCGCTCGTACAAGCCGTAAAAAATGCAAGCAGAAATATCAGTGTGACTCGAGAGATCTTGAATCGTTTGTATTTTCGAGCAAATATCCTACACATTTTGCAATCTCGAAACATCAGGTTTAATTTCTTTTTTTTAAAAAGTGATCATTGAGGTAGATGACCAGACTAGTTGCCAACAGGAACGCGAATAATGTCTGCGGGATCATCACCGGGTTACCTGTGGCCTCCGTATAGTGCAGCGGAAGGATAATCTCCCGACAAAATAGATCCCTACTTACCTCATTACCTACCTCACATCCAAAGAATTTCTGCCAAGGCCACAACATATATGTGGAACCAACCAACATGCCATTAATTAAGGCATAAGTCAGCTCGCGAAACCGTTNGAGCACCCAAATCAATACTCTTGAAAAAATGGCNAGCCCAGTTAGACATCCCAAAGAAAAAACAAGAATGANATTAAATTGGAGCGCAACAAGAGCGGTCAAGACAAACTCATAAGCACCCAAAAGAATAAGAATTAAAGCGCCAGAAAGCCCAGGAAGAATCATTGCGCAAATTGCGATCATGCCACAAAAAAATATATAAACGTAACCTATCTCAGCAACCAAAGCCTCTACATTCGAAAGAATCAACGAGAAGATGACTCCAAGGCTCCACANTAACCAGTTTTNAAATTTGTGCACCCTGAATTTTTTNCTAAGAACCCACGCCGAAGTCAAAACCAAGCCCATAAAGAAAGCATAAAGCGGCTCTGGATAAGCGCTATACAAAAACAAAATTGTTCTTGCAGAGATAAGAATCCCAGACAGAACTCCTAAACCCAAAATCAATANGAAGTTTCCATCTATATTCCGCCAGACGCGACCTCGGCGTTGGGTGAGTAAGTAGCAGAGAGTGAAAAGGTTCACTGACGCAATCGCAGCAATCAACCGTTCGTATATGTTTGTTATCAATGCTATCGTTGCGCCCGACACTCCCGGCACAGAATCGCTCAGACCCATTACTAAACCTTTTAAGTAAATCTGTTTGAATGACTGATTCTCAATTACGTCATCCGCATTGTTCAAGCCTTCGTTTGAATTTTGACGTATTGAATTGTCGGACATTAACATTACCCAAAAATTAGTTATATACCTGTCCTGTTAACAGAGGAACAAAACGCACGGACTCCAAATTGTCTATTTGAATTTGGTCACCCGACTTCACTATATGTTTTAAGTCTTGCTGATCATCACCGCCCACAGGAATAACAAGTCTTCCATCTTTCGGGCTTAACTGTTGATAAAGTTCATCAGGAATCGTCTGAGGTGCAGCAGTGGTTATGATCGCATCAAAGGGCGCATTTTCACTCCACCCTAGACTTCCGTCTCCATGCCTAAATTCCACATTTCGTATACCCAATAACTTAAGATTTCTCCTAGCCCTGTCAAGCAAAGGCTTAATACGCTCGATAGTGTAAACTTTTTTCGCGATTTTTGAGATAATTGCGGTCTGATATCCACAACCAGTCCCGATCTCTAGAACATTCTCCAATGACTCAGAGTTCGCGACAATTTCTGACATTCTCGCAACAATATAGGGCTGCGAAATTGTTTGACTATAACCGATTGGGAGCGCTACATCCTCATAAGCCCGGTGCGCCAAAGCCTCATCTAAAAATATATGGCGTGGCGTGGAGCGCATTATGTCAAGCACCTCCATACTAGTTATGCCCTGCTCCATTAATCGCCCCAGCAAACGCTCTCTTGTCCGCTGTGATGTCATACCAATTCCATCTAAGTTAATTCGACTACTCAAACGTTCCTCCATCAATTAAATAAGCAAATTTCTCGCAGCAAGCTTGTTGCATAGCAGCCTTTGCGTAAGGAAAAATGAATATTCAGCGTAGTCTCATCAATCCAGGACCACTTCAAATTTTCAGGCTTCGTGCGCAACGGCCGGCGCGAAGCTGAAATATTCAATTTCCGCAGTCCATCCAATAGAGTTTCATAGCTTCGAAGCGACTTAGTCTCAATATCGGCTGCTTTCGCA
>NHGO01000007.1 GCA_002172295.1 Gammaproteobacteria bacterium TMED139 | reverse complement strand
ATCGAAAGTGGTGAGGGTTTGCCGGGAGGCGTTAATTTTGACAATAAATTTATATACTATGTAGGACCAGTAGACCCTGTAAGGGAAGAAGTAATTGGTCCTGCAGGCCCTACGACAGCAACGAGGATGGATAAATTTACGGATGATCTTCTTCAAAAAACTGGTCTCATAGGGATGATTGGAAAGGCCGAGCGAGGTCCCGTTGCGATTCAGGCAATCAAAAAGCATAAGGCTGTTTACCTAATGGCAGTAGGGGGTGCAGCATATTTAGTTTCAAAGGCTATCCGAAAAGCCAAGGTTATAGCTTTTAAAGAATTGGGTATGGAAGCGATTCACGAGTTTGAAGTAGAAGAAATGCCGGTAACAGTCGCTGTAGATGTAAACGGTATTTCAGTTCATCAAACAGGCCCGGAGGAATGGAAAGCCAAAATAGCTGAAAATCGCGTTATTGAGGTGAGTTGAACTATTCGCACATGTCTTTGTAGTTGTTTTGAATGTCCAGAGAAATAGCTTTGTTAATCTCACTGATAGAGATTGAGTCCTTGTTCATCGAAATCGATTCGCCGCTCAATACGTTGTTGTCAAATTTATAAATAACATTGTTTTCACCCTCAGAAGTAGCGCGATCGTAGTTGGCAGTGGCTTCTTTGACTTTCTCATTCTTACGATAATATTCCTCAAGCGCATCTTTGCCGTATCTCTTTTCTAACATTTCTCTCGTAATATTGGGCGATAAGATTGATGCGCTGGCATTGTTTCCTCCAAACCCTTTAGAATTTATTATTGTCGCGTCTATATTTCCACTACCCATGCTGCGATGCTCTGTTAGAAAATCAAGGCGATCTTGAGAGACATCATCAGCGATAGTGCCATTTATTGTGAGGATGCCGGGTATCGTGCCATGATGAAATACACCAAGTGCTGCGGCCATTTGGTCTCCAGCCGATGTAGAAACGGAGTGGCCCACATATGACTTGACCGCTGCTATGGGCCAATTGTGAATTTGAAAGGATTTTGCGACTTTGCTGAGTATATGAGATTCAGTTGCTCTATTCTGAGGTGTGCCTGTCCCGTGAGCTTGAATGTAGGTTCTATGTTTAAGTCTATCTTCACCGATAACATTTCTGGTCGCAGCAGTGGCTTTCGCCATGGAAATGTAATTGCCGAGACCTGGACTTGTAATCGATTTTTTATAGCCATCAGCATTGATAAATACTTCGTTGACTGACCCTAAAATATTCGCACCTAAGTCTAAAGCTAGCTTTTCGTCAAAGAGCACAATATATTGCGCCGATTCTCCTAAAGTGAAACCAGTATTATTAGAAAAAGGTCGGCAGGCTCTTCGGTGATCAATTTCTTGCTTAGAATCCAACTGATCCAATTTGCGCAGTGATTCATCATCAGCAAGGGCGTTCATTGTAACAAAACCATCAAGTGATTCTGGAAAAATAGGAGCTTCAGAGGCACCCACGATCACGACTCGGTGACTTCCTGATTGAATGTCGCGAACAGCATGACGTAGGTTNTATAAAAATGTTGCNCAGGCNGCGACATTAGTACCATTGGATCCGAGATTTCCGAGCAAATAGGCATTGATAAAATCGCCAGGCATCTCNGCATAGCCCAAAGGCATTTGTTTTGCTGTCACTTTCTTTCCAAGTATTCTCGCTTGGAGTAGTCCGCCAAACCCGTTGTAGTCAAGTTGCCCCATCGCGCTTCCAGCGTATACGCCGATCTGATCTGGGTGAACATTCTGTTGAATTTCACTCCAATCAATGCCTATAGAGTTTATAGCATCGGAAGCGGCATAAACGGTCATTTGAAGGGTGCGCGGATGATTTCGAGATTGGTAAAATAAAGCAGGATTAAAACCCGATGGCAGTTGGCCCGCGCTATTCACTTTTGTGGTGTCAAACTGATCAATGAGGATGTCGAAATTATCTTTCGTGGCGACGATCACCTTATCTGGNTCAGTCGGATGGTCTTCGATNTTCCAGCCAAGTGGTTTTGTCGCTGGAATTTGTTTCCGAAGGAGGTCAAATTTTAAACCCGCCTCCCGCTCTGGGCCAACATTCATTCTACTGTGATAGTGGACTCTTTGAGGGTCAAATAAGTTGTTCTCCAGTTTTCTAATGAGGGTGCCGCTCAGGAGATTTTGGCTTATGGACTTAAGGTAGGTATTGGTATCTACTATATTTTTAGAATCGTCAACCCATTGGCCATCCTGCTTGGAAAGTCTTCCGGTCAGAGCTGCCAGAGCGGTTTGTGTCTCAAGTTTTTCTGTCTGGCTGAGACAGTCAAAGATCATCCGTCTGTAGCTGTGGTTGCCGGATGAACGCCCTGCAGCGTTTATTCCACCAAGGCCAGTAATAACAGGTAAATTAGCCATGCCTAAAAAAGTCATTCCTTTGGTATTGGTTATTACCGAGAGCCCATAACCAATAATTAAATTGCTTTATTAACCCTATTAGACCTCAATTATTAATGTTTAGCCATCTCAGTTTCTTTCTCCGTATGTGCTAAGGGAACTTATTCATTCTTGCAAGTTTGCCCTTAGGCACATAGCATTAATTGTGCATCATTGTTTGGATAGTCGCAGCTAATTATAGTGAGTGAATTTAACTTGTATAAAGAACGAATACAGAAGTTGCATGTATCGTTGGGAATTCCCAAGGAATACCTAGAGCATTCTAAGCAACTGCTTTGTGTTGAACCAACTCAGCTGGTGAGTACAGAGCCTGATTTTTACGGCAGGCGCCAACGCCTCACGCCGGAGGCCTTCGATGCGTGGTCGAATATGAAACAATCAGCGATCAATGATGGTGTAACAGTCTTTCTCATTTCTGCTTTTCGAGACGCTCAATATCAGCATGATCTAATTGCTCGAAAAATCGGCGAAGGGAGGTCTTTGGAGCAAATTCTGCGGGTTAATGCTGCGCCCGGCTTCAGCGAGCACCATACCGGCAGAGCTGTTGATCTTGGCACGCACGACTGCGACGCTCTCGAGGAAGCCTTTGAGCAAACCGATGCATTTGTCTGGCTCAAAAGAAATGCAAAAAGCTTCGGTTTTGTAATGAGTTATCCGCGGGGTAACGCGGCGGGTTTCGCTTATGAACCTTGGCATTGGTGCTTTGAAAGTCCTGCAACAGAGAAAGAGATTTAATTCTTAGACAAAGCTCAAAGAACGAGGTAGTCTGTTACAAAGTTTAATAAAGAGTGGCTTTCGACATAGACTCATCCTTTATCCATTCTGCAGTTCCTCTATTTTCGGTTACGGGCGTATCCACGGCCTCGCTCACCACCCTTTTTCGATTCTCTAACGCTGGACTAGCCACCTTACATCTCGTAACGGCGTCTGGTCCGCATAGGGTATTTTTAGAGGAAGTTGTTCGATCATTGCGAATTACGAAATAGTCCAAAAAATTAGTAGGAGATTTAGTTTATGAATAATGATTTCCAAGTAATGTTTCATAATATTGATCAAACGACGGCTTTGATTGACGCNGTGCAAAAAAGAATTCAAAAATTAACACGCTTCTGCGATCAAATTATTAAAGGCAGGGTCGTNTTGGATTCCCCTCACAACAATCATCATAAAGGGAAGGTATATTCGGTGGGTTTGGAAATTTTCACANCTTCGGGNGANATAAGAGTTCACCGAGGACAACATGACAATCATGCTCACGAAGACTTGTATGTCACCATACGAGATGCNTTTAACGCTGCGGAGAGGCAACTCAAAGCAGGCACCAAAAAACAGAGAGCGGCTCCACCTCATAAAGGCGGACTTCNGCTTGAAGAAACAGCAGCTTAAGTTGGGAAGCTAATNATGAGAAAACAAGACAGAACCGAGATTGAAGCGGCAACTTTTCGTCGACTTCTAGAGCATTTGGATAATCATAAGGAAGTGCAGAACATTGACCTCATGAATCTAGCAAACTTTTGTCGAAATTGTTTGTCAAAATGGTATAGCGCAGAAGCGAAAGGCAGAGGGCATGCGATAGATTATGAAAGCGCGCGGGAAATTGTTTATGGTATTCCCTACCCGGAATGGAAAAATAAGTATCAGCAAGAGGCAACTGCAGAGCAACTCGAAAAATTCAATCTTTAGTCTGTGTGAGTGAGTGGTTGATATTCGAGTAATAAAATTAGGTGCAAATAGAACGAGCCGTTTCCTTACTTAGTTAAGTACTCAATTTTAGTTAAATGATAAGTTAGAGAGCCGTGAGGTGATTGGATGCTGACCTTGGCGCCGATTTTTTTTCCTAAGAGTGCTTTCCCTAAGGGTGANTCTACNCTAATACAGCCTCCTTCCGGATTAATCTCGTCAGGACCGACTAATCGATATATTGATTCATTCCCTTCTTGATTCACGANATAGACNAAACTGCCAAAGTAAGCTTTGGTCTTGTCGGACGGTATTTGGGAGACGACTTGCAACTCCTCAAGCCTCTTTGTCAGGTAGCGCACTCGCCGATCAATCTCACGCAGGCGCTTTTTTCCATAGATATATTCTGCATTTTCAGATCGATCGCCCAAAGCGGCTGCCTCTGAAACTTGTTGTGTTACCTTGGGCCGCTCAACTTTCCAAAGTTGATTAAGCTCTTCTTTGAGACGGAGTTCACCCTCTCTAGTAATATATTTTGCCCCTGGTTTTGTTGGCGGCTTATAACGAGTCATTTGCGGTCTTGAGCACCATCCAAAGTTAAACAGAGTTGATTCTGCTCGGCATTTTGATTTTCCTCCGATTGCTTTGGTTCTAATCTAACGCCAATGCCAAGCAACCTGACAGGTCTCTCGCGTCTTTTATAGCCTTCCTCACATAATTCTTGGAATATCTTTGAATTGACAGACGGTGAAATAGTCTCCACCGTCGTTTGTACGAAATCATTAAACTTAATCTTAACAACCTGTTTGGTGATCCGGTAATTATTCAGTACTGTTTCAAGGCGGCCATCGAGTTGCTTAATGAGTTCAGGAAGTTCCTCTCTGCACATTTCCATGCCAACCAAATCTTCGCTAAAAGTTGTTTCTACGCTTAAGGATTTTCTTATCCGGTCTGTCTTAACTGGGCGATCATCGACCCCTTTGGCAAGCGAATACAATCGATCCCCTGAACTTCCAAAGTTATCATGCAATTCTCTTTCTGATAGAACTCGAAGATCACCACAGGTATTCACGCCAATAGAACTCATTTTGCTTGCCGTGACTTTGCCGACACCATGTAACTTTCTAACAGGTAAATTTTTTACGAATTCGTCAACCTCTTCTGGTCTTATGACGAATTGTCCGTCAGGCTTGTTCCAGTCGCTCGCTATTTTTGCAAGAAATTTGTTAGGGGCGATCCCAGCTGAGATTGTGATACCTACACTCATTCCTACGTTTTTTCGAATATCTTCAGCTATCAGAGTGGCGCTTCCTTCAAACAAACTGCAATGAGTTACGTCTAAAAATGCTTCATCTAAAGAGAGGGGTTCAATAATGTCAGTATAACGTTCAAATATTTTATGTATGAGTGCTGAAGCGTCTCGGTATTTTTGCATATTGGGGCGGATAATAATGAGTTCCGGGCAGCGACTTCGAGCCATAGCTGAGGCCATGGCAGAGTGGATGCCGTATTTTCGAGCCTCGTAATTACATGTGGCGACCACCCCTCGTCGCTCCGGCGAACCACCAACGGCGATAGGCTTTCCTGCCAGGCTAGGATTGTCGCGCATTTCTATGGATGCATAAAAACAATCGCAATCGCAATGAATAATTTTTCTAGAGGTGTGCATTGCCACCCTTTCGAATGCTGTTTATAAAAACACAGTCCGCTTCTGGAAAGTTTTCATTCTTGTTGTATCTAGAGAGACCAGATCAGCCTTTTGTTCTTTCAAATTCATCCATAAAATTTACCAGTGCTTCGCAACCGGTCATTGGCATAGCGTTATATATGGATGCTCGCGCGCCGCCTACAGCTCTGTGGCCTTTAAGTGCGTATAGGTCAGATCTAAGAGCATCTTCTAGAAATTTACCCAAAAGATCATTGTCGGCTAGATTGAAAGTCACGTTCATAATTGACCGATGATCAGGATGAGCAGTCCCGCTAAAAAAATCTGATTTATCGATAAAGTCATAAACGTGAGCTGCTTTTGAATTGTTGGTTTTTTCTATNCCTTCCACGCCACCTTGTTCTTTCAGCCAATCTAAGACGAGAGACATCATGTAAATAGCAAAGGTGTTGTTTGTGTTTGCGAGTGAATGTTGTTCGTCGTAGACTTTATAGTTGAGAAGCATTGGCGTTTCTGCNAAAGCATGGTCGAGGAGATCCTCCCTAATGATTACTAATGCTAGCCCTGCGGGACCTAAGTTCTTCTGCAGGCCGGCAAATATAACTCCAAATTGTGATATATCTATCTTTCTTGATAAAAATTCTGAGGTCATGTCTGCGACAAGAGGCACGTCGCCGGTGTCNGGAAAGTTATGCCAACGAGTGCCATACAACGTGTTGTTGCTNGTTATGTAGGCATAGGAAGATTCTTGGTCTAACGCATCGGTATTCCAGTCAGGGATACGATCAAAATTTGAACCTTCACTACTCGCGACATTAATACTGTTNCCGTAGCGAGCAGTCTCCTTNCTGGCTTTAACTGCCCAATTGCCAGTNAGCACGAAGGATGCTTTTCTGGCGGGTCTATAGTTAATTAAGTTCAGAGGGACTGCTGAAAATTGCATTTGTGCGCCACCATGCACATATAAGATTTTATAATTATCGGGTACTTCAGCCAGGGTTCTCAGCATGGAATCACAATGATTTATGATATCTTCAAACTCCGGTGACCGATGGCTAATTTCAATGACCGACGCACCCATATTTTTATAATTCAAAAATTCTTGCTGNGCTTTTTCCATTACCGAGGTTGGTAACATTGCAGGNCCAGCGCCAAAGTTAATTATTCGATTCATGTGTGCTAGTTTCCTCTTATATTTAAAGCACGGTGACTTTGATTACATCATCTATGTCTGCGATCGCGGCTATAGCCTGATCAGAGGGAGTAGCCTCCAAGTCAATCAAGTTATACGCGACTTCATCTCGGCTCTTATTGAGCATGTCGATAACATTAATATTTTGGTCAGCTAGAACAGATAAGATTTGCCCTAACATTTTTGGAACATTTTTGTTGCTGATTGCAAGTCTGCTTCCTTTTTCTGCGGAACTATCTCTATCAAGATGGAGATTCGGNAAATTAACTGAATTCTTGATGTTGCCATTTTCTAGAAAATCTCTGAGCTGATTGGCCGCCATAATTGCACAGTTTTCCTCTGCTTCCGCCGTGCTAGCTCCTAAATGGGGCATACAAATTACATCTGCTCTTGGAGTTAATTCTGGACGAGGAAAATCGCAAATGTATTTCCTCAAATTGCCTGAGTCTAGAGCCTCAAGAAGAGCAGATGAGTCAACGATTTCGTCTCTTGAAAAATTAAGCAGGCAAGTGTTCTTTTTCATGGTCGCAAACATTGACGTATCGATCAGATTGCGTGTCGAATCCAAAACTGGCAAGTGTAATGAGATGAAATCAGAGGTGCCAATCAATGTGTTTAAATTTTCAATTCGCTTAACTTCGCTGGGTAACCTCCATGCTGCATCAACAGATAAGGCTGGGTCGAAACCTTGGACTTTCATACCAAGCTTAATCGCCATATCGGCTACCATCGAACCGATCGCTCCTAGTCCAACTACTCCTAGGGTTTTGCCAGCAATTTCATTTCCTTTAAACCGTTTCTTTTCTGCCTCAACCAATTTTGAAAGTTCGCTATAGTCAGTGACATTCTCTTGGCTTGTCGCAAAACCGATTCCCGGTATTACCCCCCTCGAGCCGAGGAGCAATCCACATAGTACTAGCTCTTTAACTGCATTGGCGTTTGCTCCTGGTGTGTTGAATACTACCACCCCCTTTTGGGTGCATTCCCCGACGGGAACATTATTTACGCCAGCACCAGCTCTAGCGACTGCTTTAAGTGGGTTTGTAATTGACGCTGCTTCTAACTTGAAACTTCTCAATAAAATTGCATCGGCACCAGTCAGGTCCGGGCCTACGTCAAAGTTGTCCTTGGGTAACTTTTCTAAGCCAAGTTCAGAAATTGCGTTGAAAGTTTGTATCCTATGCATTTTTCCTTCCTGCAGTTAAATTTCATACGAAAACGCGCTCAGCTCGCAGCTATTTCGCTCGCAAGTCTTTAGCCGATCAGGCTTCAAGTCATCTATTTTTAGTCCAATTGTCGACTCAGCAATTCAGAGTGAAATCAAGAGAATTTCAAGAGCGCTAATTATGTCGTGAATTGAGTTTAAGTTCCAGTGTGTTTTGTTTTCTGATATTTGTTTTTAGCTTCTGAAATCAACNAAGGTTATTATCGCTNTATCNATAAGAATGGGGCCAACAATGCAAAATATAGAACCAGGAGTGCCAATTCCAATTCAAGGCACAGAGATACCGGTAAAAAGAATTTTAGGACGCAACCCAGGGCCAATGACTGGTCCGGGGACAAACACCTACCTTATCGGTAAAGAGAAGTTGTGTTTGTTAGATCCAGGTCCGATTGACGAGGAACAATTATCGAATTTTTTNAGCGCGATTAATGGAAATAAACTCGAGTACATCCTTGTCACTCATACTCATGGTGACCACTCTCCTGCAGCGAAAGCGCTGCAAGCAGAGACTGGTGCAGAGTTGGTTGGTTTGGTCGCTCCTAATGCGATTGGGCAGGATCATACTTTTACTCCTTCGAGAATTTGGAATAACGGGGATGAAATAGATTGCGATGAATATCAACTGCGATTGATACACACGCCTGGACATGTATCAAACCACATCTGTTATTTCCTAGTGAGCGAAGGGTTGCTTTTCACTGGAGATCATATTCTTCAAGGCACTACCTCTGTAATACTGCCGCCCGATGGTGATATGGGAGCATATCTAAACTCGTTGCGATCAATCAAAGAGTTACCATTGCGTTATTTGGCTCCTGGGCACGGTGCTGTAATGGATAAGCCCCATGAAGAGATAGATCATCTAATTGATCATCGAATAAGAAGGGAGCGCAAGGTATTGTCAGGTTTGGCTAAGATTGGAAGGTGCACAGTAAACGAATTAGTTTTGGTTGTTTATGACGATGTCGCGGAACACTTAATTCCATGGGCAAAGAAAACACTGTTAGCTCATTTAATCAAATTAGAGCGAGATGGGCGTATTATTGAGAATGATGGTTTTTGGAAGATTCTCTGAGTAATGAGCAATAAACCCGTTTGGTTTCTGTATATTGTTAGAGGTTCTGATAAAAGTTTGTACACAGGTATAACTACCGACGTTTCTAGACGTTTCTCAGAGCATGCTGGTCTTGAGCGAGGTGGCAAGAGTAAGGGAGCTAAGGCTCTGCGAGGGAGGCGACCTTTAGTGCTTGAATACTCTTGTGAGATAGGTGATAGATCCGAAGCGTCAAAAATTGAGTATCGAGTAAAAAACCTCTCAAAAAATGAGAAAGAAGAACTAGTTGCAGGAAAAATAGAGCTTTATTGTCTTCTGCGAACTAAGGCGTGATTTGATGGCGGAAGAGTTACACATAGAGAATTTAAAAATACCGGTTGGAATCAGTAGTTGCCTGCTTGGTGAGAAAGTNCGGTATGACGGAGGCCACAAGGGGCATTCCTATATTAGGCNAACTCTTGGCGNNTACTTTGATTTTCNGCCCTTNTGCCCGGAGGTNACCATNGGATTGGGGATACCCAGAAAGCCAATTCGACTTTGGAAAAATGAAAATGATAAAATTCGATGCGTTAGTGTTTCGGACTCAAGCCTCGATTTCACCCAGCAGTTAGGGGATTGCGGGGATGCTCAATATGATTGGCATAAGCACCTGTGCGGATACATCCTCAAAAAAGATTCTCCTAGCTGCGGCATGGAAAGGGTGAAGATTTGGGATGATGTGATGCCAAAACGCGAGGGCGTTGGTGTTTACGCCGATAAATTAATCAAGAATTTTCCCTATTTACCAGTCGAGGAAGAGGGAAGACTTGGAGATGCGATTCTGAGNGAAAATTTCATACAGAGAGTTTTTGCCATGCATCGTTGGTTTAAATTTGTGTCGCAAGGATTGAGCGTTGGTCAGTTAGCGGATTTTCATGCCCGTCACAAGCTGACTCTCATGAGTCATGATCAAGCCAGTTGTCGTGAACTTGGGCAGCTTGTTGCAGGAACGACGAGAGAATGTCTTTTGGAAGATAGTAAGAAATATCTACTGGGGTTTATGTCGGCTCTAAAAAAACGGGCATCTAGAAGAAATCACGTGAACGTGTTGCAGCATATTCAAGGTTATCTGAAGATTTCGTTAGACTCTGATGATAAAAAAGAACTCGTTAGAATTATAGAGAATTATCGAAAAGGACAAGTTCCTTTGATCGTGCCAATAACACTTCTAAATCATTTTTTCCGAAAGCATCCAAACGTCTATATCTCAAATAGCTGGTATATGAAGCCGTACCCAGAAGAATTAATGCTGCAGAACGCAATATAGTAAACAGTAATTTGCATAGGTAAGGTATTCGAAACCGGCAAGCTGANTGCTCCCTTACTCTATTACTGCTGGCTCTGTCTCCGGATGAACCTTGATATTTAGAAACCCGTAAATAAGTGCAATTATCGGGTTAATAATGTTGAAGAAGCAGTAAGGTAGGTACGCAAATGTGGCAACACCTAATGTAGCGGACATGTATGCCCCGCAGGTGTTCCAAGGAATCAGGGGTGAGGTGATGGTTCCCGCATCTTCCAATGTCCGAGATAATATTCTGGGGTCCAGCTTTCTGGATTGATATTCAAGCTTATACATCCGTCCGGGGAGAACGACTGATATGTATTGATCGGATGTAATAATATTCGCACCGATACAAGTGGCGATTGTAGTCGCTATTAGTGTTCCAGTGTTGTGAGCAAATGACAGTGCATAGTCTACTAAACGCTGAAGCAGTCCGGTTTTTTCCATGACTCCTCCAAATACCATTGCGCAAAGCACGAGCCATACCGTTGATAGCATTGAGCTCATGCCTCCTCTTGTCATTAAATTATCAAGAGTGTCATTGCCACTATTTAGGACAAAACCATCAAATAAAGTTATCCAAATACCTTTAAATAACGCAAGTAAATTGTTTGTTGTTTCTCCACCAAGAGACGATATTGCGCTGCGTTGAAAAATTAAGGCAATTAAAACGCCAAGAATTACTCCAGCTAAGATAGTTGGTATGGGTGGGAATTTCTTATTCGCCATGACTAAAAGCATTATTACGGGCAGAAGCATGAAAACATTGATTGAAAAATTCTCGCTGAGAAGTTGCATGGTTATTTCTAAGTTTGAAGAAGTATTTGTAGTATCGATGTTAAGTCCAATCGCTGTGAATAAAACAAGCGCGATTAGTATGCTTGGTAAGGTAGTCCATATCATATGTCCGATATGCCCGAACAAATCTGTTCCTGCTACAGCGGGTGCAAGATTAGTGGTTTCAGATAAGGGGGACATTTTGTCTCCAAAATAGGAGCCTGAGATTATTGCGCCAGCCGTGATTTCTACGGACATGCCTAAACCTGCAGCTGCTCCTATTAAGGCAATGCCGACGGTTCCAGCTACTGTCCAAGAACTGCCGATTGAGAGAGCGATTAGTGCGCAGATGATGCAGCTTGCAGAATAAAAGATCGAAGGATCCAGAATCAGAAGGCTGTAATATATCATGGTGGGTACCGTTCCAGACATGATCCAGCTTCCAATCAAAGAACCGACACAAAATAGGATCAGAAGCGGTTTTATGGCAACAGTTATGCCATAAACAATGCTCTCCTCAATTTCAAGCCATAACTTCCCGTTTCTCCAGCCGATAAGGGCAGCAGCGGCAGCACCAACGCACAAAGCTATTTGATTCGGCCCATAGCTCGAATCTTCACCGAAGAGATAAACTGAAAGCGAAAGAAGTAAAACCAGAACAGTAACTGGGATACAAGCTTGTAGAACAGAAGGTGCGCTTAAAGTCTTATTTTCTTGGCTATCCGGAGTATTAAAGGACGTCACTAGATTTCTACCTGATTCTCCAAAATAAACCCGTTGCCTATAAAAGAGTGAAGTCTCTGAAAAGCAGTTTGGGCACGAAATAGGTTATACTAAGGTTTGGATATAGAGTAATTATATCGTTGGTTAAACACAAATATAACAGATAATTAAGAGCAGCAGAGGCGCGTGATGGACATCAAGGCCTATATGGCAGAATTAGGCTCGAAAGCTAGGACAGCTTCTCGACATATAGCTAAAGCAACTACAGCTCAGAAAAATGCGGCATTGCTAAATATTGCGGACTCAATTAACCAAAATCGAGAGGCTCTATTGGATGCAAATCAACAGGATATGGCGGCTGGAAAACAAAAGGGGCTCGAGGCTGCTTTGCTTGATCGTCTTGAGTTAACTGATGCGCGAGTGAACGGCATGTTAGAGGGAATCAAACAGGTTGCTAAACTTGACGATCCAGTTGGCGAAATCAATGATTTAAAGTACCGTCCAAGCGGTATTCAAGTTGGTCGGATGCGAGTTCCTCTTGGCGTAATTGGCATCATCTATGAGTCGAGACCAAACGTGACCTGCGAAGCTGCCAGCTTGTGCCTCAAATCAGGTAACGCGACAATATTGCGGGGCGGNTCTGAAGCTATTCATTCGAATAGAGCACTAGCGAATTGCATAAGTTCAGGCTTAGATGCGGCTGGCATGAGCGAGCATATTGTGCAAGTTATTGAGATGACCGATCGAGCAGTAGTGGGTGAGCTGATTGCAAGTCCTGAATATGTAGACGTCATAATTCCTCGAGGTGGGAAAGGTCTTATTGAGCGCATCACAAGAGAGGCTAAGGTTCCAGTTATTAAACACCTAGATGGTAATTGCCACCTCTACATTGATGACAGTGCTGAGCTGGACAAATCCATAACAGTGGCAGTTAATGCAAAAACACAAAGGTATGGAACATGCTGTACTCTTGAGTCGTTGCTAGTAGCAAACTCAATTGCCGGTACAGTTCTGCCAAGGCTTTGTGAGAGATATGCAAATCATGACGTTGAGCTGAGGGGNTGCGAAAAGACGCAACATCTTATCGCAGGCGTAAAGGCTGCTACTGAGGAAGATTGGGAAACAGAGTACTTGGCGCCTATTCTTTCCATAAAAATTGTAGAAGGTATAACCGAAGCTATTAATCACATTAATAAATATAGCTCCCAACATACGGAGTCCATCATGACCGAAGATCATGAGCATGCACAGCGTTTTCTTCGAGAGGTCGATTCAAGTTCGGTGATGGTTAATGCTTCGACACGATTTGCAGACGGTTTTGAATATGGCTTGGGAGCAGAGATCGGCATTTCAACCGATAAACTTCATGCGCGAGGGCCTGTAGGGCTTGAGGGTCTTACTTCTCAGAAATTCATTGTTTTAGGGGACGGGCACATTCGCACATGATGTCGAGACTCGGAATTTTTGGAGGTATGTTTGATCCCGTGCATGAGGGGCATCTGGAAGTTGCAAGGTACGCAAAAGAATTACTTCATTTGGATTGTGTAAAACTGATTCCCTGTAATATCCCCAACCATCGGACCCCAGCTTATTGTTCTGCAGCCCATCGATTAGCAATGCTTGAGTTGGTAACCAAGAATGAATTCGGTATCGAAGTTGATGATACAGAATTACGAAAGGCCACCGTCTCCTATAGTTTAGAAACAGTCAAAGTAATGAGAGCCAATACCGTTGCTGATAGTATTGTATTTATTTTAGGGATGGATTCCTTCAATTCGATTATCAGCTGGTTTGATTGGGAGGAACTTTTTTCAATCTGTAGTTTTTTTGTATTGGGTCGGTCAGAAGCTAGAGTGAACAGAGAAGTCTCGCAAGCAATTGGGCTTAGTGAGCGTGTAACTAATGACGTTGCGAAGTTTTTCCAGAGCAACTCCGGAAAGATATTTGTAGCAGATGAATTTGATTTTGATTTGTCTTCAACGGAAGTTCGTATGAAACTCAAGAGGAATTTGAGTGTAGGAGAGTCTCTTGATGAGAGAGTTTTTCAGTATATCCAGAAAGAGAACCTATATCAGTGATAGTAATTTTGGTGAATAATTTTGGAAGATAGCAAGCTTAGAGAAATCGTTATTGATGCCCTTGATGACTTAAAAGGAGAGTCGATTAGTTGCTTAGAAGTTGGGCATCTTACATCGATCACAGAGGTTATGATTGTAGTTACGGGGCGGTCAAGCACGCACATTAAATCTTTGGCTGATAATGTGGTTAGAAAAGTAAAGGAATCAGAGATTAAAGTCGTGGGTATTGAGGGTCGTCAGCAGTCAGAGTGGGTTCTGGTAGATATCGGAGGGGTCGTGGTTCATATTATGTTGGCTTCGGTTCGTGCTCTTTATAATCTAGAAGAGTTGTGGAGTTTTGAAAAACCTTTACCTTCAAGCTAGAAGCTGAATTTAACGCCATAAAATCTTAATAATGCGAATTTCAATCATTGCTGTAGGTAAGAAAATTCCCTCCTGGGCCCAAGCAGGTGTGAATGAATATTTGAAACGGTTGCAGCGAGAATATGAACTAACTGTTGTCGAAATTGCCAACTCTTTACCGGGAACAGCATCCGATAAGAATTTAAAGATGAAGAAAGAAGCAGATGCGATCCTTGGCAAGACGAAATTGGAAGACTATGTGGTCGCGCTTGACTTAAGGGGAGCGCGTGTAAGCACNTCTTCTATGGCCTTAAAACTAGATTCTTATCGTGCACTAGGTAGGGATTTGGTATTCGTGATAGGCGGCGCCGACGGTTTGCATAAGCGCTGTCTTGAAAGGGCTGAAGAGAGCTGGTCGCTTTCTGATCTTACTTTGCCGCACTCGCTCGCTAGAGTGGTTTTGATTGAGCAGCTATATCGTGCAAATAGCATCCATAAAGGTCACCCCTATCATAGAGAATGAGCAAGCGTGGATTCAAAACTATAGGTGTCGGTAGTGGCTAAAAACAGGTCAAAACAGGTTATAATCACTTNTAAGTCGGTTTTAGCAACTAATCTTAAATTGAATTGTCTAAGACAGCTCTTAAGCTGCAATCTATAGTAGTTAAGCACTTAGCCGACTATGTCTTGAGATAGAGAAAATTAGTCAAGGGTTAGTTTATTATGCTGGGGAAATGGCAACTAAAGGATCATGAGGCTGAGCGCCGGCTATTCGATGGTAGGCTCCTGACAGCGGTTATTTTNATTGTCCTGCTTTTTGCCGCTTTAGTATTAAAATTGATCAATTTACAGATTACCCAGTTTGAGTACTTCTCTGCTCGTTCGGACGGCAATAGGCTTCATTCTCAGTATGTCCCTCCCGCTCGAGGCTTGATTTTCGATAGAAACGGTGAACTCCTCGCCGATAATCAGCCAATCTTTAATCTTACAGTTATTCGAGAACAGGTAGAGGATTTTGACGAGACTTTGAGCTTTCTGGCTACNCTTATTCGGCTTACCGATGATGATATTTCTCAATTCAATACCCGCCTAGAAAGAAACAGAGTTCCATTCGCGTCTGTACCTTTGCGTTATGTCTTAACAGAAGAGGAGAAATCACGGATCGCGGTAAACAGTCATTTGCTAACTGGAGTGGCTATCGAACCGCAGTTTGTTCGGCATTATCCATTAGAAAGTCTGACTGCTCACTCCGTAGGTTACGTTTCAGAGATAAATCAGGATGAATTAGATCAGCTCTCTGAAGANGATAAAGAAAATTACGGTGGAACAAATCATATCGGGAAAACTGGTGTTGAAAGAAGTTATGAAGATTTACTTCATGGGGTTGTTGGTTATGAAATAGTAGAAAAAAACAATAGAGGCCAGGTTATGCGATATTTAGATCGAACAGATCCTATCGCAGGCAAGAATATTGAGCTACATATGGACGCACGACTTCAAAAAGCTGCAGAGGAGGCGCTTGGAAATTTTCGAGGAGCAGTTGTTGCGATAGAGCCTTCCACGGGAGGCATACTTGCTATGGTCTCCAAGCCAGGTTTTGACCCTAACCTTTTTGTAACTGGTATCAGTAGCAAAGATTATAGAGTGTTAGTTACCGATGAGATTAATACCCCCTTGTTTGACCGAACAACAAACCCTTATCCGCCCGGTTCTACAGTAAAGCCTTTTTTAGGATTGGCTGGGTTGCATCATGATTTCGTGGACTATGAGTTTGCGATAGAGGATCCAGGATATTTTCGTTTGCCTGGTGTAAGTTATCGTTGGGGAGACTATACCTTACGGACTGCCATTGGCGGGGGGCATGGGCGCACGGACTTATTAAAAGCGATCTATCAATCTTGCGACACTTTTTTTTACGACTTGGGTAATCGCATGGGGATAGATACGATCCATGAGTTTATGTCCCAGTTCGGGTTCGGACAAAACTTTGCCTTAGATATCGCATACGCGCGAACGGGCGTCTTGCCTTCAAAGGACTGGAAAAGGGAAAGCCGAGGAGAGCCCTGGTATCCAGGAGACACAATTAATTCCTCAATCGGGCAGGGGTATATGTGGGCGACGCCTTTGCAGCTAGCTACTGCGGCTTCAATTGTTGCCAACAAGGGTAAGGTTAATAAACCCCGAATGTTGAAGTCTGTAGATGGAAAACCTTATGACCCAATTATTGAGACGGAGTTACCAGACGTATTCGTCAAAGACCCAGATTATTGGCGATATATAGAAGAAGCTATGACTATGGTAGTGCATCGTCCATTCTCTGATAAATTTAGAGATTATGGCACCGCTTTTGAGGCGATTGCCATGGCAGATAGAGATATGTCATATAAAATGGCTGGAAAATCGGGGTCTGCTCAAGTGGTTGGGATTAATCAAGATATTTTGTCTAGTACGGATATTGTTGTATCTGACCTGAATAAGGATCACGGACTCTTTATTTCTTTTGCTCCGTCACAGAATCCCCATTTAGCCCCGCAAATAGCAGTTGCGGTCTTCGTTGAAAATGGTGAGCATGGCAGCAGTGTGGCAGGTCCGATTGCGAAGGCAGTAACAGATAAATATCTGTTAGATATCCTACAAATTGATTTCAATAGTTTGAATGATTCGCCGGCCCCTGCACAGCCTGTGAAACTGCCTCTAATTACTAGTTCCGATGAATAGTCGAGATTTTATCCGACAAACTCCGAGTTTTTATGCTACTGAAAACCGATATCACAGTATTTGGCGCTCTATTCATGCGGATCCCCCTCTATTAGTGGGAGTTATCCTGCTCTGTGCTTTTGGCCTTTTTGTACTTTATAGCGCGAGCGGTGGTGAATTAGCCGTGGTGCGAAGACAGGCTTTGATTATGCTGGCAGGGATTCTGGTCATGTTTATCGTATCGCAGTTTAATCCGCATGTTATTCGCCGATGGGCGCCAACAATTTATGCTGGTGGGTTAGCCCTTTTGATTTTGGTATTATTTATTGGGGTTGAAGCGAATGGCGCAAAAAGTTGGTTGGATTTGCCGGGTCTACCAAGTTTCCAGCCTTCAGAAATTTTAAAAATTTCGGTGCCTCTCTCCATCGCTTGGTATCTGGCCAGTCGCCCCTTGCCTCCGAGATTTAAACATCTTTTTTGGTCTGCGGTTCTCATAATTTTACCTGCAGCTCTAATTATCATTCAAAATGATACCGGCACAGCAATTATGGTTGCCATGTCGGGTATCTTCGTTGTTTTGTTATCAGGCATTCGATGGCGGATAGTATTTTTTGGCCTTTTCAGCCTTCTACTGGCCTCGCCTGCTTGGTATTTATTTTTAGCTCAGGAACACCAAAAAAATCGTATTCTCACTTTCTTTGATCCATATCGAGACCCGACAGGGGCTGGATACAACATAATTCAATCACAAATTGCAATCGGTTCGGGTGGGCTCTATGGAAAAGGATTTGGTAACGGCGGGCAATCTCATTTGGACTTCATACCGGAAAGCAATACTGATTTTATACTAGCCGTCCTTGCTGAAGAATTTGGTCTATTCGGTGTCTTATTCCTAATTTGTTTGTACCTGTTTGTGCTTATTCGAGGGCTTTTCATTGCCTACTTTGCGAGAGATATGTTCAGTCGTCTATTGGCGGGCAGCATAACTTTGACACTCTTTTTCTATATTTTTGTCAATATGGCCATGGTATCCGGACTGGTTCCTGTCATAGGGTTACCTTTACCCTTGGTTAGTCGTGGGGGGACCGCGATTTTAACTTTGTTTATTAGTTTTGGTTTGCTTATGTCCATCCAAACTCACGGGAAGGAAAAAAGTAACTAATTGAAATAGTTGTATTTTTTATACGCAGTTTGTTTTCATTTTGCTTTTACCTCCTAGCTTTGGGTTTCGTATTNGTGCTGATTTAGATCGGCATACTAAAATTCCTGAACTTTTGGACGTTAAGTAACTCAATTANCTAGGATTTTTATTTCAAAGTTATGCATATACTAATTTTTAAGATCGTCGCTTCAGTGGCTACTTTGTTTGCCATTNTTTCCTGTTCGTCGGTTTCATCTCCTCCCGAGAACCCTAATGATGGGCGCTACTCAATTACGCAAGACCGGGCGCCAAGTAAGCCTATTGAGCTTGGCAGTATCCCGGACGTTGTGCCTGCTCCTGTTGTGAGGACGCTTGCAGGCAATCGGTCACCTTATTCGGTTCTAGGAGAGACTTATTTTGTATTGCCATCTGAGGAGGGCTATAGTGAGAGAGGAATAGCTTCTTGGTATGGTGAAAAATTTCATGGTCATAAAACATCAAATGGTGAAGTATTTGATATGTACCATGTATCCGCGGCACATAAGTCATTGCCAATACCGAGTTTCCTTAAAGTAACTAATTTAGATAATAATCGCACTATAGTTGTTCGAGTCAATGACAGAGGGCCGTTTCATGGGGATAGGATAATTGATTTGAGTTACGCGGCAGCCCTTAAGTTGGGTTATGCAGAGATTGGCACTGCGCGAGTGGAGCTAGAGGCTATCGTCACTGAAAAGCTCTCTAACGAATATGGTTTGGGGCAGGATTCTAATTTGAAGAGGGGTGCAATCAAACCGTCAAANTCAAGTGAGCAATACTTGCAAGTCGCGGCCTTCTCAAATCAATTGAGTGCGAAAAAGTTATCACAAAAATTAAAAGAAATGATAATTAGCCCAGTCTTAGTAAGTTCGATGAAAGACTCTGCTGGTAAGGTTTTATATAGAGTAAGGATAGGCCCGATAGATGATCCAGCGGAGCTAAAAAAAATTACTGAGCGATTGGTTTCTGCTGATTTGGGTAGACCCTATCCTGTTCGGCAGTAATTACTCATATTTTAACTATTTAAGATATAACTGAGATGAATGGGGATTTACATGCGATTTGAAAGTATCTCTAATTACCGGAAACGAAGCATATCAGNTTTTCTTTTNGCTTTTATATTTACGTGTTTAGCTCTGTTGGCTGACGGNTTATTAGCTGCCCCGGCTATAATTCCTCGTCCACCTGAAATNGCCGCTACTAGTTACATTTTAATTGATGCTTTGACTGGACANATTATTGTAGAGGAAAACGCAGATGAGCCGCTTCCGCCGGCAAGCTTAACTAAAATAATGACGGCATACATCGCGGTTGAAGAAATAATAAACGGGAATTTGTCACTAGCAGACGAGATACACATTAGCGAAAAAGCTTGGCGCATGGAAGGTTCAAAGATGTTCGTTGGTGTTAATTCCCAAGTATCCGTCGAGGACTTATTGAGAGGAATAATTATTCAATCTGGCAACGATGCCAGCGTTGCTGTGGCTGAGCATATTGCGGGCAGTGAGGAAGCTTTTGCTGACATGATGAACCAGTATGGCGAAGTTCTGGGGATGTCTAACAGCTTTTTTATGAATTCCAGTGGGTTAGATACTGAGGCTTATTACAACACTATGTCGGCAAGAGATCTGTCTCTGCTCGCGCAAGCGACCATTTCAAGGCATGCGGATTTTTATCCGATGTATGCAGAGCGGGAATTTACCTATAACGGAATCCGCCAGACTAACAGAAACTCCCTTCTTTTCAGAGATAGGAATATCGATGGGATGAAAACCGGTTGGACTGACGCCGCAGGGTATTGCCTAGTTGCGTCAGCAGAGAGAGACGGCATGCGCTTGATATCAGTGGTTATGGGCACGTCTAGTGAGGAATCGCGGGCGATAGAAACTCAAAAGCTGATGACTTATGGCTTTCGTTATTTTGAAACTCATAAACTCTACGACTCAAACCAAATTCTAGCCAACGTGCCAGTTTGGTCAGGTAAAAATAGTTCAGTGGATCTAGGAATCGAGGATGAGGTATACGTTACTATCCCGAGAGGCCGGTCGCAAACTATGGAGGCTACGGTTGATATTGATGAAATCATCCACGCACCTCTGAGCAACGGTCAGGTTATGGGAGTGGTCAATGTTACATTGGATGAGGATACTGTATTTCGAGGCAACATTATTTCTATGCAGGAGATTGAAAGAGGTGGGATCTTGAAGAGGTTTATCGATTGGCTAACACTGTTAGTCAATAACCTATTCGGTTGATTCAAAATCAAATTACTAAATGTCCATCGAGCCTGAAAAGCCAGTCCAAGAACGGCCTAAAATAGAGTTCCCTTGCCTATATCCAATTAAGGTTATTGGACATGCCGTTGATAATTTTAAAGAAAAGGTAACCTCTAGAGTGGAGGGGCATACTGGTCCAATTGACCCAGATCTAGTGACTGTCAGGTCAAGTCGCAAGAACAATTATATTTCGGTGAATATAACTATTGCTGCTACTGGTGAGGAACAATTAAGCGAGATATTTGAAGATCTTAAAAAGATAAAAAGCGTAAAGATGGTTCTCTAGTGAGACTTACTGACTATAAATGGTTTGAAGCCAAACCTTCCCTACAAAAAAATTGTGAGCACAGTCTCATAGTGCGTCGTCTAGGATTGCAAGATTATGAGCCAATATGGAATTCGATGCGTTACTTGGCTGAGCACCCTAAAGAGGGTCGGGGCGATGAAATTTGGTTATTAAGTCATAAGCCTATCTTTACTTTAGGTCAGGCGGCTGATGAACGCAATGTGCTAGATGCGGGCGATATACCTGTCGTTAAGATCGATAGGGGCGGACAGGTAACTTATCATGGACCTGGTCAATTAGTGGCCTATATACTGTTAAATGTTAGAAAACGAAGGATCGGTGCTCGGGATCTTGTGCAGATCTTGGAGAGATCCATGGTCAGCGCGCTTGCCCATCTAGGTATTCTCGCTCAAACAAAACCTAACAGTCCCGGAGTGTACATTAAAAATGCTAAGATAGGGGCACTTGGACTAAGAATAAAAAACGGACGGAGTTACCACGGACTCAGTCTGAATGTAGATATGGACCTGAATCCTTTTAATAGAATTAACCCGTGCGGATTCAGAGACCTGGAAGTCACTCAAATTGTCGATCACGTTTCAAAGACGGATTCGCTCGTTCGTGATTTTAGTAAAGTCTTAGGTGATAGCTTGCTCGAGGAACTGGGATATTATGCCTATTACAGATCAAAATAAGCCAATTAAGTCTGACATTCCTAAAAAGGCGCGCAGAAATATACTTGTCGAAGGAATAAAGCTTCGAGGGGCGGAGAAAGTTAGGCGGATTCCTGTCAAAGTAATTCCAACGACAGAACTACCTACTAAGCCGGACTGGATCAGAGTAAAGATCCCCACTTCTCCAAGAATCAAGCACATAAAGGATAAGTTACGGTTTCACAAGTTAGCGTCTGTATGTGAAGAAGCGTCTTGTCCAAATCTTGGTGAGTGTTTTAGTAACGGGACAGCGACATTTATGATAATGGGGGATATTTGCACAAGACGATGTCCCTTCTGCGATGTTGCCCATGGTAAGCCTAAACCGCTCGANAAGAANGAGCCGACCGAACTTGCGCGTGCAATAAAAGAAATGGGTTTGCAGTATGTAGTGATTACATCGGTAGATCGGGATGATTTGAAAGATAGNGGCGCACAACATTTTGCCTATTGTATAGCAGAAACGCGNCGATTGAACCCTCAAACAAAGGTAGAAGTATTAGTCCCAGATTTTCGAGGGCGTATGGATATTGCGCTAAATATCTTGCAAGAGAGCTCCCCTGACGTATTCAANCATAACTTAGAAACCGTNCCGCGGTTGTATAAAAAAGCGCGACCTGGCGCTANTTATGAGTGGTCACTGGATCTCCTNAAAAAATATAAAGCTCGCNAGCCGGAAGTAGTTACAAAGTCTGGTTTGATGTTAGGNTTAGGAGAAGATATAGCAGAGGTGGAATCGGTTCTTCGAGATTTAAAAAGCCATAATGTAGATATGGTAACGCTTGGCCAGTATTTGCAGCCGAGTAGAGACCATTTGAAGGTCGAGAGATTCGTGCACCCTGATGAATTCAAGAGCTTACGGTTATTCGCTGAGAAAATCGGTTTCAAGCAGGTAGCTAGCGGACCGTTAGTGAGGTCTTCATATCATGCAGATAAGCAAGCTCATGGCGAAAGTGTTTCATAGAATTCTTTTTCTTGCAGTCCTGGAAAGGTGAGAACGGTTCTTATCAAATCTGTGTCGTCTATCGCGTCCACCTTAATTGCTATCTCAGTTGCGGTTTTGATTTGGCGACAACCGGTAGTTTTCGGGGAATACCCGCTCGTTCTTCGCGCAATCTTATTGAATGTCATGGTGTTGGCTAGTCTGGGGGCACTATATCCCTTTTTTCCCATTAGTCTCGGGGCATGCCGGAAATATCAAGGCTTCCTATTTTTGGTTTGCTGTACCCCAGCGTTCGTATTTTATTTATTGGTGTTGCCTTCCATAACACTTGACGGACTATCTTTGGAGCAACAAGATAGTACCTTGCTTAGTGATCGTTCAAGTAATGGAATTATCGAAATAGGGTTCCAATATCCAATTTTCACACCAGCTATTTCAATTATTAATCGCGGCGCGTATTCACGGGAAGTAAATATATTTTTGCGTATAATAGATAGAAATCAAGAAACGGTATTGTTCAGAGCTGTCCGCTCGAAATCGGACGGGCAAAACTTGACTGTTGAGTCGACGGTCAGGGGGATGTTGAGTAATAACTTTCGGTATTTATTTAATCCTGTAAAATTAGCTCCGCGACAGGAGATGTCAGGAAGAGCTGTTTTCATAATTACAAATATTGAAGATGGTGCAACTTTTACGGAAGCTTTAGGTAACGGTCATACTGGAGTTTTTGAATTGAGAGATCCAGAAGGCGGCCAGTTGTTGGCATCTTTTCCAATGGCGCCAATTTAGCTACATACTGAATCAAATCATAGGGTAACAATTTCATTGTAAGGAGTTTATTTTGCAAAATTGGTTTAATAATATTTACATTTTGTTGCTGACATTGAGTCTCTCTAGCGTCCTAATAGCTCAGCCTGATTGGCAGGTTCCTTTTACTAGTTACGGACACCCGGATTTACAAGGGGTTTGGACATCTGCGTCTGTGACAAGCCTGGAGAGAGACAAGACCCTTGGAGGAACTCTGATTGTTGATATTGAGGAAGCTCGAAGATTAGAAAACGAATCAGCTTTTAATGTACTTACAGAAGCAGACAGTGCACCNAGCGATCCTAACAGGTTGCCTCCTAGTGATGGCGATACTGACGCAGGCTATAACGCTTTTTGGATTGACCCTGGGACTCGATTGGCAGAAATTGATGGTGGTTACAGAACTTCGTTCATAGTGAACCCCGAGGATGGACAAATTCCTTATTCTGCCGCTGCTGGTATGGCTTTTTTTCAGTATGGCCAGGGTTCAGGATACGACGGGCCGGAACAAAGACCTCTAGGTGAGCGTTGCATGGTTGGTTTTGGGTCAAGTGGAGGTCCGCCGATGCTACCAGTCCTCTACAATAATCACTATCAGATTGTCCAAAACAAAAATTATGTAATGATTTTAGCAGAGATGAATCATGATGCCCGGATTGTTCGGCTCAATGATGAGCATAAAAATGAGGTCTTAAAACCTTGGTTGGGAGATTCCATAGGCTATTGGGATGGAAATACTTTGGTTGTAGAAACAATAAATTTTCACCCACAACAAAATTTCCGATTTGCGATTAAGCATAGCCTTTATATACCCTCAACTGCGAAGGTTATTGAAAGGTTTACGAGAACGGATCAAGATAAAATTCTGTATAAGTTTACTGTGGAGGACAGCGACGCATATACTCAGTCTTGGGACGCAGAAATTCCATTCCGAAAGGCAGAGGGTTTCATGTATGAATATGCTTGTCACGAAGGAAATTATGCTTTGCCCGGAATTTTAGCTGGGGCCCGCAGAGAAGAAGGTTCGATATAATCGATTACTACGAATCAAGTGTTTCCGTTTTTTGATTGAGATTTTTGCCGAGTTTATTGTAGTTAGCAATCGCGAGACCCTTCGCGACACTGGTGAACGGGTCATGTTCGATCACTTTGTCTGGGAATAAGTTATCAAGGATCTTCTTAATCGCGGGAATTAGAGACGAGCCCCCTGTGCGGATGACGGAGTCGATATCNTCCGGGTGGAGTTTGCTTTTCTTAAGCAAGTGGATTAAGGCATCTCTAAATTTTTCTAGCAAATGTNTAATGTTCTTTTCAAGTTCGCTTCTTGTAACAATAATCTCTATGTCTAGTTCTGGTATATCAAGTTTGGCAGATTCTTCGGAGGAGAGTCTAACTTTGATTTCCTTGAGGTGCTGAAAAATTAAGTAACTATGATTATTCTTAATGAGGTCGTAGAGTCTTCTGAATTTCAGAGAGGCGCTATCTTCAATCTCAATGCGTTGCATTAAGGGAGTAGTATACCTGTTTTGATTTAAGATGTAGCTTACTGTCCAATTTAAAAGTAACTCTTCATATTCCTCGAAGGGAAATTTAGTTTCAATTTTTCGATCTTCGCCGTCGCGGTCCCAGCGCTCTCCTTTTCCTAACATGGGGAAAATTATTTCACGGAACATTTGTTGATCAATATGATCTCCTCCTAAACCGATACCATGCGTGGCGACAACTTCAAAATTATGCCTACCTTTTTTGAGAATGCATAAATCTAAAGTGCCTCCGCCAAAGTCGACTGCCAGCAAGGTTTCGCCAATAGTCGTCGGATACTCATTAAGGTAACTAATTGCCGCGGCTATGGGTTCTGGATAAAAAGTCTGCTTCTTAAAATCAGCATACCCATAAGCTTCAGAAAGTAAGGTAAGTGCTCGGATATTCTTAGACTCATTTGAACCTTCGAAATTTACAGGATGTCCGATGCAAGCATGAAGCTCAGGAATTTCGACGTTCAGAGTATGCTTTAAAAAATATGATATGGTGGTCTTAATTTTAATAAGAAGAGGAGTGATAACTGCTACGAGTCGAAAAGGCCGATCGAAAACCATTAATCTAGTTTCTGTATGGTTCCCTAAAAGCCGTTTTACTCCTCTGAATAGTCTTCCTTCTTGCCCTGCGTCAATAAAAGATTGCCCGTAAACTTTCTCAGTATTCGCCTCTTCTGGAAGCCCGCGGTCACCAATTTGACCAGTCGCTGTTCGTTGCTCTCCCAGTACTTCTGAACTCAATTCTACAGTTCTCCCTTCATTACTCTGAATATAAGCATCGATAGCTTTTTGTCCTGTTTCTATCTTGAATTCTCTGTCTATATAGGTGGCGGAGGGCATTACTATTGAGTCGTCGTCAAGCTGAATTAAATACACTTTCTGACCATCGTATACAGCAGCAGCGCTGTTACTCGTGCCGTAATCAATTCCGATTCCCAAATTTATATCTGAATTAGGCTGGGATTTTCCTGAATAGTGGTAATTCATAGTGGTTGCTGAACGATTGGCAAAAAACTGATTTTTTACACTATTTTGAGGAGTGCAAGCATACCCTATTTAACGTTGACCAGCCAAATACTATTGGGATCGGCTGTACACAATACGCATATGATAGTTGAATATTGAAGCTAGTTACCCTATGCTCGTCGAGTTTCTGGAAGGTGGTTTTGGTCAAATAAAGTCGGAGTACGAATGTTCTCATTGTTTCAATCTCAAAGAGTCGGAAAAGGCATACGCTTGTTAGTTTTTCTTCTGTCCTTGATGCCACTCTATTCTGCTGGGGGGACAATAGTTCGTGTCAGCACCAGTATCGGCGATTTTTCTATTGAGCTTCTAGATGAAACCGCTCCAGTCACAGTGAGGAACTTTTTAAACTACGTACATCGCAATGACTATAATGGGACTTATTTTCATAGAGTAGTTGATGATTTTGTAGCACAAGGTGGAGCGTATCGCTTTCAGCCATACGTAGGCCCCATTGATGTACCAACAGATCCACCAATTGTGAACGAATTCAATGTTTCGAATTCACGTGGCACCGTTTCAATGGCGAAATTAGATGGAGCCCCAGACAGTGCAACTAATCAGTGGTTTATTAATTTAGCTGATAACACTACCTTAGATAAAGACAATGGCGGCTTCACTGTATTTGGGAGTGTTCTAGGCGATGGAATGACTATCGTAGATGCAATTGATAATCAGCCGACTGTGAATCTTGGTTATAAGGCGGAAAGTGCACCTTATACAAAAACTGAATACACTGACCCTACTGATTTCTTATACATGAACGTCGAAGTGGTAACCCGATATAGTGGTGCTCCTCACGTATTTGAAACTAGCTCAGGCTTGTTGATTACCTCCGTCGATATAGACAATGGTTCAGAACTCCTCAGTATGAACTTTAGTTCAGTGCAAACCGATGGAGACCTTGTGATACAAGTTAACCCAGACAGTGTGTTACGCCGAGGAGGTCCAGTGGAGGGGGTGGCTTTATTTAATTCAGCGAATGGCGAACTCCGAATTCCTTTATTGGAGGTTAATTCCAATGGCGGCGTGGCCGTTGCGAAAAATGTAGTTTTTGCTTTAACTAATTCGAATCCAGTGCAGTTTACCCTAAAGTCTTTTGAGCAATAGGCTTTAATGTTTTATCGATGTCTGAAGGTTCAGGTTTTTATCTTTACTAAATACGCACCAATTTAATGCAAAGAAGAACGATTAGATGTCATTAGATCGCGGAGAATTTTCATCAAGGTTTGGCTTTCTCATGGCAGCTTCCGGTTCAGCGGTGGGGCTGGGCAATGTTTGGGGCTTTCCGACTAACGCGGCTTCAAATGGAGGCGCAGCCTTTCTATGCGCTTACCTNGTGCTAGCTTTTGCGCTCGCGTACCCGGCGCTTATGGCTGAATTGATTATAGGTAGAGCGGCTCGTGCGAATGGCATTTCTGCCTTGCNATCGATCTCGTCGGGAAAGAAGAGCCGCTTAGCCGCATACCTGGTTGGGTTTGCCGGAATTATTACGGTAACCTTTATTCTGAGCTTCTATGCAATCATAAGCGGATGGATGATCGCTCATTTCTTTGATGGTTTCGCCCAAATTCTAGAGCTTAACACTATTTCAAATTGGCTTGTAACTGATGCTCCGATTCGGAGTTCCTTGTTTGTGATTTTATTTATTCTATTTACAGTAAATATAATCAGTGCGGGGGTTGAAAACGGGATTGAGAAGTGGGCATCTCGTCTCATGCCTTCTCTTATNGTATTANTGNTCCTNCTGATTTTTTATGTCATCTCNCTTCCTGGAGCTATGGAAGGACTGCGAGTTTATTTGATTCCCGACTTTNCTCGANTGTCTGANCCTACNTTGTTAGTCGATGCGATGGGGCAAGCNTTTTTCTCNCTCTCACTAGGAGTAGGAACAATGCTGATTTATGGTTCTTATATTAGTGATAAGGAGAATCTGCCGGTAATCGGCGGACTAGTAGCCTTGCTTGATATAGGTATTGCGGTGATTGCTGGATTGCTAATATTGCCTGCAATGTATGTCGCTTTATCTAATGGAGTTGAAATATTTGATTCAGAAGGAGAGCTTATCGCGGGACCTGGTCTAATCGTTTCAGTACTGCCAACCCTATTTGACTCTATGGGTACTATTGGCATAGCGGTCTCGCTCGCATTTTTCTTACTCATGTCTATTGCTTCTCTGACTTCATCAATTTCAATGCTCGAGGTTCCGGTTTCTTATGCGATTGAATATCACGGCATTAACCGAAAACGAGCTGCTGCTGGAATAGGAGCTATTGTTACATTTATCTCCTTAGTGATTGTCCTAAATTTTGATCCTCTTTTTGATCAGGTTGTAAA
>NHGO01000006.1 GCA_002172295.1 Gammaproteobacteria bacterium TMED139 | reverse complement strand
CAAAGAGAACTCATACTTATCTCAGCATCAAATCAAAAAGCTGTCGATGAAGTAAATGACCATATAAAGCTTTTTGACGCCGCTTTTGGAAGTGATGAGAAAGTAAACCTTAGAGGGCAAAAAAAATTAGAGAAAATAAAAATGCTCAGTGGAGGAAAACCTTTTTCCTATGCCGGCAACTCTCGAGACGACCTGGTAATTTGGAAGGAGGCATCGCAGGCAGTGCTTGTAAATTGCGATACTAAAACAATGAATCTTGAAACATTCAAAAATACTCTTGAATTTGACCCTCCAGAGTCCACCTTAAAGCAGCTGGTCAAATCGGTTCGTCCCCACCAATGGCTCAAAAATCTATTAGTGTTCATTCCGCTAATACTGTCGCATCAATTATTAGACACTAGCCTGATTTCTATATTGCTCGTTACTTTTGTTAGTTTTTCACTATGCGCCTCAAGTGTATATCTAATGAATGACCTATTCGACCTAACCCACGATCGAAGTCATCTCACAAAATCTACTCGCCCGTTTGCTTCTGGAAATCTGCCGATTGTAGTTGGATTGATTGCTGGACCCTGCCTTTTCATATTAGGAGCTGTCATTGCGTTCTATCTGCCTATCAACTTCCTATTAATTTTCTTTGCCTATGGATTAATCAATTTTTCCTACAGTTTTTCCTTAAAAAGACTTTTCTTGTTAGATGTGATTACGCTCGCGTGCCTGTACACCCTGAGAATCGTCGCAGGAGCTGAATCGATAGAACTGCAAACAACTAATTGGCTTCTGGGGTTTTCTTTTTTTCTATTTCTCGGTTTAGCCATTGTCAAACGGGTCGCCGAATTGTTCAACGTAATTACTTCAGGAAATTCGGAAATTCAGGGGCGCGCTTATAGTAAAGCTCATTTAAATTTTCTGCGCAGTACTGGCATTTTATCTACCGCTATCGCAGTAAGCATTTTTGCATTTTATATTACGGATCCAGAAACTATCGAACTCTACACAACACCGCTTGCTCTTTGGGCAATACTCCCTCTACTTTCATATTTACTTTTCCGAATTTGGAAGACTGCGTTAAGAGGCGGAATGGACGAAGATCCTGTTCTTTTCGCGCTAACAGATCACATGGGGCAACTTATAGTTTTTTCCTGCGGAATTATTTTATGGTTAGCTTCTTAACGGCTCAAAGTGCGATTTAAGTCTCGCCTCGGATTTTTACCGACTTTCAAGCAAGTATTGAAAAACTATCGCCAATAACGTTCCATTGGCTAGGCCTTCCTATCGGCGTGACCCGCATTGGTCTCTTGCCAGTTGAGGAGAGAAGTGCTCGAAGTTCGCTAACTGAGGTGAAGCCTGAATCAAGCCACTGAGCCACCGACCGATTATCAGAAAAATCAATCATTAAGGGCATAGATTTAGGATGGATCTTGTCCCACTGATGTGAGCTTGGTAAAAGAGTAATTATTGATGCCGAATAAACAATCTCTCCTGTTATTTGGTTCAAATATTCCTTGTATAGTCCTCCGAATGCGATCGCTGAATTCTCGAGCTCAACCTTATGGTAAGTTTTCTTGTCGCCCAACCCCTCAATAAAGGCAGAGCATGGAATAATGCATCGAGACTCCCTAAAAGGTTTATACGATAACGAATTTTCGATAAACAATTTCTCAAACCTTGAATTAAAACTCGCGTATCGATAGTTCGGTTTCAGAGTCTTGCCATCTAGCAACAACCACCAGATTGCGTCTGACATTCGCCTTGCCCCCTCAGAGCTATGAATAATTTTTATCTGCCCTCCCGGAGCAATATCAGACTGCGTTGCGTTCTCAGGCAGATCTATACCCAAAGTTTTGCATAACTTTTGCACCTCCGGGCTATCTATTAGATTGAATCGACCACACACAGCTTGTAATCTCACCCCTGTAAAAGTTTCACCAACAATAAGAAGAATATTACTATGAGCATCACGCGCATCTTAAAAGCTATCAGCATTTTGTCCGTAATTGCCCTTCCCTGCCTAGCCAATGCACAGACTGCGAGTTTAGAGGAGGTCGCGGCCTGCGAGAACCTGAGAAGCATTCGCAATCTTACCATCACTTCAGCAGAGATTAGGGCAAATGATCAGTCAGACAACCCTTATTGCTATTTGCGAGGAATAATTTCACCAGCGATTCATTTTCACGCACAACTCCCTCTCAAGGAGAACTGGAACGGCCGTTTCTTGCAATGGGGCGATGGGGGTAAAGATGGTGATTTGGATTATGCTGATCATCGTGTCGCAGAGGGTTACGCGGTGACGAACAGCAATACCGGCCATGACAATGGCGTCGAACCCGGCGCTTCATTTGCCTTCAATAACCGACAGGCTGAAATAGATTTTGGTTATCGGGCTGTACATCTGACTGTGCTAGCCGGCAAACTGCTGGTGAATCAATTTTATAAACAAGCTCCCAGTTATTCATATTTTGAGGGTTGCTCTCAAGGCGGGCGTCAGGGACTCATGGAGGCTCAACGTTACCCAAATGATTTTGATGGCATTGTCGCAGGTGCGCCTGCTTTTGCGTATCAGGCATTAAATGCCTCAGGCATATGGAATCTTCAACGCATCTATCGAGAGAATTTAGCTGGCAACCTTGCAGTCGACACCGACGCTAACGACTCCTTCGATAGCCTGAAGCTGGTTGAGATACTTCACGAAAAAGTTCTCGATAAATGTGACGTACTCGATGGGATTTCCGACAGGGTCATAGACAACCCTCTCAATTGTGACTTTGACCCGGCTACTGATCTAGATGATCTAACCTGCTCTTCAGATGAATACTCTGACGATTGTTTTAATGAGTCTCAACTTAGGACCATCGCTGATTTATATGCCGGTCCCATTGATGATTCAGGGAGGCAAATATACCCCGGGAAAGCTTTTGGCTCAGAGCCTCGCTGGGTTGGCTATTATATCCCGCATGAGGGTAACAACATGAGCCCCTCAAAACTGGTTGGCGTGGCGGGTGATCATATGAACTATTTGTTTTACGAGAATGACCCTGGAAAGACCATTCCAGATGTCCGTGACTACAATTATGAAGCTAAAACCACCGGCCCATTCCCTGAGTTCCACTGGAAAGACTACGACATTAATGATTTTTATTCCGGCAAGGGCGATTTGATGAAATCGATCACCGATGCAACAGACCCCGACCTGCGCCAATTCCTTGGCGATCGTGGGGGAAAATTAATCATTTATCATGGGTGGGTAGACACTCTCATTGTAGGAGAAGACACTGTCGATTATTTCGAAGAAATGGTAGACGTGACGTTCGATGGGAGTTTCGCGGAAGCCAATAAAGACTCTCGGCTTTTTATGGCCCCAGGCATGGGCCATTGCGGAGGCGGACCAGGACCAAATAACTGGGACAAATTAGCTCCTATGGTAGATTGGGTCGAAAAAGGTATCGCTCCGGATTTTGTGGTCGCCGAGCATATTACAGGCGGCATAGTAGACAATCAGCGTCCTGTGTGCGCGTATCCAAAGCAAGCAGAATATATCGGTCCATCGAATGGGGTCGATGACCCCACAAATTGGACTCTCGAAAATTTCCGATGTGAATAATCTCAAAGTGCCGCCCACAAGTAACTGACTGAATTCTGTCATAGTTTTCTTCGAGTGATTGCAATTCCGCTTGTTTTCCTGCTAATTTTCGTTGCAGGACTATTAATAATTAGAGCCAAGAGGTAATTATGAGACTCGGCCGTAAGCTTCCTTCGATTTTAATCGTAACTTTCTTGCTTTTCGTGACAAATATTCAAGCTCAAGAGGTGTATCGGGCNCGCCTATCNCCTATGCCAACAACCCCTCAAACGGTAAACACAATTTTGGGTGAGGGTGAGGTAATTTTGACTCTTAACGGCAACTCACTGACCGTTGATGGTACTTTCACTGGCATGAGCTCCGCCGCAACGGGGGCGCATATTCACAATGGTCCGCCCGCACAACCTGGACCAGTCATTCATACCCTAGAAGTCTCACAAGCTACTAACGGATCAGTAAATGGCACAATATCACTCACGGAAGAGCAAGTTGAGGCTCTTATAAATAATGAGTTCTACATTCAAATTCATTCCGAAAGCAACCCTCCCGGTGAGTTGCGCGGCTGGGTATTTCTGCGCAGCCACTTTTAGAGCCTATTGAAACGGACCACTATCATGCTTAACCGAGATATGTATTTACGAAAGCTTTTACTCTTGAGTCTAATCGCCGCTGGCATAAGCTCTTGCGGTGATGTTCAGCTCGAGTCGGGCACCGCTGCAGTAGAGGAAATGTCACCACGTTTCGAAGACCAAGTAGCGGATGGCGCTGAGCTGTACGCAACAAACTGCGCCGCCTGTCATGGCACAAATCTGGAAGGATCAACCTTGGGGCCTTTGCTGAGCGGTTACACTTTTGTGCAACGCTGGGGCACACAAACCCCCGCCCTTCTTTTGGGTAATATTCAATCCAACATGCCGCCGGGTGGCAACGAAAACATTAGCGAGGATGACTATCTGAACATCGTCGCCCACATTTTAAATGTCAACGGGGTGGATACCGTTAGTGAGGCGTTAACGACAGCCTCAAACTTTGAGATTGCTGACAATATTTCACAAGTGGTAGCACAGAGGGAGCGATCAGAGCCGCCTGCACCTCAAGGATTAACCGTTAAAGGTAATACCGAAGACTTTGTTAAGTTCACTCCATTAACGCAGGAAAAACTGCGCGATCCTGACCCTGCTGATTGGCCAATGCACCGAAGGAATTTCTATGCTCATAGTTACAGCCCACTCGATCAGATCAATACAGAAAACGTCAAAAACCTGCGTCTGGAATGGGTCTGGAACATGCATGAGGGAGATTCCGAACCCGCACCTCTTGTCTACAATGGCATCGTCTATCTAATTAACCCCGGTAACGTGCTCCAAGCTTTGGACGGGAAAACTGGTGAGTTAATTTGGGAACATTGGACAGGACCGGCAAATCGCCAAGATATGCGGAACATCGCAATGTATGACGATAAGATCATCCAATCTACCACTGATGCACGAATTGTTGCGCTGGATGCTCGTACCGGTAATCAAATATGGGAAACTCAAATAGCTGATAATCGTCAGGGCTTCTCTAATTCTAGTGGACCCATTGTAGCCGACGGAATGGTCATTTCAGGTCTAACAGGCTGCACACGCTATACTCCTGATGACTGCTATATCAGTGCTTATGACGCAGACAACGGAGAACTTCTCTGGCAATTCGTCACTGTGGCAAAAATAGGGGAGCCTGGTGGTGACACATGGGGAGGGCTAGACAACATGTTTCGGTCAGGTGGAGACACTTGGATTACCGGAAGCTATGACCCAGACCTACGTTTAACATATTGGGGCACAGCACAGCAAAAACCGTGGGTGCCAGTATCACGTCATATGACCATATTCGATTACGGTCTTTATACGAATTCCACCGTCGCCGTAAACGTTGATAGTGGAGAGCTAGACTGGCATTTTCAGCATGTGCCAGCGGAAGCTTTGGACCTCGATGAAGTATTCGAACGAGTCCTCATAAATCGAGGCAACGATAAGCTTGTTTTCTCTCTCGGTAAGCACGGCATTCTTTGGAAGAGCGATCGCGTCAGTGGGAAATTTCTTAGTTTTACCGAAACTATGTTTCAGAACGTCTTTACACACATCGATCCTGAGACAGGTGCGGTTACGTACCGAGAAGACATTCAAAATGCTCAACTTAACGAGTGGACTTCTGCCTGTCCGTCAAGCGCTGGAGGCAAAGATTGGCACTCCATGACATATCATCCGCCATCCGGTTTAATTGTTGCACCTCTTAGCCAAACTTGTCTTGAAAATGCTGCTCGTGAAGTAGCGCTAGTTCAGGGTGGCGGTGGAGTTGGTGCGAGTAGAAAATTTTTCGAAATGCCGGGCACAAACGGTAATTTAGGAAAGGTCGGCGCCTACAACGTAGATACCATGGAAGAAGTATGGAACCATCAGCAAAGAGCCTCGCTTCACACGGGCACGATTTCAACTGGCGGCAACCTGGTTTTCGTCGGTGATCTAGATCGACGATTCAAAGCCTTAGATGTCAACTCTGGTGATGTTCTTTGGGAGACAAGATTAGGAACGTCTGTGCAAGGCCATCCCGTCTCGTTTGGTGTAGATGGCAAGCAATATGTCGCCGTAACAACAGCTTTAGGCGGAACGAGCCCGAGAGTTGTGCCTGGCGTCATAGCTACTGAGATTACTTATCCAAGGTCGGGAAACGCGCTTTACGTTTTTTCGTTACCAGACAATTAAAATTACTTGCAAAGCCTCATCGAGTATAGAGATATGAATATGTTTAGATTACTTTTAAAAATATCAATTTTTTCACTTTTGGCTGCTTGTGGAAGCGAGAACAACAACAATGTGCAAACGNATTCTGCNAACGAGGCTTCACCTAGTAGTGAAGACACCTTGATGGNTGCTTTCTCAGACCAAGCTGACGCTGGCGCAGAAACTTATGCAACAAATTGTGGAGCATGCCATGGAGCCAACTTACAAGGCTCCGCGCTTGGACCTATGCTAAGTGGTGGGGGATTTCTAGGAAGTTATGGAAGGCAGTCTCCTTATGAGTTTTTTAACTTTCTCAAATCCAATATGCCTCCAGGCGGCAATGCTGGTATCAGTGATGAGGACTACTGGTCGATCGTAGCTCACGTTATGAGGACCAACGGTGTTGCTGACTTAAATCCAGCCCTCGATGAGACAGCAAGTTATGCGATGGCGACCAATATTCCAGGCGTCAACCCTACCCTAACCCAGCAACGTATAGAACCTGACCGCCCAACCGGTGTTGTCGCATCCGGAGAAGTTGAAAACTTCTCTCCAGTCACTGATGCCATGCTCTCGAGCCCCTCGCCGAATGATTGGTTAATGATGCGGGGGAACTATCAGGCATGGAGTTTTTCGGAACTCGATCAAATTAACTCAGAAAATGTTGGAAGCCTTCGTCTCGAGTGGATGTGGAATATGCATGAAGGCGACGGAGAACCCGCTCCTCTTGTCTATAATGGGGTCATATATCTCATTAATACCAGCAATATAATCCAAGCACTAGACGGTAAAACAGGTGAGCTTATTTGGGAACATCACGCTGGACCGTTTGATAGTGAGGANATGCGGAATATTGCTATTTATGATGATAAAATCATTCAGGCAACGACAGATGCCAGGCTGCTCGCTCTCAATGCAGCGACAGGTGAAAAGGTTTGGGAAGTAGAAATTGCGGATGGATCTAAAGGGTTTGGTAACTCAAGCGGCCCAATCATTGCAGACGGGAAAGTAATTCAAGGCCTCCTCGGTTGTTCGCGGTTTATCGAGGAAGATTGTTATATAAGCGCGCACGATGCTACTACCGGCGAGCTAGCCTGGCGATTTAATACGGTTGCAGAATCTGGAACTCCAGGTGGGGACACCTGGGGTGATATTGATGATCTGTTTCGTGCGGGCGGGGAAACATGGATTACGGGATCCTACGACCCAGAGCTTAAACTAACTTATTGGGGAACCGCTCAGCAAAAACCATGGATGCCGGCGAGTCGATCNCTGTCCATTTTTGACGCAGGATTGTTTACCAACTCGACGGTCGCGATCGATGTAGAGAACGGGGAACTAGACTGGCACTTTCAACATGTACCGGCAGAAGCGTTGGATTTAGACGAAGTATTTGAGCGTGTCCTCATAGATAGAGGCGACGATAAATTAGTATTTTCAATCGGCAAGCACGGTATTTTGTGGAAGCACGACCGCGTTTCTGGAAAATTCGTGGACCACAAGGAGACAATCTTTCAGAACGCGTTTACGGACATAAACGAAAATACTGGTGAGGTGACTTACCGNCAGGACATACAAAACGCCCAGATTGATCAATGGATATCGGTTTGTCCATCCACCGCAGGCGGAAAGGATTGGCATTCGATGAGCTATCATGAGCCCACTGCAGCATTGATAATTCCACTTAGTCAGTCTTGCTTGGANATTGCCGCCCGAGAGGTTCCACTGGTCCATGGCGCCGGAGGAACAGCTGCAAATAGGCGGTGGTTTGAAATGCCCGGATCGAACGGAAACATGGGCAAGCTCGCAGCATTTAATGTCGACACAATGGAAGAGGTTTGGTCATATGAGCAACGCGCGGCACTTCTAACAGGAGTTCTATCAACCGCGGGGAACATCGCCTTTGTGGGAGACTTGGACCGCTATTTTAGAGCACATGACGCAAGCACCGGTGAAATTTTATGGGAAACCCGTTTGGGGACGTCAGTTCAAGGTCATCCAGCGACATTCAGTATTGAGGGCAAGCAGTATATAGCTGTGACCAGCGCAATGGGAGCGAGGGGAGTTAGCCCCAGAACAGTGCCTCGGGTTGTTGCCCCTGACATAAGGCATCCAAGCTCCGGAAACGCTCTTTATGTCTTCAGTCTAAACGACTAAGCTGTATCCCTTTTGAGCTTGGCCTTGAAACGCTAAGGCCAAGCTCAAGAACCATTCTAGTCAGAAATCACAACTTTTCTCAGAGTAGGAAAATTAATATTAATCGTTTAAAAATTCTAGTTAACTTGATAGGAAACCAAGATGGAAGAAGAGCCTGAGGAAAAAACTGGGGAAGAGATCCCGACCAACATCGGAAAAATTGAGTGGCTTGATCTTACCGTCGAAGAAGCATCACGAGCTAAGGATTTTTACTGCTCGGTTGTTGGTTGGTCAAGTAGTGAACAAGACATGGGTAGCTACAGCGACTACAACGTTAACCTGCCGGGAACAACTAATACCGTTGCAGGCATCTGTCATGCCCGCGGAGCAAGTGCAAATCTGCCTGCTCAGTGGTTGATGTATGTGCGTGTAGAAGACGTCTCACAAAGTATTGAGCGATGCGAAAAACTCGGTGGTAAAGTAGTTGATGGCCCCAAACGTCTTGGCAATCAGCGCTTCTGTGTAATCGAGGACCCAGCTGGCGCAGTTTTAGGACTTCTTTCCAACACCTAGTGAGAATTAGCAGCTAATTATCTGGAGGTTTTTTAATCTTACTTCTTTCATTAAACTTCTGATCTGTTTGTAATACAGTTAACCTTTGGAAAAATTTCAGGATCCNTTTTATGTCCGCCAATAAAATGCTTACCCTCTTTTTAACTCTATTTTTTTGCTCAATCGTCGCTGCTCAGGATAGCAAACCCAATTTTATCATTGTTATGGCTGACGATTTAGGGATTGGCGATTTAGGTTTATACGGCTCAGAGTTGATCGATACGCCGAATCTAGACCGCATGGCTTCAGAAGGCATTTATTTTGANTCTTTCTATGCGAGTGCAAACGTGTGCACCGCTTCCAGAGGTGGCCTGCTAACGGGACGCTACCCAATCAGATTAGGCTTAGTAGACGACGTTGCAAGACCATCAAATGATATACACCTCACCGAGTCCGAAATTACTATCGCTGAAGCGCTAAAACAGGAAGGNTATAGCACAGCGCTTTTTGGCAAATGGCATCTGGGGTCTCGGGTCGAGTGGTANCCACTAAATCACGGTTTTGATGAGTTTTATGGAGCACTTCATTCGAACGATATGGCACCATTTAAACTTTATCGAGATGACCAGGTAATTGAAGACCCTGTCGACCAAACAACGCTAACTCAACGNTATACNTCCGAGGCGCTCCGATTTATNGAGCANAATAGAGAAAATCCGTTTTTCTTATACATCCCTCACAGTTTCCCCCACGTNCCACTTTTTGTNACCGAGGAATTTGAAGGCAAATCTGACGCTGGCCTCTATGGTGATGTAGTGGAAACTATAGACTGGAGCATGGGGCAAATATTCAACAAGTTAACTGAACTTGGCATTGATGAAAATACGATGGTTATCTTCACTTCAGACAATGGCCCGTGGTTCGAAGGAAGCTCTGGACAATTTCGAAATCGAAAAGGGACGAGTTGGGAGGGAGGATTGAGGGTTCCTTTTATCGCGCGCTGGCCTTCTAAAATCGCAGCAAACCAACAGACCTCAGTCGCAGCGATGAATATCGACATTTTTCCTACCATTCTAGACTTTGCGGAAATCTCAGCTCCTCGAGAGGGTACATTAGACGGAAAAAGCTTGCGGGGCGTGCTGACAAATAATGAAGATTCTGCACACGAATTTCTATATCTGTTTAATAATGATCGAATAGCCGCCGTGCGAAGCGGGAAATGGAAACTGGTCGTGGAAACTTTCTACCGCACTGGCGTTCCCAGCTTCGATAATTCTAATTCTTACTATGCACCTTACGGATTGCTATTCGACCTGGAAAAAGACCCAACGGAAACTTACAGCTATACTCGCGAGTTCCCCAGAGTCGCTGAGGAGTTGCGGTCACACTTAATTGACGGTCAGAAACAATTTAACTCTAGAGTCCTACCTAACATGTTCAACAGATTATAAGTTAATCTCAGCACATCGATATTTATAAGGAAGCTTTGCATGAAAACGATCAAAGGACCGGCGATTTTTCTCGCGCAATTTGCCGACGATCAGTCACCTTTCAATTCTTTGGAAGAAATAGCGGCGTGGGCATCACATTTGGGCTTTAAAGGAGTTCAAATTCCGAGTTGGGACGAGAGACTTTTCGATCTAAAGAATGCTGCTGAAAGTCAAACTTATTGCGATGAAGTTAAAGCTATCCTCCAACAGCATGGTATTGAAATCACCGAGTTGTCGACACACTTACAAGGTCAACTAGTTGCTGTTCACCCTGCTTACGATTCATTGTTCGACGGNTTTGCGGCACCGGAAGTACAAAATAACCCCGCGGCGCGACAAACTTGGGCTGTTGAGCAGCTTAAACTCGCCGCGAAAGCCTCTGCAAACCTGGGTCTAACCAGTCACGCAAGTTTTCCAGGAGCTCTTGCCTGGCCCTATTTGTATCCCTGGCCCCAAAGACCGAATGGTCTAGTGGAGCTGGCATTTGATGAACTCGCAAAACGCTGGCGGCCGATACTCGATGCGTTTGATGAAGCCGGTGTCGATATCGGTTTTGAAATTCACCCTGGCGAAGATCTACATGATGGAATAACCTTCGAGATGTTTCTGGAAAGAGTTAACAACCATCCAAGATGCAATATACTTTTCGATCCTAGTCACTTGATTCTGCAACAACTCGACTACCTGTCTTTTCTGGATGAATATAAGGACCGCATTAAGTTGGTTCACATTAAGGATGCAGAATTTAACCCGACAGCTAAACAGGGAGTATATGGTGGATATCAGCCTTGGATAAATAGGGCTGGAAGATTCCGCTCGCTTGGTGATGGGCAGGTTGATTTCAAAGCCATTTTTTCGAAACTTGCGAAAAACGATTTCGAAGGCTGGGCTGTCCTTGAATGGGAGTGCTGTTTGAAACATCAAGAGGACGGCGCTAGAGAAGGTGCAACTTTTATAAAGGATCATATTATTCGCGTTACAGAGAAAGCTTTTGATGATTTTGCTGATAGCGGGATAGATGAAGAAAAAAATAAGCAAATTCTGGGCATAAGCTAATTCGAGTGTCAGTGTTCCCTATCCAGATAGCAACTCCAGGCCAACAATAGATAGTTCGCAAACTATACGAGACTTAAATGAAAATGGGCAGAATCAAACTTGGGATGGTCGGCGGTGGTAAAGGTTCTTTTATTGGAGAAGTTCATCGAATGGCGGCAAGGCTTGATGGCCGTTATGAGCTTCTGGCAGGAGCTTTCAGCGCCGATGCGAAACGGGCAAAAGAGTCAGCCCTCGACCTTGGGGTTACTGAGACCCGCAGCTACTCCTCTTATGAAATTATGGCAGAAATGGAAAGCGCATTGCCGGACGGTATTGAGGCGGTCGCCATAGCTACCCCAAACCATTTACACGCAACGGTAGCTGAAGCTTTCCTGAAAAAAGGAATTCATGTGATCTGCGACAAACCACTTACAAGCAATCTAGCAGACGCTGAAATGTTGGCAGCGGTGGCGAAAGAAACCGGTCTAGTATTCGCTGTTACCTACAACTATAGCGGCTATCCGATGGTAAGGCAGGCTCGCGAGATGGTGGCTAATAATGAATTAGGCGAATTACGAGTTATTCAATTGGAATATGCTCAGGACTGGCTCGCAAACGACATAGAAAAATCCGGCAATAAGCAAGCCTTATGGAGAACCGACCCAAAGCAGGCAGGCAAAGGAGGAGCCATAGGTGATATCGGGACCCATGCTTTTCACTTATCAGAATTCGTTACTGGACTCCGTGCAACCTCACTATTGGCGGACTTAGATTCAATTGTTGAGGGCCGGATACTCGATGACAACGCAAGCATTTTATTGCAGTACGAAAACGGCGCGAAGGGAATGTTATGGGTCAGTCAGGTGGCGACCGGCAATGAAAATGGACTTAGGTTGAGGATCTTTGGCAGCAAAGCGGGTCTAGAGTGGTCTCAAGAAAATCCGAATTATCTTAAATTTTCGCGCTTAGGAGAGCCTGCTAACTTAATATCACGGGGAGGATCTGCACTAAGCCGCGCGGCCAGTGATGCAACAAGAATACCGAGTGGGCACCCCGAAGGTTTTATTGAAGGGTTTGCGAATATTTACCGAGATTCAGCTGATTTAATTACTGCCCACAACAATAAGTCTGAAATTAACTCTCTGGTCCCTAACGTGGAAGACGGGTTAAGAGGGGTTCGCTTTGTCGAGACAGCTGTTAGCTCAAGTGAGTCCGGCGCGGTGTGGCTATCACTTGATGTATAGACCTGCTAGAGCTATTCGCTAGCTGTCACTATTTTCTCCGATCCGATAGACTAGTGTTTCTAGAAATTAGGAGAACTAGGAATGAAGAATCAATTGCAGTCCCGCCGACAATTTCTGCGTCAAATAACCGCGGCAAGCGCTCTAACCTTATTGCCGACAATGGCAGCTCAGTCGCAAGGACGTCAAGTAGATCGTATTGGTCTTCAGCTTTACACTCTGCGCAAGGAAATGACTAATGATTTTGAAGGGACCTTGGAGAGGGTTGCTGAGCTCGGTTACAAGGAAATGGAGTTTGCTGGCTATTACGGAAGGTCAGCGGGAGAGGTANGAGATCTACTCGATAGGCTCGGGCTGTCGTCTCCTGCATCCCACATATCACTTGACCTCATTCGNAACGATCTGAACAAACAAATTGATATCGCGGCAGAGATAGGTCAAAGCTATATTGTCATCCCCTCGGTTCCGGCCGCTGAGCGCACACTGTCGGATTTCGAAAAGCACGCAGAAACATTGAACGAAGTGGGACAAAAATGCAAAGAAGCCGGCTTGACCATTGTCTATCACAATCATAGCTTTGAGTTCGAGGCACAAGGGACTGGAACAGGGTATGAGCACCTTCTAGCTCAGACAGATGCCAACACGGTCTATTTCGAGCTGGATTTATATTGGGCAGTGAACGCGAACGTAAGTCCGATTTCCTTGTTCAGAGAAAACCCTGGTCGCTTTCCATTGGTCCATGTAAAAGACCGGAGCCCTGACGGNGAAATGGCTGATGTAGGCAAGGGCGAAATAGATTTTTCTGAGATCTTTTCATACGCGGAAACAGCGGGGATCAAGCATTATTTCGTTGAACATGACTTCCCGGAGGACGGCATGAATTCGGTTGCATACAGTTTTAATACTCTAAAAAACACTTACTTCTGATAGGGGCGCAGCTGGATGAGATTATTTGTTGGAGCACTTCTACTTCTTTTGAATACGACTCAGATTGCGGCGCAAACACCCATTCTTGGGGACCCAAGCGGCCCGATACCCCCGAAAGTCACAGGAATCATCGACGGCGCACCACCATCCGACGCGATCGTTCTCTTTGATGGGACAAATATGGATAGTTGGGAGCATGTGCGGTCGGGGGAGCCCTCGAAATGGANAATCGAAGAAGGGGTTCTCACGGTCGCAAACGGCACAGGAACATTAGTGAGCAAACAGTCATTCGGCGACATTCAGATGCATATTGAGTGGAAACCAAGCGCAGAAATAGTCGGTTCGGGTCAAAGTCGAGGTAATAGCGGCATATTCATGCAGGCCTTGTTTGAGATACAAATGTTAGATAGTTGGGAGAACCCCACATACGTGAATGGTCAGGCAGGCTCGGTATACCACCAATATCCACCCCTTGTTAATGCATCAAAACGCCCAGGGGAGTGGCAAAGCTATGACATTGTTTTTAAAGCTCCAATATATACAAGAGACGGGGAACTGAAATCACCCGCCTACATTACTTTGTTCCAGAATGGAGTTTTAGTACTAAATCANGTCGAAGTACTTGGAAGCACATTCCCGAATGTGCCTGAATATGCCGCCGTCTGCGAACCCTACGAAATCCGAGAAACAATGGACTGCACAAGCAAACTCCCACTGCTTCTTCAGGACCATGGCCAGGTCGTGTCCTTCAAAAACATCTGGCTCAGAGAATTATGAGCAATTTTATTGACCCAAACATTGGCTCAGCCTAATTAATCAGGAAAATACCTGAGATAGTAAAGTATTTACTTTACTATCCTCTAATACCACCCCCATGCTAGATTTTATAAAGTCGTTTCGGCTACCTTTCGTGTCACTCCAACCTTGTGTGACACAATATAGAGTGCTAGCATNGGCCCCGCAACACAACATAGTGATCTAATGATGTATTGCGCTGTTTGAGATACATGCTAATAAATTGAGCTTGTATCCAAATGCTCCTTGAATTCCCGGCCTGTTACAAAAGTAGCAGGTCGGGAACCTAGCATAATCTTCTGCCTTTATTCACAGCAAAAAAAAGGAAGGTTGAACCTTCCTTTTAAATTGATTAACTCAGACTGTTCAGCTTCTATTTTCCAACTGCACCCCTCTCGCAAGGATAGAGTATTCCCTTATTTCTCCTTCAAGCTTAATTTTAGATTGAGATCCCGCGTCTTGCGCAAAATGCTCCGCTTGTTGACCAGACAGGGTTCGCTGGCTTAGCTGACCGAAAATTACCGTGCGTTGCATGCTAGTCTCTGTTGGCACAAAAAAACCATAGTCCTCAAAGGTAATTCTGGCGTAAGTATCTCCATCAACCAGGATCATCCAGCACCCCTTCGCCTGACAGACCTCGGTTATCTGACCCCTTATCTTTATAAATTCGCCCTCGGCTTCCTCTATACTGCCTATAGCCTCTTTAAGAGTAACTGGATCGCCATTGACTGGCACCTCTCCGCCAAAAGACTGATCGGCACTAAAAGGTTTGTCCGCATAATTAACCGAGGAAAAACTGATTACGAGGCCTAACAGAATCAATTTGAATTTTGTCATGTCCATCTCCACTATCTAAACCCTACTAAACTTTAGGTAAAAACACTTCATGGCCTCCATTATGGCATTGCAAGCACCTTTAGCAAGTTGGATTCACCGTTCTCATCCCAAATTGCACTTAATCGAACGCCAGCATATCATCCAATTTCGTTATAAGTACGCTAACGCTACCTAAAAAGGAAAATAATAATGATTGTTTATGGTGTAGCACTTTTGTCGGGCTGCCTGATCTTGGGCATGCTACTCGGTGAGTCTATCGGTGTAGCTTTAAATGTTGATGCTAATGTCGGTGGCGTGGGAATAGCGATGATTTTCCTAGTTCTGGCGAGCAATTCTGAAAAGTTTAAGTCACTAGCGGATGGCGCAGCGGGCAATGGCATCAAATTCTGGAGCGCGATGTACATACCAATTGTAGTTGCCATGGCGGCAAGACAAGATGTGGCGGGCGCGACAGAAGGCGGACTATTAGCTCTGGTAGCCGGGGTTGCGGCAGTGACCGTTAGCTTTGCACTAGTTCCTGTTCTGAGCAGGATTGGCAATAATTCTTCAACGGATAAAAGCTAAGGAAATATCATATGGATATCATCGAAACAGTTTTTGTTCGTAACAACTTAGTAGTCGCTTTTGCCGTTGTAGGGATAACTATCTGGATTTCCTATTTGCTTGCCGACAAATTGACCGCTGGCCGAATCCATGGCTCAGCGATAGCCATAGCGCTGGGGTTAGTGGCAGCATATTTTGGGGGTATTGCGACAGGCGGAAGCACNGGTGTCGCTGACATAGCCTTGCTAGGCGGCATCGGTCTAATGGGTGGAGGCATGATGCGGGATTTCGCAATTGTTGCGACCGCCTTTGGAGTAAAGTTGAGCGAATTAAAAAAAGCTGGTGTCGCAGGCGGAATTTCCATTTTCGCTGGTGTTATTGTCTCCTTTTTAGTGGGAGCCGTCGTTGCTGTTCTTTTTGGCTATACTGACGCAGCCGCCATCACAACAATCGGCTCTGGAGCTGTCACNTATATAGTCGGTCCAGTCACTGGTGAAGCGATCGGAGCCTCAGACACAGTAATCACATTGAGTGTAGCGGCTGGCTTGGTTAAATCAATTTTAGTGATGATAGGTACACCCTTGGTAGCAAAATACATAGGGTTGGATAATCCCCAGTCTGCAATGGTTTTCGGCGGGCTGATGGGCACTACTAGCGGTGTCGCAGCAGGCTTGGCAGCNACGGACCCCAAACTCGTNCCNTATGGGGCNATGACAGCAACATTTTANACTGGGGTAGGCTGCTTGTTAGGCCCATCAATTCTGTTCTTTGTGGTAAGCACAATCTATTGATGCTGAANAAATTTAACTAGCGGAAGCAATTATGTCTGAAACGTCTTTTCCATNNTTAAATAGCAACAGTNATAAGATAGCCTTAATGGAAGGTACCAAGAGTCACACCTACTCCGAGGTCAATGANAGNATTAATCTATTCGCCGCTGGCGTTCTTGGAGAGGAAGAAGATTTAAAAGAGGAACGTATTGCATTCTTTCTGCCGGCCAGCTTGGACTATGTCACAGCCATGCATGGGGTATGGCGAGCGGGAGGGATAGCAGTACCACTTAATGTTGCCTCAGCCGTTTCCGAGCTTGACCACTACCTCACCTGTGCTAACGTGACCAGGATGGTGGCAGGCCTACAGTACCACGACTCGTTGCGCGATCTCTGCAACTCCCTTGAGATAGAACTCCTTTCTGTCGACNATGTTTTAGCAACAACAGCAAAGAAACTTCCTGTTATTGCCCCGGAAAGAAGGGCAATGATGTTGTTTACCTCAGGCACCACTAACAAGCCAAAAGGAGTAGTAAGTACTCATAAAACAATCAGCGCACAAATAACAACGCTGATAGAAGCGTGGGAATGGTCCGACCAAGATGTCATTCCCCTGTTTCTTCCCCTTCATCATATACATGGAATAATTAATATCCTGAGTTGCGGCCTATGGGCAGGCGCCACAGTACACTTATTTGAAAATTTTGACATCCCTAAAATTTCAGAACAAATTACTATTGGCACTTATAATGTTTTTATGGCTGTCCCTACGATATATGTGAAACTTATTCAATACTTTGAAACCATAGATGAGAGGAAGGTTCGAGAAATTTGTGACGGTTTCAAAAAAATGCGCCTCAACATTTCCGGATCTGCCGCATGCCCGGTAAAGCTGTTTAAACAATGGAAAGAGTTGACGGGGCAAACATTGCTAGAGAGATATGGCATGACAGAGATCGGCATGGGTATTTCTAACCCCTACAACGGTGAACGTCGGGCAGGAGCAGTCGGCCAACCGTTACCAGGCGTAGACTGTCAACTTTTTGATGAGAACGATAACCCTGTGCAGAATGAAGCAGAAGCTGGGGAAATTCGTATCAAGGGAGACAACGTCTTTCTTGAGTACTGGGACAATGAGGAAGCGACAAAGAGCTCTTTCAGAGACGGTTGGTTTTGCACTGGCGATGTTGCCGTTGTTGAAGACGGTTACTACCGCATAATGGGTCGGTCCTCAGTTGATATCATCAAGTCGGGTGGTTATAAGCTATCGGCGCTTGAGATAGAGGGGGTCCTGCTGACACATGATTCAATCTCAGAAGTTGCTGTGATCGGCGTTGAAGATGACACCTGGGGAGAGGCCGTAACGGCAGTAGCTGCAATAAAAGAAGGCTCAACTTTGGATTTCGATTCTCTTAAATCTTGGTGTGATGGAAAAATGTCTTCCTACAAAATTCCTAAGTATTTAAAGATTGTTGAGGCTCTACCCAGAAATGCAATGGGTAAAGTGACCAAGCCTGCTCTCAAAGCGTTAATTTAATTAAGCTAATAAATTTCAATTCTTGATTTTTAGCCTTCAAAACCAAAACTAATTCTTAGTTTTGCNCCAAAGGTTAGACTGAANTAGTGCGTTCTGGGCATTAAAGCTTTAAAATACACACTTCAAAAACAGCTCACTTATATTGTCGAACACCTTGAAAAACGAGTTTTTAGGAAAGAATCTTTCTGGTCCTTTTACGATTCCATCTGGAATCGTAACTTGCTCCACAAATATAATTCATCGATTCTTTGATCTAATACCTGAAGTTGGGGTTCTGACCACTAAGAGCATTGGNCCTGAACCTCGTCAAGGCTATCGAGAACCTATCCTGACACAGTACCAACCTGGCTGTTTTACAAACGCGGTTGGACTCACCAATCCTGGAGTAAAAAAGTCAGCCGAGTTGCTGGCTCAACTTGCAATCCCGCACGATCGCTTCTTGTTAATATCTATTTTTGGAGCATCTGTGGAAGAATATGTAGATGTCGCAAAAAAGTTAGCTCCTTACGGAGACGGCTTAGAGCTTAATCTTTCATGNCCACACGCAAAAGGCCTTGGAATGGCCATGGGACAGGACCCGGCNTTAGTCGAGGAGATTGTCTCTTCTGTTAAAGCTGCNGTTGNTGTGCCTGTTGTGGCGAAATTAACTCCAAATGTTCCCAACATTGCAGAGATAGCTAGAGCTGCTGTGAATGGGGGTGCNNATGCNATATGCGCGATCAACACCATGGGACCTGAACGCTATGACGCGTTNGGTCATCCGATTTTAAGCAATGAGAAAGGTGGAGTGTCTGGGAAAGAAATTTTGCCAGTCGCCTTAAAGTGCGTNTCCGAAATACGTGACGCAGTTAATTGTCCAATAATTGCTTGCGGTGGGATCAGCGGTGCGACTGACGTCCACCGATTTCGAGAAAAGGGTGCGTCAGTTTTTGGAATAGGGTCAGCCCTCATTGGGATGACAACTGAAGAAATAGCGACTTATTTTAAAGTACTAACAAAAGATCTTGAGAACAAAACAAACGACTCTGAAGAACTGGTTCGGTACGACATAGACATGGATTTCCAACCAGTGAAACTAGTCAAGAACGAGAAAATTACGGAAGATATTTGCATATTAACTTTTGATCGAAAAGTGAAAATCGAAGCTGGTCAATTTGTTTTCCTTTGGATACCAGGGCTAGGCGAAAAGCCGTTTTCCGCTCTTGTGGATGACCCGTTTAAGCTTGCAGTTATAAATTTAGGAGACTTCACCAAAGAACTGATGACCTTGNCTGTNGGAACTGAAGCTTACGTTAGGGGTCCCCACGGAAACGCTGTAAAACCTCCTAAGAACGCTAAAATAATAGCCGTTGCCGGTGGAACCGGTCTCGCCGCAGTTTATCAACTCGCCCGGGACTTCGGTAACACAGATATTTATTTCGGCGCGCGCTCAAAAGAACGGCTTTATTTCATAGAGGAGTCAGAAAAAGTAGGCAATCTACACGTAGCTACAGATGACGGTAGTTACGGCGCNAAGGGATTAATAACAGAGCTGTTAGAGAGAAATCTTAATAATTTATCAAGTGNNGAATTGGATTCGCTGGTGTTTTACAACTGCGGTCCGGCCCCAATGGTTCGCGCTGCAGAGACCCTGCAGCGAAAGTATGTGCAACCAAATAAAATCCATAATGCCATCGACTATCTCACAAAGTGTGGCGTTGGTATCTGCGGTGCGTGCGATGCACCAGATGGGCGACGCTTATGCGTAGATGGACCATTCTTAGACGCAGCTGACTCCTCCTAATAAGACATCTAATTTGCGGCATCCAATTCATTCGTAATCTCGACAAGGCCTTCAGCTTGCATTAGCATCTTTCTTTATCGGTTCTCTGCGGTGAATCATTTTTCGAACTAAAACAAAAAGAAATTAAAGAGGTTTATATGAAACGGCGCGACTTCATGGCTGCAAGCGCAGCAGCTGTATCACTCTTACCCAATATAGTTAACTCTCAGGAACTTGAACCAGCCGCTCCCCGAGACTGGTCGGGAAACACGCCATTAAGATATCCCGACCCGGACTTAGTCGCCCTAGATAGCCGCTTCCAGCGTTATATTTTATTTAATACTCCGATGCAACGTCACCATATAGGCACAATGTGGGCCGAGGGTCCTGCATGGAATGGCGTAGGACGTTTTCTTGTTTGGAGTGACATCCCTAATAATCGACAATTGCGCTGGATTGAGGACGACAATCGCGTGACTGAGTTCCGGAACCCGTCAGGCAATAGCAATGGGAATACTTTCGATTTTCAAGGGAGACAAATTTCTTGCGAACACGGCAATCGCAGAGTTGTTCGCTACGAGTATGACGGCTCCGTCACAGTGATTGCAGATAGTTACGAAGGTCAGCCCCTTAACTCTCCGAACGATGCAACTGTACATCCTGATGGAAGCATTTGGTTTACCGATCCACCTTATGGCATCAGAGGGAACTACGAAGGAAACCGAGCGGACCAACTGCACCCCTTGTCTGTTTATAGGGTCGACTCTTCCGGCCAAATCAATCGCGTAACAGACGACATCGATGCGCCGAATGGTCTATGTTTTTCGCCTGACTACTCTCTGCTTTATGTAGCAAATACTGGCGCAGGAAGAGATATCAAAGTCTGGGATGTGGATGGCAGCAGATTACGAAACGGGCGAGTATTTGCAGAGTTAGTGGATCCGACTACAGACTCCCGAACCTCAGCTGATGGAATTCGCTGCGATGTAGACGGCAATGTGTGGGCAGGCGCGAGACCAGGCGTACAAATTGTTGCCCCCGACGGCGACACAATTGGTGTTATCCGACTACCAGAAGTTTGTGCAAATGTTTGTTTTGGAGGAGCAAAACGAAATCGTCTCTTCATGACCGCAAGCCAATCTTTGTATTCGGTTTATGTCGGCGTTCGCGGTGCTGGAGTCGCGTAGCACTAGTTCGGCTATTTCGTTGCGAATCAACTCCCAAAGCCATCTGGAGTGGCGCACCTATGACNNGTTTTATTTGGATGTTTGTGCGTTGCCTTAAGAAAGTATGGTGGGCCATATTCTTTGCAAGCCAAGCCCAGTTGGGCTTCGCTCAATATCAACCAGATCCCCTTAGATACCTGTCGCAGATTATNAAATTCGAAGAACAAGATTTCTCATCTCCACCACCCACAGATGCAATTTTGCTTGTTGGAAGTTCCAGCTTTCTCTTTTGGAATGATGCAAAAGTCGAGCTATCGCCTCTCACAGTGATAAATCGGGGTTTTGGAGGGAGCGTTATGAACGATGTGATTTACTACTTTGATCGCATAATCGCTAAATACAACCCACGAGCAATCGTTTTATACGAGGGCGATAACGACCTCGCGTGGGGCCTGTCCCCATCCACAATCCTTTCCCAATTCGACACATTAATTGACATGATAGAAACCTCGCTCCCTTTTGCGCGAATCTATGTGCTCTCTGTGAAGCCAAGTACTGCGAGAGCTCACCTTTGGAGCCAAGCAAAAACTGTTAATAAAGGTTTCGCCGACAGGGCAAACAGAGATAGTAAGATTAATCATGTGGACGTGGACACATATTTAGTTCAAGAAAATGGTCAGGTACGCGAAGATATTTTTGTGTCAGATGGGCTTCATTTGAACGCGAAGGGTTATGACATATGGGGTGATGTCGTAAGAGCCGCTCTTACAGTCAATGAAAGTCTTTACGAAGAATTTTCTATGGGCACTAACTATTACACGACCACTTCGGAATTAATTTCNGACTGCGTGACGGTCACGAACAACTCAGCTGAACAGAGGTCATTATTCAGCTTAAGTTTTAAATTAGTTGGTCCCACTCTGGTATTAAGTGACTTGTACCCCCGCAGTCAAAAGGCCGAAAATTGCAGCGATAAACTTAATGTATCATCAGATCTCGCCGGATCGGTAGTCTCTGCAGAATTTAAAACCAGTAAACTCTTCGTTCGGAGAGAATCATCGAAATACCAGCTATGGACTGAATTTTCTGCAGCGAGGAACCCTCTACTCGAGAATTACAACAAATTTGTATTTGATCGCATAGAATTCTCCATAGCTGATTAGCCACAACCCAGACAAAATGGGCTTCAGAGAACCTCTGAATGCCCTTGACAGCCTACGAGGGGCAGTTTAAGTTGAAAGGTCAAACTTGTTGATCTTAGTTAGATGGCTAAACAAGGTAACCAATTAAAATAAGCACCTTCAAAATGGAGGGCAAATGAATAAAACAGGGCTTTTTGCGTCAATAACCTTTTTAATTATCCTCGTAGCGAGCGCAGCGTATATACGGCCAACTATTTCTCCTTATTTGAACTCCGACGCTTCAGCAAATTTGGCTTCAGCAGGTCCCACCAATACCCAAATTGTTGATCAATACTGCGTCGTTTGCCATAACAGTACTCTTAAAACTGGCGGCCTCGAGCTTGATAAATACGATATTAGTAACATTGAGGAGCACCCAGATGTTTGGGAGAGAGTTCTGCGGAAACTCCGAGCTAATGCAATGCCGCCAACTGGGATGCCAAGACCCGAGAAGGCAATTTTCGAGAAGTTTGAATCTGATTTGGCCAGCGCTCTGGATGCCGTCGCGCTANACAATCCCAACCCGGGGCGCACTGCAGCGTTCAGCCGTATCAACAGGCAGCAATATCAGAATGCGATCAGAGACATACTCGATCTGAATATCGATGTGTCAGAACTACTCCCAAAGGACGACGCTAGTTTTGGTTTTGACAACGTTAACCTTACTAATCTATCGCCAACATTAATGGAGCGCTATCTTGCGGCCGCACAGAAGATTTCCCGTTTAGCAATTGGCGCTCCTCTGAATAGCCCCTCAAGCCATGTAGAGCTAGTGGCGGCTGACCGNACCCAGGAAGACCGGTTTGAAGGACTACCATTCGGCACGAGAGGTGGGACACAATTTAGCTATCATTTTCCTCGTGACGGCAACTACCGTATAGACGTCACATTAGCCAGAGACCGCAATGAAAATATAGAAGGTCTTACCGAAGCTCACGAAGTGGAGGTCAATATTGATGGAGACCAGGTAGCCATCTTCGAAGTTGAACCTAATCGCTCTGAAAGATTTGCCACGTTCTACTATTCTGACCAGGGAGCGGGAACCGGGCTTCAAACCTCCGCTTTTGTTCTTGCGGGGTCCCGCGACGTAGGGGTTACTTTCATTAAGAAGAATTCCGCGGTGATAGAAAGCACGAGACAGCCCTATCAGGCTCATTTCAATCGAGACAGGCATCCCCGGCAGCAACCTGCTGTCTTATCGGTTTCTATCGCAGGGCCATATGATTCGGCAGGTGTATCCGAGACCAGCAGTCGTGAACGTATCTTGAGTTGCAAGCCAGATAATGGGAAGTCAGCTGGTGAGTGCGCAAGAAATATAATCACCGATCTCGCCACTATGGCGTTCCGACGACCAGTCTCAGATGAGGATATAGCAACTCCCCTAAAGTTCTTTGATCAAGTAAATAAAGAGGAGGGTTTTGAGCCTGGCATTGAGATGGCGCTTCGGGCACTTTTAGTCAGCCCAGAGTTCCTATTTCGAATCGAGCAAGATCCGAAAGATTTCGCTTCCGGTCAAATCTATGCCATCAGTGAATTGGAGCTAGCCTCCAGACTCTCCTTCTTTTTGTGGAGCAGCATTCCCGACAAAGAATTGATGGAATTGGCAAAAAAAGGGTCGCTGAGAGATTCAGAAGTGTTAGAGCAACAAGTCAGGCGAATGCTAGCCGATCCAAAAGCGGCTTCGCTGGCATCGAACTTTGCCGACCAGTGGCTCTATCTGCGAAACCTTGATGCAGTCGACCCCAACCTGCGACTGTTCCCAGATTTCGACGACAATCTTCGCCAGGCAATGCGGCGAGAAACGGAGATGCTTTTCGAAAATATTATTGCCGATGATCGAAATGTTATGGAATTACTCAGCGCAGACTATACCTTCTTAAATGAAAGGCTGGCTCGCCACTACGACATTCCGAATGTGTACGGAGATCACTTTCGCGAAGTAGCCCTTGACCCGGCTAGCGAGCGAGTTGGACTTCTAGGTCATGGAAGTGTCTTAACAGTTACCTCGTATGCAACCCGAACCTCACCGGTCCAAAGAGGGAAGTGGGTACTAGAGAATGTGCTAGGTATTCCACCGCCCCCCCCGCCTGATGACATCCCGGCACTGGCGGAGAATCAGTCGGAGGTGAAGATAGAGACCATGCGCGATCGAATGGCTCAACATAGAGCCAACCCTGTTTGCGCNTCTTGTCATGAAGTCATGGATCCGATCGGGCTAGTTATGGAGGATTTTGATGCAATCGGACGAATACGGAACGTCAATAGCGACCATCCGCCAATCGATACGTCTGGTAATCTTCCAGGCAGTGAATCTCTGGACGGAGTAATCGGTCTACGCAATATGTTGGTAAAAAACCCGGAGGCTTTCGTCGGCACGATGAGCGAAAAGTTACTTACTTACGCCCTCGGACGCGGGCTAGAGTATTACGACGCACCTGCAATCAGATCAATCACCAAAGAAGCTGCCGCTAACGATTACAGCTTNAGTTCCATAATTTTGGCTCTTGTGAAGAGCACACCTTTCCAAATGAGGCGAACCTTATGATAATCACCAAAAAGGTATTACCGCGCAGAACAATTCTAAGAGGAATAGGAGCATCCGTTGCCTTGCCGTTGCTCGATGCTATGGTGCCAGCGCTTGCACAATCCAGTCAGTTAACTGAACCTGTTCGTCGTTTAGGTTATGTCTATATGCCGATGGGAATGAACCCAGCACCTTGGGTCCCTCAGCAGGAAGGAAAACTAAAAAGCCTGACGCCATCTCTAGAATCACTGAACCCCTTTATTGATAACGTGTCGGTCATCTCGAATCTCGAGATTAATGATGCGCACACCACTGGGAATCACGCCTCTTCTAATTGCGCTTTTCTAAGCTGTGTCAAAGCCAAGCGCACAGAAGGAAGTGATTATTATCTGGGAACTACCGTCGATCAAATAGCCGCCAAAGTCATTGGAGCNAATACTCCTTTTCCGTCTTTGGAGCTTGGTACCGATATAATTTCTCAGGTTGGTAACTGCGATAATGGCTACGCGTGCGTCTATCAAAACAGCTTGTCGTGGTCATCCCCTACAACCCCTCTCCCCACAGAAGCGGATCCACGCGTGCTTTTCGAGCGCCTGTTTGGCGATGGGGGAACCCCAGAGCAGCGAAACGCTCAACTATCAGCAAACGCCTCTTTACTAGACGCAGTAATGGTAGACATGAACAAGTATCAAAAGCAGTTAAGCTCTGCAGACAAAATAAAAATTGANCAGTACTTAGATACCGTTAGAGAGGTAGAGCGGCGCATACAAATGTCACAAGCACAAAGCGAAAAAGCGAAACTACCTGACCTGGAAAGGCCCACGACCGTTCCAGAGGATTGGGAAGAACATGTGAAGCTNATGATGGACCTCCAAGTTTTAGCCTTGCAAGCCGACTTAACTCGCGTGGTTTCTTTCCAACTCGCTAGGGAAACCAGCAATCGAACCTATCCTCAGATTGGAGTGACTGAGCCACATCATCCAATATCACATCATGGTAACGATCCGGTCCAACTAGAGAAACTCTCTAAAATTAATAAGTACCATGTATCTCTTTTTTCTTACATGTTAGAGCAAATGGCTAACACAACCGATGGAAACGGCACTTTGCTAGACGGCTCAACATACTTATTGGGTAGCGGAATGGGTAATCCAGATGTCCATGACCATAAGAATCTGCCTATTGTTGTAGTCAGTGGCTCAAACAGCGGAATACATGGCGGCCGGCATATTCGCTATAGCGATGATCAAACCCCCTTGGCAAATCTTCATCTTACTCTTTTGGACAGCGTCGGAGTGCATTTAGACAACTTCGCAGACAATACGGGTCGAATTGATGAGCTGTTTCATCCAGCCTAATTAGAGAACTAACGCATGTTAAAAAACTTAATAATAGCTTTAATAGCATTCGGTGGTAATTCACTTTTAGCCGAGGACCAAAACTCTATTGTTGATGCCGCCAAGGCTCAAGACCTGTCTTCCTTGCGAATTTTGTTAGATTCGGGCGAGAACGCAAACTCTCCAGACTCGGATGGTTCAATAGCATTGCACTGGGCGGTGCATAGTGACTCCCTCGAAATGACACGGCTGCTGATAAGGGCAGGCTCGGATGTTAATGCAAAAAACCGTTACGAGGTGGCTGCCCTATCGCTAGCAGCAAATAACGGAAACCCTGATATGGTGAAAATGCTATTAGAAGCTGGTGCCTTCGCTAATACTGTCATGGCAGAAAATGAATCGGTGCTCATGACAGCATCGCGCACCGGTGTCAGAGAAGTGGTTAGTTTGCTGATTGAAGCAGGGGCCAATGTAAATGCAAGAGAGAGTTGGAGAGGTCAGACTGCCCTGATGTGGGCGGCGGCTGAAGGCAACCTGGAAGTGTTAGAGTTATTGGTTTCCGAAGGAGCTGAAGTTTCAGCAAGGTCAGATAAAGGGTTCACGCCCCTTCTTTTTGCGGCCAGGGAAGGAGAAACCAAAATTGTCCAATCATTGATCGCGAGTGGCGCTCTAGCGAACGAAGCTCTNCCCGCAAGAGAAGCAGTCGTGACCGAGAACGGAATGTCGTCGGCTGCTCAAACTGGAATGACTCCNCTACTNCTCGCGATNGGAAGTGCTCATTTTGAAACTGCTGCATTGCTTCTGGAGTTGGGCGCAGACCCAAACGCTGCACCTTTAGGCTGGGCTCCTATTCATCAAGTTACTTGGATTCGCAAAGCGGGCCAAGCTGGATCGAACAATCCCGCCCCTCAAGGCTCTGGGAAACTAGGTAGTTTAGAATTTACGAGGATGCTCGTAGAAGCCGGTGCAGACATAAACGCGAAAGTTTCCAAACGCCCCCCCGTCGGAGTGAGTGATCTTAACATGCGAGGAGGCACAGCTTTTTTGCTAGCTGCACGAACAGCAGATGTGGACCTGATGCGCTTACTTGTTGATTTAGGGGCAGACCCTCATGTGCCTAATGATGATCTCAGCACGCCTTTAATGGTTGCTGCTGGGTTGGGAACAGGAGCTCCAGGAGAGGACCCGGGAACTGAGGAAGAAGCCCTCGAAGCAGTCAAATTTGCGATGAGCCTTGGGGGAGATATCAATGCAGTAGATGCCAAAGGCAACACAGCGATGCATGGTGCTGCATACAAGCACTTACCGTCTGTTATAAGTTACTTATACGAGCAGGGTGCAGAGATTTCAATTTGGAATCAAGAGAATGAAATCGGTCATACCCCACTGCTTATCGCAGAAGGCATCCATCGTGGTATGAATATCGTCAGCTCAAGTGTAACAGAGGGCGCAATTAGAAAAATTCTCGAACGCTTTCCACTTCCGCAGTAACCTATGATAACTTCCACCTGCCACTAATAGACTTATGCGGCGGTGAAATCAGTATCGTATCTAACTTATTTTTGTTGGATTAAAAAACTCAGCTTAAGGAAACAGTAAATGTCAACTANTNATCCCCTAGTAGTTCGAGTGGGTCTCTATTTTATTCTATGCTTATTTGCACCAAGCAATTATGCGGATATCGAACAATCTCGACTAGACGCAGCGGAAGCAGATATTCAATCCCGAATTGACGANGGAAAATTGTCAGGCGCAGTGCTAATGGTTGCACAAAACGGAAGAGTGCAAATGCATAAAGCTCTNGGNTACCAGAANGTNGANGANGAGANANNGATGGAGAANGAAACAATATTTCGCATNTTCTCNATGACCAANCCNGTAACTGGNACNGCACTCATGATNTTNCATGACGAAGGGAGATTTGAGCTCGACGACCCCTTGGANAANCATTTGCCTGANCTATCCGACTTAAGAGTGGCTAANTCAGCAAATGATGACGGCACCTGGGAAACCGAATCTGTGAATCACCCAACTACAATCAGGGANCTGATGAGTCACACCGGTGGCTTTACATACTTCCCGCCANTAGGGAGAGGCCCNATTGCNCAAGCGTANGNTGAAGCNGGNATCGGAGGGGACGCNACTCTNGCTGAGAGCATGCCACGATTGAAAGANATTCCNCTNGATTACCAACCGGGCTCTAAATGGGTCTATAGCATCTCCGTAGACGTTCAGGGCTATCTAATTGAAAAGCTTTCTGGCCAAACCTTAGACACATTTTTCCAAGAAAGGATTTTTGGACCACTAGGAATGAAAGACACAGGTTTTTTTGTATCGCCTGAAAAGTCTCACCGATTATCACGGATGTATATGCCAACTAATGGAACCCTNCTTAGAACGGACAATTTCCCCGGCTCNCTGGGGGGTTCATTTACAGAAAAGCCAGCATTCTTGGCAGGCGGGCACGGCCTGACGTCTACGGCTTCAGACTATATGAAATTTGCTCAAATGCATCTGAATAAAGGAGTTTTAAACGGAACGCGTATTTTGTCGGAAGAGGCTATTGATTTGATGAGGGGCAATCAGTTGCCTGAAGGAATAACAGAAATCGGGCAGCCCTATCCAGGAAACGCATTTGGCCTCGATTTTGCGATCGTAGAAGACTCTATGGTTTTTCAAAACGCGCCTGTTGGAACACATTGGTGGTGGGGTATCGCTGGCTCCTGGTTTTGGATAGATCCTGTTAACGAAACAGTATTCATTGGAATGATACAAAATAACGACATACTTCTTTCACTCCAAATTCATAGAGCCGCACGTTCTGCTATTTATGAATAAAACTGGGGGTTTTTAATCGATCACCGTTTGCAGGTAGTGGACAGCATCGGAAATTGGACGTCTATCAACGTCCACTATCTTGTTTGCTTCTCGCATCTCTTCATCCGAAATTTGTCCAACAAGAGCCTGCATAGCATCCATAAAGATGTTGTTTTCTGCAGCAACAGAGGAAGCAATAAGAATTCCGTCGTACGGCAGCAAAGCATTCCTAGTGTCTTCCAAAATCTTAAGATCGAAAGCTGCCACACGACCGTCACTTGTGTAAGCAGTGATTAAGTCAACCTGACGATCGACGACGGCGTTATACATCAATGCTGCATCAAAAGTCAGTTTTTCTGAAAAATCGATCCCATAGGTTTCCCTGAGAGTAACCCACTCAGGCCTACCAAAAAACTCCAAGTCGCCCGCTGCAACCAGATCCTGCGCAATGGGTATCATATCGTCAATCGTATGGACTCCTAACTCTTCTGCTCGGTCCTTTCGCATAGCAAGTGCATATAAATTCTGAAACCCGAGTGCGCCGATGCTAACCATTCCATCGACGCCCTCCACATGACTCACAACTCCCTCCATCACAAAATCCCTGCCAGGATTTTCGGAATTTTTCATCCGGTTTGCCCAAACAGTTCCAGTGTACTCCAGATAAATGTCGACCGTATCATTCGCCGTTGCCGAGTACACTATTTCAGTTCCCAGGCCAAGACGCTGTTCAACATTGAAACCTGCCTCCTCCAATTCCGCAGCAATTAAACCAGCAATAATATATTGCTCCGTGAAGCCTTTCCCTCCGACCACGAAGTCAGGCTCACTCCTTGGAGCTATGCTAGAAACTGAAAAACCTACGCCTAACAAAAATCCAACTGCAAGTGCATTTCTAACTCGCTTATACTTAACGAGATCAATTGATTGATTTCTATTCTCGACTAACCACTGGACTCCGGCAATCAGAGTATCAAGAATCACTGCCAATGTTGCAGCAGCAACNGAGCCTACTGTTACAGCAACCAAATTTCGCGTTTGCAATCCGGTAAATATGTAATTACCAAAACTAGTAGCACCCACNAAGGTAGATAAAGTCGCCAGTCCAACAGTCCANACTGCTGCAGTTCTAATTCCAGCAATTATGATAGGTAACGCCAGTGGTAATCTGACCTTGATTAAAATTTGTANTGGGCTCATACCAATACCGCGAGCCGCTTCAACAATTTCCAANGGAATTGTATCGAGGCCTGTCACCGTATTTCTGACGATCGGTAATATNGAATAAAGCACTAANGCAATCACTGCCGGCAACACACCTATNTGCCCNCCCANNANGGCTACAACAAGNGCNAGTATGGCNACACTTGGGAAAGTTTGNATNATGCTNATNGNNGCAAGTANGGGNCGNTTAATCNTTGGAGNCTGNGTCGCCCACACTCCGAGGGGGACACTTATTAGTATGCCGATAGACAGTGAAATTAGAGTAAGAAGCAAATGCCCTTGAAAGTAGTCCGGTAGAATTAAAAGCTGCTCTCNAAGATTNNCATTCATANNGTNNGCATCAATTCTTCAAGCCGANTAGCTCNTCTTCGCGGCATCTCAATNAGTNTCTTNACNTANTCNTGNTCTGGATGATTAAGNAATTCTTTAGGNGANCCAATCTGGAGTATTCGACCACNCTTCATCACNGCTATNNGATCTGCCATCAGNAGCGCCTCGGTCATATCNTGAGTAACCATNATTACGGTGAGATTAAGCTGCTGCTGTATCCGTTTGAATTCTTCTTGTAAATCCGCTCGAGTTATCGGNTCAAGTGCACCAAAAGGNTCATCCATAAGCATGACCTCNGGCGCTGCNGCAAGNGCNCGAGCTACACCAACTCTNTGTTGCTGNCCNCCAGAAAGCTGNGAAGGATAGCGACCACCAAATTCANCGANGGAAAGCCCAACCATTTGCAATANCTCTTCACAACGTGAATGNATNTNNGATAACTCCCACTTTAATAANGANGGNACAGCAGCCACNTTTTCCAAAACGGTATAGTGNGGNAATAACCCTATCCCNTGAAAGACATANCCNATGCTCCGCCTCAAATNAANNGCATCCTGANGAAGAANATTNNCNNCATTTACTNTAANAGTTCCNGAAGATGGCTCTTNAAGCCTGTTTATCATTTTTAAAGTAGTTGTTTTGCCACTNCCTGATTCACCNATTAGTCCGAGCAACTGACCCTTTTCCACGCTTAAAGAAACGTCAGANACAGCAAAGGATCTTTCATTATCAAAAGATTTTTTTATGTTTTGTAATTCAATCATGAGAGTCGCTTTCTGAATAGAGCATAGGCAGATAGCAGTTGCGGACAGCATCTAATGAGCTATAGGCCGGNCTTGATATTCAAGATAATGTAGATAGNGGTGAATTACCATGAAGGGCGCAAGTTTTATCTCGCAACCCTCTCCTCTATATCAAATTAATCTCGCCCAGCTGCTTCTCGGCCCATCTGAAGAGCATTCGCTGCATTAGCGTTCAATCCGCCATCCGCTCCGACTGTGACGAAACTGAANCCTTGCTCTATCCGATCCTGCACTGAGCCTGNTCCNGTTGTGATCGCNCAGGGAACATCGTTGGCTAGACATGCCTGCAGAACTCGCTGAATTGCCTCTTCGACTTGGGGTGCAGCGGGGCTCGAATAGCCCATAGATGTGCTTAGATCAGACGGCCCTATAAAAATGCCTCCCAGCCCAGGAACCGTTATGATCTCATCTATATTCTCGGCTCCCTCGGCTGATTCGATGAACATCATCGCCAGAAGTTCGCCTTGTGGATCTAGAGGCCAGACATCAGCTTTAGCATGGTAATCACTAACCCCCCAGTACCATGCCGCATTAGAAGGATTTCTGCCGCGAAGACCGGCAGGTTCAAAATCTGGTGCACCATTGTATTGAGGATAGCGAGTCGCCCTNACCGCCAGCTCTGCTTGTTCGCGGGTGTGCACCGCGGGAAAGAATATTCCAAACACTCCCACATCAAGAACCTGCTTCGCTTGCGCAATTAATTCCTCTGCACCTCCTGCTGCTGGTATTCGAACAAAAGGTACTACATCAGGCTGTAAACTGCCCTTCTCCAATATTGATCGCTTGTTGGTCATTCCTAATAAGAACTCTCGCAGCCGTTCAACATCAAAGGGAGCGTGTTCCATATCAATAAANACAAAGTCTAGGCCCGAAGTCGCCAGAGACCTTGCATTGTTTAACGAGTAGTCGAAGGATAATACNCCAAACCCGGGTTCGTCATTTTCAAACAGTTCAATAAGCTTATTGACACGTTGCGCATAAGTGCTCGTTGCCAAAACCAAGAGCATCATTGCTGAGAACAAAGTCAGTGTCATTTTTCTGATTGTTTTCATTGATTCTTACCTTTTATTGGGCAATCCAGGGCGGCTCAATCAACAGTTCTGGATCGGCGTCCGGTTTTGGTACAAATTTCTGAGTACGGCCATACTGGTTGTCTCCCCCATAGAGATTTCCGTCTGGATCAACAGAGAAAGTATGAACCTCAAGATATCCATCTGGTAGTTCCCTTGGAACTAACCAGGTGTACTTTATATTTCCAAAGAAGTCGAAGTTTATAAAGCGTAAAGGACCAAGATCAGTTATCCAAAAATCGTCTTCGTTAACAATGATATCTAAAGGTAAGGTAAGCGGCGCACCAATGGATCTCTCAAATTCGAAAACAGCCGGATCCTCTGTGGCACGAAACAAATTAACTCCGTTAGTNCCAGATCGGTCAGTAACAAAAACTCGGCCACCCGGGCCGACCGCGAGCGAATGTATGGTGTTAAATTGACCAGGTCCATCTCCTTGACTGCCAAATTCACCCAAGTAGTTCATTTCACTGTCATATACAATTACTCGGTTATTCAGCAGACCATCAGCCACTAGGATTCGTCCATCTGGCATGAACGCAACATCCTGAGGACTGCCGTAATGCGTCGCGTCATCGCCGGCCACCCCTCTCTCTCCGAAGGTGGCTAAAAGTTCACTGCCATCATTAGATATTACGTGAATTTCGTGATGAGTCTGATTCACCACCCAAAGCTTACGCTCCGGGTCATAAGGATTAACTCTAATGCGCTCTGGTCCTGGTCCATCGGCACCCTCACAGAGGTAGTCCAAATGGTCCCACACCTTGATAGTCTCGCCCTCGGCATTCACCTCAAACAGACAGTTTTGCCAAACGCGTCTATTCGCCTCTCTAAGCACATTAATGCCCAGCGCTCCGGCGAATCCTGGGAAATCTTCTGGTATGGGATAAGGCAAAACGGTCTCACCGCGCTGGTTTATTATTATTCTGTCAGGCGTTTCCGCCCAGATTGCTGAATTGCCGCCAAAGGCATAGCCATCCTCCTGGAAGGGTTTAAGCCATCCGCTGACAACATCATAGGGGCTCTCACCGATAAGGCCGCGCGCATTGCCCGTCTCCTGCGCACCAAGAGACAACGAAAAACTAATCAGCACCACACCGACGAAATTAAGATAGAAACAAGCTATTTTTGGCATGAGTTACCACTTCTCCGAAATAATAGTTAAATTTTTGGAACTCCCTATCATGACAAAATTTTAAGTATAGATTAAATATTTCCGATGAAATCACAAAATGTTGCAAATACGCGAGTTGACTAATTTTGAGAACAATTCCCGAATTGACTCATCTTCAGGGAGTGTTATGCTATCGGCTTTCCAAAAGCTGAAAAAACATAACAATTTCAATAAGAAAACTGCGAGGAATTTTGATTTCTTGTCAGATATTTGATTGTAGGAAGGCAAATGAAAATGAACTTCATAGTAACTCTTTTAATCGGACTAACAATTACTTCTTACTCGGCCTTAGCTCAAGATTACGAGGTACCTCGCACAGAGTGGGGGGCCCCTGATTTACAAGCAGTCTGGAAACATAGTTCTATTATTCCATTCGAGAGACCCAGAGAATTAGGTGAAAAGCGTTTTTATTCCGAAGAAGAAGCACTGGAAATCGAGCGGGCGGAACAGCNGCGGTTTGATGAAGATAATGAGCCGCTCGACCCAGACAGNGAGGCGCCCGTGGCCGCAGAATCACTCCCACCGATAGGTAATTACGATCTTTTTTGGCGGGAAGACGCTCAGTTCATACCTACAATAGGTGGTGAAATGAGAACCTCAGCGATCATTGACCCTCCAAACGGAAGGATGCCAGAGACACTACCAGGAGTAACGGAAAAAATTCGAGAGCGACGCGCAAATTCCCCTGACCGTAATGATGGACCAGAAGGCCGTGGCCTCGGAGAAAGATGCCTAGTTGGTTTCGGCCCTACCTCAGGGCCTGTCATGATGCCGGTAATCTACAACAGTAATCATCAGATCGTCCAATCTCCTGGTTATGTCACGATAGTCACAGAAATGGTTCATGATGCTCGTATCATTAAAATAACTGACGAGCGGAATCCTGCCTCAGAAGCGCAGAAGAAATGGTTGGGCGATTCCATTGGTCGCTGGGAAGATGACACGTTAGTGGTAGAAACAAAATTCTTTAACGATTGGCATACCCTGCGCGGTTTTCCTGTAGACAGTCTGACACTAACAGAGACCTTCAGACGCGAAGCAGCGAACAAGCTAATTTATGGGTTTTCTGTTAACGACCCCGATACGTTTTCTTCTGACTTTTCCGGCGAATTCCCCTTATCCCGACTTGATGCAAACCTTTATGAGTACGCATGTCATGAGGGCAACCATGGCATGGTCGGTATTCTAGCAGGCGCGCGGGCCGTCGAAAGAATGCAAAGCGAAGAGGGCAGTCGCTAGCTGAAGCAATGTTCTAGAAGTCCAGCCTTAACTCGGACTTCTAAGAGCTTTCAGAAATTAATCCTCAGTCTTCTTTTGTAATCGGCGGGCATGCAAGATCGGCTCAGTATACCCGCTTGGTTGGTTAATTCCATCGTAAACCAGATCACAAGCAGCTTGAAAGGCGATAGAATTTTTTAAATCCCGAGCCATTGGATTATAAATAGGATCTTCCTTGTTTTGATCGTCAACAATCCCAGCCATGCGTTCCATCGTGCTCCGAACTTGCTCTTTTGAGCAAACCCCATGATGAAGCCAATTTGCAATATGCTGGCTTGAAATCCGAAGAGTCGCTCTATCTTCCATCAATCCAATGTCGTTAATATCTGGAACCTTAGAGCACCCTATACCTTGGTCAATCCAACGAACAACGTACCCAAGAATTCCTTGAGCATTGTTATCTAACTCAGTTTGAATCTCCTCAGCCGTCAAACTAGTTGGGTCCTCTAACAGAGGTATGTTTAAGATTTCGTCGATGCTTGCAGGCACCCTCGACATAATTTTATCCTGTTGATCGAAGACACTTATTCGATGGTAGTGCATGGCATGAAGCACTGCTGCCGTCGGTGAAGGAACCCATGCTGTGGTAGCGCCTGATTCGGGGTGATTAATTTTCTGTTCTACCATCGCCGCCATTAGATCAGGCATTGCCCACATCCCTTTTCCGACTTGAGCCCTTCCTTGCAATCCGCAGGAAAGGCCGATGTCTACATTACTATCCTCATAAGCGGTAATCCAACTCGACGCCTTCATCTTGGTTTTTGGAATCATGGGACCCGCTTCCATACTAGTATGGATTTCATCACCGGTGCGATCGAGAAACCCAGTATTAATAAAAACGACTCTTTCTCTCGCGACCTTTATGCAAGCTTTCAAATTAAGTGAGGTTCTGCGCTCCTCATCCATGATTCCTACTTTGAGCGTGTTCCTTTCTAGCCCAAGCAAATTTTCAACCGCTTCGAATAGATCGCAAGTAAATCCTACCTCATTCGCTCCATGCATTTTAGGCTTTACTATATAAACGCTGCCTGTCCTTGAATTTGACAATTGATTCCTACTTTCCACATCAAGCACGGCAATAGCACTAGTAATAACTGCGTCCATTATTCCTTCATAGATTTCATTACCACTGCTATCAATAATAGCGCTATTGCGCATTAAGTGGCCCACATTTCTCACGAGAAGCAGACTTCTTCCTGGCAACGTAAATTTCTCGCCAGTCAGAGAACTAAATTCCCTATCCGGCTCAAGAACTCGAGTTGTCGCGCTTCCACCTTTGATAAAGGTGTCTGAAAGATCACCATTTATAAGGCCCAACCAATTACTATAAATTTCTACCTTATCNCCTGCATCAACCGCGGCTACCGAATCCTCACAGTCTTGAATAGTCGTCACCGCCGCTTCTAAGATTACATCTTTGATGCCGGCTGGATCTGTCGACCCTACTGGTGAATTGTCATCAAATTGAACCTCTATGTGTAAGTCATTATTCACCAGTAATACGCTGGCTGGTTTAGCTGAATCACCTCTATAGCCTTTCAATTTTGATGTATCAACGAGTTTGGTTGTCATTGATTCGAGAAAGACTTTAAGCTCTCCATTTTCTATTTGGTAACCAATCGCATCTTTATGAGATCCCGTTTTAAGCGGACAGCTTTCATCCAAAAAGTTTTTGGCGAATTCAATTACGCGTTCCCCACG